>JANMQT010000080.1:0-19153 GCA_031370675.1 Verrucomicrobiota bacterium
AAAGGAAACGATGTTCTGGTCGAACCCGCGGTTGTTCTTGAATTGATCGGCGAGGTTGAAGAGCACGTCGGGCGCGAAGCTGGCGAGCTTCTGCCGCAGCAAGTCGAGGTCGTCGAAGATCGCGAGATGTTCCGCCGTGCACCCCAGCTTGCCGAGCGCGCCCAGGACGTTGCGCTCGGTCTTCCAATCCTCCGTTTTCATTTCCGCGCTCAGATCCTGGTCGAGCGTTGTGGGCGCGACGGCGTCGAAGAGCGCGAGGACTTTGATCTTTTTTTTCACGCTATTTGGTGCGCTTGAACTTGCCGGTGAAGAGATTGTTCATCACCAGCGTCGTGATGAACGTCGCCACGCCAATGTCCTGCTGCGGGTCGTCCTTGAGCACATGAAGTCCAAGTTGGTCGCACCGTTCGATGAGCCGCGAAAGAAGTTTGTTCACGCGAAATCTCTTCTCGTTCGTCCATTGGCAGACGGTGTTCATCAGCCGCCGTCGGCGCCCGCGGAGGTAGGTGCCGGCCCGGATCCGCTCCGGACCGTCGGCCGCGGCAGGGAAGAGCTGCCGCAGATCGGCGTCGTAGAAATCCGGGTAGGAATCCTCGTACTGCTTTCGTTTGCGCGCGTAATACGTCTTGAGCTTGAGGTTCAGGCAGTCGTACTCGACCACGCGATATTCCGGCGCATGCAGCGGGGGTTTCCCGGCGAGCGAGCGCATCAGCGCGTCGACGTATTCAAGTTTTTGCAACGCTTTCCAGCCGGCGTAGCGCTTGCGCCATTCCAGCCCTGGGGTCAGCCAGACCGCGAAGGTCTCTGCAAAATCCTCGTCGGGGTGACTCTGCGCGTACCAGTCGTCGAGATGCATCACGTATCTGCGGCTGAACGGGCGCGGCCGGTAGAACTGCGGCGTCTCCTCGCGCGACGTCTGCCCGAAGATCTGCTGCCATTTTTTCTTCCGCGGGAGCTGAAAGGCGTAGGCATACGCGTGCGCGGTCTCGTGCCGCATCAGCTGCATGAACGATTCGGGCGTGCCGCCCTCGACCTCCAGCATCAGCGTCCGCTCGAGCGTGCGCAGGCGGTCGTGCGTGAGAAAAAACGGCACGAAGATCGCGGGGATGCCCACCGGCACGAACCACTCATCGCCGATGTGGCAGGGTGGATGAAACGCGAGTCCGTGCGCCGAAAGCTCGTCGTAGAGCTGGCGGATGAGCGGCTCGAGCGTTGAGCCTTCGAGGTGCAGGCCGAGCCGGGAGATGCGGCGCTCGAGGAGTTCCTCGTCGTTCAGGGTTGCCCAATCGGCCGCGTCCATCCCGCGGACCGTATCAGCCGACGCGGGGCGGTGTCACGAAATGGAAAAGGAACCAGGAGGCGGGAACGAGAAGGAATGGCATTGGGCAGGGTCGAGGGCCAGGGCGCGCCGGACGTTGCACTTGTCCGGCTTCGCGCATTCCCGCTTGCCTTCCGCTTCGTCGACCCTTCAGTTTGTGGTCCCGGCGGGGGAGACTGCTCCCGCGTCGTGCATCCAACGAGGTCATTTTGATTCACGTCATCGCATCTATCAATTTGCATCCGGGCACGCGCGATCGCTTCCTGCGCGAATTCGCGCGACTGGAGACCGATGTCCGTGCCGAAACGGGCTGCATCGAATACGCCGCCGCCGTGGACCTGGAGTGTGGCGCGCCCGGCCAGGGCCCGGTGCGTCCCGACGTCGTCACGGTCGTTGAAAAATGGTCGAGCGTCGAAGCCCTTTCCGCCCACGCCATGGCGCCGCACATGCAAGCTTACCGCGTGCGCGTGAGGGACTTCGTCATCGGGGTCTCCCTGCAGGTGCTGACACCGGCGGGCGGAGCGCCGAGCTAACTCGATCGTGGGGCAAAAATATTCCGGCGATGCGCCCGGACAGTCGGAAGGCTTGCGGCGCGGGCGCAGCCTGGCCCAAGGTTGGCGGGTGTCGACCGCGCCGCGTTCCGTCCTCTTCGTCAGTCGTACGTTTCCGCCCGATGCGGCGGCGGTCGGTCAGCTCGTGGCCGAGCTGGCGCGAGAACTGGCCATGCGCGGGTGGCGGGTGGGGGTGGCCACCACGAGCCTGGCCGGAGCGCGTGACGAGCCGATCCCGGGGGTCGAAGTGAGCCGCGTGCCGGGTTCGTTCGCGTTCACGCGCGAGAGCACGGGAAAGCGCGCGCTGGGTTATCTCGGAATCTATCCCGCGCTGCTGCGCGCGGCCGGCCGGCTCCGCGGACCATGGAATTTCGTTGTGACCACAAGCGATCCGCCGCTGCAGGTGTTGCTCGGTCCGCTGCTGAGGGCGGTCAAGGGCGGTCGGCTAATCCAGTGGTCGCAGGATCTTTATCCGGAGCTGGCGGAGGAATTGGAGGTGCTGGCGCGCGACGGTGCCGCCGCGCGGGTGCTGCGCGCGCTCTCGACCTGGGGGTTGGAGCGCTGCGACCTCGTGGTTGTGCCGGGTCGCTGCATGGAGACCCGGCTGCGCGAACGCGGCCTGCGCGCGGATCGGATCCGCGTGGTGCCGAACTGGTCGGACCCGTCGCGGGTGCGCCCGATCGATCGCGCGACCAATCCATTCCGGCGCGATCACGGCCTGGGGGACGATGCGTTCGTCGTGATGTACTCGGGAAATTTTGGTCTCGCGCACAGCTTCGATGAAGTGCTCGACGCGGCAGAAAGACTGCGGACCGAGCGACCAGAAATCGTGTTTCTCATGGTGGGCGATGGACCCCGGTTGGCGGCGGTGCGCGCGGACGCCGCGCGGCGCGGACTTGCAAACTTGCGGTTCCTGCCGTGGCAACCGCGCGAGTGCCTGTCCGAAAGTCTGGGCGCGGCGGACCTTCACCTCGTCACCATGCCCGCCGGACTCAGCGGGCTGGTGGTGCCCAGCAAGTTCTACGGGGTCCTGGCGGTCGGCCGGCCTTGCGTATTTGTCGGCCCGACGGAATCCGAGGTCGCGCTCGTCGTGCGTGAGAGCGGCTGCGGGGTCGTGACGCCCGCGGGCGACGCGAACGCACTGGCGAATGCCATCGGGGAATTCGCGGTGGATCCGGCGAGGTGGGCCAGGGCGGGCGCGATCGCGCGCGCGTTGTCGGCCGATTATTCCGTGGCGGCGAGTGCCGATCGGTTCCTGGCGGCGTGGGGTCTCGAGCCGCAAGCGCCGGGAGAACCCGTTTGACTCGGCGGGCGGGTCTCCTAGAGTCGCGCAAGGAGCGCGTCAGGGATCCGTGCCCGATGTTATGAGCAGTGCCACCCGGTTAAACGAGCAGGTCGCGCCCCCCGAGTCGGCGGCGGCCGCGCCCCGGGCCGGCGCCACGCTGGGTGACAAGTTTGCCACGCGCCGCTGGTTTTCCGCGGCGGGCCTGTTGGCGCTTGATGTCGCGGTCTTTTACGGCGCCCATCGCGTGCTTGTCTGGGCCAACCTGAACGACTACCTGCTCGACGCGCAGTTCACCCTCTTCTGGTTGCCGATCGCGCTGCTCGTGCCGGTGCTTTACATCATCGGCGGCTACGACGTGCGGCGGCAGATGAAGAGCTTCGGCTACACCAGCGAACATCTCATTGCCGTGGTGGTGGCCACGTTCCTCGCGGCGCTCGCGATTTACTCCATCGCCGCGTATAACACGCTGGTAAAACCCAGCCGGGCCGTGCTGCTCGGTGAGTTCAGTTTGTTCCTGCCCATTTCCCTCGCCTACCGATGGCGAATCGCGCCCTGGGTGGCGGCGCGGGCCGCGCGCAAAAGCTTTCTCGTGCTTGGGGCGGGCGCGGCAGCGACGTCCTTTTACGAGGCTTACCTCAAGAAACCCAATCAGCAGCAGCTGGTGTTTGTCGACCCACACGATCGCCGGGTGGGCGAAGCGCTGGCGGGGGAGGGCTCGCCCGTGATCGAGGGCGCGGCCATCGAGAAACTGCTGGCCCTGGGCGACGCCTATGACGGCGTGATCGTGGCCGAGGGAGCCGAGGAGTTGGGACCCGCGGTGCTCGACACGCTGGTGCGGATGCACTTCCTCGATGTGCCGGTTTATACACTCGAGACTTTTTACGAGACGCACTGGCGGATGATTCCGGTCTTTGCGCTCAATTCGCTCTGGCCCTTGCAAATGGGGTTTCAATTCACGCGGGATTATCCGTACCTCCACCTCAAGCGCCTTTGTGATCTCGTGATCTCCAGCGTGGGTCTGGTGCTGCTTTCGCCGCTCATCCTCATCGTCGGCATCCTCGTCCTCTGGGGATCGGGACGACCGATCATTTTCCGGCAGACGCGCATCGGGCGCGATCGCGTGCCGTTCACCGTATTCAAATTCCGCACGATGCGCGAGAACGCTGAGCCGGGTTCGCCCTACACGCTTGAGGGCGACGCCCGCATCACCGGACCGGGGCAATGGCTGCGCCGCTTCCGGCTCGACGAACTGCCGCAGCTTTGGAACGTCTTTCGCGGCGACATGAGCCTGATCGGCCCGCGCGCCGAGTCGGCTGAGTGCGTCGCGGAGTACGAGGCCCGGGTTGCCTCATATCACCTCCGGCACCTGGTCAAGCCGGGCATCACCGGCTGGGCGCAGGTCAGTTATCCGTATGGAGCGGGCTACGACGATGCGGTGGAAAAGTTGAAGTACGATCTGTATTATATCCGGCATCATTCGTTCCTGCTCGATGCGATGATTGTGCTGAAGACGCTTTACGTTCTCCTTTCCGCGCGGGGCCGCTAGAACCGTCGGCATGGTTGCACGCGCCCTGATCGAGCTTTCCCGCTGGGCGCTGCTCGCGCTGCTCGTCTTTGCGCCGTGGGCGTTCGGCAGCACGCGCTTGTGGGCGATCGACTGGCTCAACACGGGACTCGCCGCCACGCTCGCCGTGCGCGGGCTGGCCATCCCGTTCGACGGGCTGGGCCGCCTGCGGGATCTTCCCCGTCTCCTGCTGGTGGTGGTCGGGGCGGTGCTCGCGCTGGGCTGGTGGATGACGCTGAACGCGCGGGCGGTTTACGACCCGGACGTTTCCATCTTCGCGCCGCTGCCGATGATGGCGGGGTTCGCGCCCGGCGCGGTGGATGCCGCGCTGGCGCTCGCCGCCATGATTCGACTTTCACTCGTACTCGGCGCGCTGCTCCTCACGTGCGAGATGGCGGCCGAGTCCGAATGGCGACTGCGCCTGTGGACAACGATCGCGCTCACCGGCGCCTCGATCGCTGCGCTGGGCGTGGTGCAGCGGGCGGCGGCGGCCCCGACCATCTTCTGGGAGGATCCGTCGGTGCGCGGGCCCGACCAATACACCAAGAGTTTTTTCGCGACCTACTTTTACCATGCGAACGCCGGGGCCTTTCTCAACCTTTGTCTACCCGCGGCTGGCACCGCATTAATGCGCGCATTTTCGCGGCGAACCCCGCCTTTGGTGCTCGCGCTGTGGATGGCGTCGGGAGTGGTTTTCGCGCTCGCCTCAGTGATGAACACGTCCCGCGCGGGACAGATCATCGCCGGGGCCCTGGCCGTTGGACTCATCCTCTGGCCTGCGCGCGGGCTGCTCGCGTTCACGTGGATGCGCCAGCGTCGCACGCTCGCGTGGGGCTTGGGCACCGTGGCGCTCGGGTTGCTGGTCGTGATCCTGGCGATCGGCTTGAAGGTTCAGATCGGACGTTGGCAGGAAACCGTGCAGCAACTCGGCGCGGGCAGTCTGCTCGGCACGCGGCTCCTCGCGCAATCGGCCGGCGTGCGCGCCGTGCCGGATGCCGGGGCCTTCGGTTTTGGGCCCGGTTGCTTCCAGGTGATGTTTCCGTACTACACCGATTTCCTGGGGGATCGCATCGACGGCATCTGGCGGTATCTCCACGCCGACTACGTGCAGACGCTGCTCGAATGGGGTGTGCTCGGCACCGCTTTGTGGTCGATTATTTTTTTCGGCGGCTTCGCGCGAGGCGTGAGGAACTACCGGATGCCGGAGGCCGCTGGCAATTCGCAGCATGACCTGCTTTTGCCGGCCGCGCTGCTTGCGCTGGCCGGGGTGGCCGTGCACGCGCTGATCGATTTTCCGCTCCAGATCGCCTCCATCCAGCTTTACGTCGTGGTGTACCTGGGGCTTTGCTGGGGTTGGATCGCGACGAAGTCGAGCGGTCGTCGTCGTCGTCACCGGGCGATCGTTTGAAATGAATTCAACGCTCCGGATCCTGCTCACGGTGGCGGATATTTCGCCGGCCTCAGGCGGGCCGGCGCGCAGCGTGCCGGGGCTCGCACGCGGGCTCGTGAGCTCCGGGGCGCATGCGGAGATACTCACTACAGCCCCGAGCAATCACACGCTCGCACCGACTGGTATCCCGACCTCCTTCGTACGTGTTCCCTGTTCCATTCGGCGTGATTTGCGCGAAGCCGGGCAATTCCTACCAGATTCACACGTGTCTGCCGTGGTAGCGGCGTGGCGCGATCTGAGTGTTATGAGGCCGTGGCGCGCGGCAATCCGACGTCGATTAAAGGAGGGTGCGATGGACATTGTCCATGACGCGGGTCTGTGGCTGCCCGTGAATCACGTTACCGCCTCGTCGGCGTGCGCGTGTCGTGTGTCGCGGGTAGTGAGTCCGCGTGGCATGCTGGAGCCATGGGCTCGCGGTCATCGCTCGACGAAAAAGAATTTTGCGTGGCGTCTATATCAACGCCGCGATCTCGAGCAAGCGGCGCTGCTGCATGCCACGTCGGGCCAGGAAGCCGAGGGATTGCGACGCGCGGGTCTGCGCAATCCGATAGCGATTGTCGCCAATGGGATTGATTTGCCCAACCTTGCTGGGCCGCGACCCCCTCATTCGCCTCGCCAGGCCCTCTTTCTCTCGCGCATCCATCCAAAGAAGGGGCTGCTCGACTTGGTGCGAGCTTGGGCGACCGTGCGTCCAATTGGCTGGAAAATGACGGTGGTCGGGCCGGATGAAGTGGGCCACCTCGCAGAGGTTCAAGACGCGGTGCGTGAAGCGGGCATGGAAGCAGACTTTGAATTTCTTGGTGCGGTTTCGGATGGTGCAAAGTGGCCGATCTATTACCACTCAGACTTGTTCGTGCTGCCGACCTATTCTGAAAATTTCGGATTGGTCATCGGCGAAGCGCTTGCCAGCGGCCTGCCCGTGATTACGACTCGCGAGACGCCGTGGCCGGAAATTGAAAATGAACGGCTCGGTTGGTGGATCCCGACCGGCGTGGAGGCCCTCGCGGTCGCGTTGCGCGAAGCGACGTCACTTCCGCCTGAGGCTTTGTCTGCCATGGGTACGAAAGGTCCCAGGCTAATCGCAAAACGCTACGCGTGGTCCACTGTGGCCGAACGAATGCTCGCGGCCTACGGCTGGCTGTTGGGCCGGCAGGACAGGCCGACCTGGATCGAGGTCGATTGACCCGCCCACCGCTTCGGCTCATGCTCACATCGCCGCATGGATAAGATTCCGGTCTCCGTTCTCGTTCCCGTCAAAAACGAGATCGCCAACCTCCGCGAGTGCCTGCGCAGCGTGGACTTTGCCGATGAGGTCGTGGTCGTGGACTCGGCGAGCTCAGATGGTACGATCGCCGCCGCGGAGGCCGCGGGCGCGCGGGTCGTGCAATTTCCGTGGGATGGAAAATTTCCACGGAAGAAAAACTGGGCGCTCGAGCACGTGCCGTGGCGTCACGAGTGGGTGCTGATCGTCGATGCCGACGAGCGCATCCCGCCGGAGCTGGCGCGGGAGATTGGCGAGGCGATCCAGCGGCCGGGATTCGATGGATTTTTTCTCAACCGCCGGTTTTGGTTTCTGGGCGGCTGGATCGGGCATTGCGGGTATTTCCCGAGCTGGAATCTGCGCTTGTTCCGGCATCGGCTGGGCCGCTACGAAAAAGTCGAGATGCCGGCGGGCGATCATTCTGCCGGCGACAACGAAGTGCACGAGCACGTGCTGCTCGACGGCCGCGGTGATTATCTGCGCGCGCCCATGGATCATTATGCGTTTCCGACCTACGCGATCTGGATCGAGAAGCACAACCGCTACAGCGACTGGGAGGCGACGGTTGCGCATGACCTGCACGAGGCCCGCGGGGTGGACACGCTGGCGGATGGACCGCTGGGCTCGCCGCTGGAACGGAAGCGCTGGTTGAAGCGGGTGGCGCGACGGCTGCCGTGTCGACCGTGGCTTCGTTTCCTCTATCACTACATCCTGAAGCAGGGCTTTCGCGATGGCTGGCGAGGCTGGGTGCTGTGTCGCTCGCTGGCGTGGTATGAATGGGTCGGACAAATAAAGGCGCGCGAGCGAAAGGGACCCGCTGGGGGCTGATGGGGCGGGCCTCCGGCAGGCGTAAGGCCCTGGACGGCCGAAGTATTGCGTTGACTCCGGCGGGGAAAGTTGGCATGCGAATGGCTTCGTCATCTCTTGTTGTACCCATGAAACGCTTATTTGTTCTCCTAGCGGCCCTGGCCGCGTGCACCTCGTCGGTATGTGCGCAGAGCCTGTTCACCTATGATTTCCCGGGGAATCCCGGCAGCGGTTTGGTGACCGCCCAGCTGGATTTCATCAACAACGTACAGGCGGCTCCGCTCTTTTCGAACTTCACGCGGGTCGGCCCGCTTACCGCGGCTCCGGGCACTTCCTTTCAGACCACGGGATTTCCCAGCGCGGTGGTTCCCGATCTTTCCCAGTACCTGTCGTTCACCGTCAGCGGCGCCCTGGGCAACAACATCACCCTGACGCAGCTCGTCTTTGACCTGGGGCGCGATGTCGCGGGACCGCAGGGTCTCATCGTCAGCCTTTTCGTGAACGGCAGCCTCGTGGCGTTTCAGCCCTTTGCGGTCGGCCTGGGACCCGTGACCTCCACTTGGAATTTTGCGGACGTCCTGCTCGAAGGCAGCAATTTCGGGGCGAACGCCGAGTTCCGATTTTATGGCTATGCGTCCGGTGGCGGCGTGTTGGGCCTTGGCAATGTCTCGACCGAAGGCGTGATCATCACCGGGGTGCCGGAACCGGCCACGGTTTTCGGCGGCATCCTGGCGACGACGCTGACCGCGCTCTGGATGGCGCGCAAGGTGGCGGGCCGGCGCGATCCACAGCCCGTGCTCGCGTAGTCCGCGTTATTTGATCGCGGCGTCGAGGAGCTCTCGCTCCTCTTTTTTCAGGCGCGCGCGGGGAACCCGATCCGCCTCGGCGCGCGCTTCGAGATTGAAACCGTTGGCGCGGAGTACGGCCGCCAGCACCACGCGGGTGTTGGGCTGCGCGACCCCTTCCGGAATGGAGATGCCGCGGAACACTTCGAGCGCGGCGGTATTCTGCCCGAGGCGCAGGCGCGCCAGCGCGAGCGCCATGCGATGCGGCAGGCTCGCGGGTTGCTCCCGGTACAGGCGCTCGGCGGTCGCGGCTGCCTCGGCGATGGACTCATTCCTCAGCGCGCAAAAGTACGCATCGTCATTTTGCAGCCCGCGATCCTCGCGCCAGATGGCCAGCATCGCGCGTATCTGCGCGTGCGTCTTGGCAGTGTCGCCCGTGTCGTTTAGAAATCTGAGCAGCGCCTCGTGCGCCGGACGCAACTGAGGGGCGGCCGTCACCGCGTCGCGATAGGCCGCCTCGGCCGCTGTGGGAGATCCGGTCCCCTCGGCGAATCGCGCGATCATGCCAAGACGTTCCACATTTCCCGCGGCCGCCTGCCGCGCGAGCCGCCAGTGATTTTCGCTGGACTGCGCGTCGCCGAGCTTGCCCAATGCGCGCGCGAGATAAATCTCCTCGAGCATCGGCTCGAGCGGGAAACGCTTGCTGTCGATCGCCGACTTCACCTCGGCCCAGCGACCCAACGCGCCGAGCGCGTCCAATCGGCTGATGAACATTTCCGCGCTCTCGAGGGATCGATCCAATGAGACGATCTCAAGGGCGCGCGCGGGCTCGCGCTGCTCGTTCAACCATGCGACCAGCCGCGCCCGGGTGTCGCGGTCTGTCGCGCCGCCGAAGCGCGTGATGGCGCGGTTGATGATTTCGTCGTGCGCGCCCGGGTCCATGCGCATTTCCAGTTCGAGGGCGAGAAGCTGGTGGATGGTGCGGGCGATCGGATGACGATTCAGGCGGGCGACAAGTTCGGCTGCCGCGGGCGCTTCCGGATCCACATTGCCCGCGATGCGGCGCCGGGCGTGCCAGACGAGCGCCTCGAGCGCCTCGGGCGAGTCGCCCTCCGAAAGCCGGGTCATCTGGGCCGCGCCGTCGCGCCGACCGGCGGGATCAGGCAGATTTGAGGCCAGCAGGCTCGCGATGAAACGCTCGCGCGGCGTGGCGCGGTCGCCCGCGCCCATCACGCGCCGGGCGAATTCGAGGGCTTTGGTCGTCTCCGCCCGCAACGCTGCCAGCTCGGCGGTCAGCAGCCACTCGGTGGGCGAATCCGCCCCGCCCGGCAGGGCCGCGAGCGCCGCGAGCTGGGCTTCAGCGACATTCAATTGTCCCACGGCGAGCGCGCAGGAAAAGTAGTCGCGCCGATCCTCGCGGGTGAGGGAGGTGAGTTTGGCTAGTTCCTCCCAGAACGGCACCGCCTCGCCCGGGCGCGAAACCCGCGTGAGCAGTCGGGCCGAGGCGCGGACCGCCTCGGGCTCATTCGGGCGCAGGAGATAGGCGTCCTGCACCCGCCGGCTGGCTTCGGTCCATTTTTCTTCGACCATCAGCGCGTTCGCTTCGCGCGCGAGGCGGCGGGCCTGCCAGGCTTTGATGGCGCGATAGACCGGCTTGCCGCCGAGAAAGACGACCAGGGCAATGGCGCCGACGATCAGCAGAATCTTTCCCGCCAGGCGGCGGCGGCGGCGCGCGATGAATTCCGCGTAGGACAACTCCGGGCGGGAGGGGTTCACGGGCGCGCCCGGAGTCGGGGTCGGACCAGTTGGTTCATCCTGCATCCGGTTGGGATGTCACCGCGGCGTCCACGGCGCAAGGGATTTCCGCCCGCGAGGACGCGCGGGGGCGGGGGCTATTCGGGCGATCCGGTCGCGGGGCGGCCCGGAACGCGATCGGGCTTCACGGGTTCGAGTCGGAAGACGGTTTCTCCTTCCTTCATCAAATCAAATTTGTCGCGCGCGTAAATTCCGAGGTATTCGGGATTGTTCTGCAGCCAGGAAACCTGCCGCGTCTGGCGCGCGACCTCAATGCGCCGGGTCTCGACCTGCCGCCGGAGTGCCTCTACTTGCGCCTGCGCCTCGCGTTGCCGGCGCAGCTCGGGAAGGATGTAGGCCACCGCCGCGGCAATGATGCCGACGACGATAAAAAATGCGATGACGCGATTGAAAGCGGTGAGCAACCGGACGCGGCGCTCGTGGCGCTCGAGCAGCAACTCCTGCTCCTCGTCGAAGGTGGTCTCGGGATCAAAGCGCCGCGCCATCACCGCATCTTACCACCATAAATGGCTTCTTTGCCAATTTCTTCTTCGATGCGCAGGAGCTGGTTGTATTTCGCAACGCGATCCGAGCGGCACAATGAACCCGTCTTGATCTGGCCAGCATTCGTCGCCACGGCCAGATCCGCGATCGTCGCATCCTCGGTTTCGCCGCTGCGATGGCTGATCACCGCGGTGTATTTGTGATCGTTCGCGAGTTCGATGGCATCAAGCGTTTCAGTCAGCGTGCCGATTTGGTTCACCTTCACCAGAATCGAGTTCGCCACGCCGCGATCGATGCCCTTGCGGAGGAATTCCACGTTCGTGACGAAGAGATCGTCGCCCACGAGCTGCACCCTGTCCCCCATCGCGTCGGTCTGCAGCTTCCAGCCGTCCCAGTCGTCCTCGGCGAATCCGTCCTCAATCGAGATGATGGGATACTTCGACACCAGTTCTTGGTAGTACCCCACCATCTCCCTGGCGGAGCGTTTCGAGCCGTCGGATTTCTTGAAGATGTAGGTCTTCGATTTCGCGTGGTAGAACTCCGACGCGGCGGCGTCAAGCGCGAGGAAGACCTGCTTGCCGAGCTGGTAGCCGGCGGCTTCGACCGCGGAACAAATCGTGTCGAGCGCATCGGTCACGCCCTTGAAGGTCGGCGCGAAACCGCCCTCGTCGCCCACCGACGTGGACAGGCCGCGCTTGTGCAGGATGGATTTCAGCGCGTGGAACACCTCGGCGCCGCAGCGCAGCGCCTCGGCGAAGGACGACACGCCCTTTGGCATGATCATGAATTCCTGAAAGTCGATCGGCGCATCCGAATGGGCGCCGCCGTTGATGATGTTCATCATTGGCACCGGCAGCACCTTCGCGTTCGGCCCGCCGAGATACCGGTAGAGCGGCAGATTCACCGCGGCGGCTGCGGCCTTGGCGGTCGCCAGCGAAACGGCGAGCATGGCGTTGGCACCGAGCTTCGACTTCGTCTTGGTCCCATCCAGCTCGAGCATCTTGCGATCGATCGACACCTGGTGCGTCGCATCGCGGCCGATGAGCGCGGGGGCGATGAGCTTGTGGACGTTGCGCACCGCGTTCTGCACGCCCTTCCCGGCGTAGCGGCCCTTTACGCCGTCGCGAAGTTCCAGCGCCTCATGCACGCCGGTGCTCGCGCCGGAGGGGACGGAGGCGCGGCCGAGATGACCGGAGGCGACGCGGACGTCGGCCTCGACGGTGGGATTGCCGCGAGAATCGAGAATCTCGCGCGCGGTGACGGAAACGATGTTCGTGGACATGGTGGGAAGGGAGGAAACTCCCGTCACCATGCGAAAGTCACGTGTGCGCGGCAAGCACGGGATTGGCGTAGGCGGAAATTTCCACGATTTCCTGCGGACCCAGGTTGAGCGTGACGATCTCGCCGACCTTGTGGCCCAGCAGGGCCTGCGCGGATGGCGCGAGATAGGACATCACGCCGGCCTCGGGATTCGCATCCCACGCCCCGAGGACGGTGAGCGATTCCACTTCGCCGTTGGCGGAACGCAGCTTTACCACGGTGCCGATGGAAACCTGGGAGACATCGACATTTTCAAAATTGGTACCGCGGCAGTTGGCCAGCTGGGTTTCCAGCGAAGCTTTCTGGCCCTGCAGGACGGCCTGTTGCTGCTTGGCCGACTTGAACTCGAAGTTTTCCCGCAAGTCGCCGTACGATCGGGCGATGGAAATATCCTTTACGTTCTGGGGGATTTTTTCCTTCACCAACGCGTCATATTCCTTCTTGCGCTGCTCCAAACTCGACCAGGAGACAATCAGCGGCTGCTCTTCCTTTTTTTGCTCCGCGCCGTCGAGTAGCGAGGCCAGCGAAGGATGCACCTTGATGACGCGGGCCATCAGCGACTTGCGCGACAGCTCGTCGAACGCGTGGGAAACCAGCAATTGGCGCGCAACGCCGCGCACGCGCTCGATCGGAACCCCCGACACGAGGTCCGGGATCAACTCCCGGTCGTTCATCAGGAGTTCGCGCAGCTTCGTGCCGCGGCGGATGTCGCTGATGGTATCGCGTTCGAGCGCCGACAGGATCGTGCCGAGCAACTCGGGCGAAAGAAAATCGCGGGCGGGCTCCGTGGCGCGTTCGCTGGCCAGCCAGTGGAGCATTTCGCAGGTGACCGTGTAACTGCGGATGGCGAGGTCGAATGCGGCTTTCAGCGCGTCGGGCCGGCCGAGGTCGACGAGCGCGCGGCAGATTTCCGCGGCGAGCCGTGGGCCCACGGCTTTGGGGAGGATGGCGCCGGCCTGCGTGGCCCAGTCGTCGCCGAAGGCCTCGGGGAAACGGCGCAAGACCTGCCGCAGTCGGGTGGCGTTCTGGTTGCCGAGCAGTCCGTTAAGCCGGGGTTGTTCGGCCCGGAGGAAAAGGGACAGACCCGGCTGCGGGGGTGCGAGATTGACCGAGGCGGCGACCTCTTCGGCGAGCGCGAGCAGCTCGAGCGCGGCGGCGGAGTCAAGGCGTTGCGCCTTGGCGGCGAACATCGCGGCGCCGGTGACGAGCGGGGTCAGCCGGTGGGCGGTGTCGCGGAATTCCTCGAGGTTCTTCAGCACGTCATCGAGCGCGGCGATCTGCTCCTTCGACTTCCGCGCCTGATTCCAGCGCGCGATCAGGGCTTCGCCCCGCGACACCGACTCGGCGCGGTATTGCACGGGTTCGACCTTCTTGGCGGGGATGGCGAAGTGGCCGTCGTTCCTGAGCACCCGCTTGGCTGCGTTCCACCATTTCGTGAAGGCGGCTTCGTCGCGCGTGATTTCGGGGGACAGGAGTTGCTCCATCTGGGCGAGAGTGGCCTTGCCGCCCAGGCTCTCGAGAATCAATTTGACCAGCGAGCGAGGATCCTCGAGCGCCATCTTCTGGAGCCCGGCGAGATCGGTCATCTTGCGCGCGAGAAAATGTTCTGCCGGCAACGGCGAGAGGGTCTCCGCAGCGAACGGAAACTGCATCAAATGGGCCTTCTTCGCGACGAAATCGATCGTGACCTGTTCCAGCGTCACGTCCCATTCGGAGATTTTTCCGAAGCCCCAGGACTTGTGTTGCACGAAGACCCCCGGTTCGAGTGCGGAGAGCTTTTCACCGGCGTCATTACGCAGTTTACCGGCTTCGACGAGCTTCTTGATTTCAGGATGCATAGCCATATTTGGCCGCCATCACCTCGATCCGGCGGGGGCGGAAGCTACCGAATCGGGGCCAATCGGCAAAGGAAATGTGCGGGCATGCCCCGTGGTTGTCGGAGGCCGGCCCTAAAGTCGCTCGCGGAGGTTCGTCATCGTTTTTTCGTGGGGTTGAACCACAGGATATCAATTATGTTCCGGCGCTGGTCCAGCGTAGGCACGGACGTCCCAACAGCGCCATGCATCCATTGAACCGCATCCTGCGCCCAATCCTCCTTGCGCTCAGCGGGGTGACGCTGCTTCTGGTTCTCAGTTATGTCTTCACGCTGGGCCGGGTCTGGTGGTTGGATCCTAACGATCCGCTGGCGTCGCCCCGGGCCGGCGAAAATGATGTGAGCCGGCTGAGTGCGACGCGATTGGGCGAGATCATCACCGTGCCGAATGAGCGGCGGGCCGCCGAGCAGGAGCTCAGGGCGCGCGTGCGGGAGGCCGGGGCCACCGGCCGCAAAGTCACCGTGGCAGGCTCCCGACATTCGATGGGCGGGCACACCCTGCTGGCAGGCGCGTTGATTGTCGATATGCGGGCACCCGCATTCACCTGGGTCGACGAGGTCCAGATTGGCGACCGCGGCGCAACCGTCCGCGTCGGAGCGGGAGCAACGTGGGAGGAAATCATCCAGTCCCTCGACCCGCGGGGTTGGTCGGTCGCGGTCATGCAATCGAATAACGATTTCACGGTGGGCGGATCGATTTCCGTGAATTGTCACGGTTGGCAGCATAACGCGCCGCCGATCGCCGGCACCGTGCAGTCCTTTCGCTTGTTGATGGCGGACGGGGGCATCGTGGAGTGCGCGCGTGAACGCGAGGAGACGAGGGAACTCTTCGGCGCGGTCCTTGGCGGTTACGGTCTCTTCGGCATCATTCTGGAAGTGGAACTGAGGGTCGTTCCCAATGAATACTACCTGACGGAGCGATTCGCCGTCTCGGCAGAGAACTATGCGGCCGAATTCCGGCGCCTCCTGCCGCCGGACTCGACCGAGGCCGGCATGGCGTATGGACGAATCTGCGTCGCGCCCGGGCCGTGGTTTCTTTCCGACGCCCAGATCGTGCGGCTGGTCCGAAAACAGCGATCAGGCGCAAACGGCGCCGGTGCGCGCAACACGCTCGACCCGGCTCCGCCACGGCAAACGCATCGCCTCGAGCGCCTCGTATTCCGCGCATCGGTCGGGAGCGGCTGGGGAAAAGGCTGGCGGTGGGGGCTCGAGAAAATCGTCGGTGAGGCCCGCGGTGTGCGGTCGCGCAACTCCATCCTGCAGGATCCCTCGGCCTGGTTTGCGAATCGCGATTCGGGGGCTACCGAAATTCTCCAGGAGTATTTCGTTCCTCCGGATCGACTCGGCGAGTTCCTCCGGATGGCTCGCGGACGGTTTCGGCGGCATCCCGAAATAGACTTGTTGAACATCACCGTTCGAAATGTGCAGGATGATGCTGACTCGCAGCTGCGCTACGCCAAGGGTGAGGTGTTTGGCTTGGTGATGCTTTTTCATCAGCCGTGCAGCGAAGCGGCGGACGAGGTGATGCGCAGCTTTACGCGCGAACTCATTCAAGTAGCCCTCGACTGCGGCGGGACCTATTATCTTCCGTACCGCGCCCACGCCACCGTGGCGCAGTTCAAGGTCGCCTACCCGCAACACGCGACATTCTTCCGCTTGAAACGAAAGTACGACGAGGCAGAGATTTTTCAGAATCAGTTTTACCAGAATTACATTCGCGCGGCGGTCGAAATCGACCCGCCTTGAAGGGCACCGCGACCTGTTGCAATAATCGGGGTCTTGGCGATGCGGCCAAGGTCGCGGCGCCTCGGCCGGTTCACGTCGATGTGAGGGTTGCGCTGCGGCGGCGATCCGCGCGGCGTCAGCCCGACGCTCGCAACAAAATCTGGAGCGGGCATTGACCAACCGGCTCCTTGAGCCGGCGCGGAATGGGGGGGTTGTGGCCCCGGGGCGAACGGGTTAGGTCTACCCGAATGTCATTCCCTTCCCCTGCGGAAGTGCTGGAGACCATCCCGGTGCTCCTTTCGCTGATCTTGATCAACGGGCTGCTCTCGGTGGACAATTCGCTGGCGATCGCCGCGATGGCGAGCCGGCTGCCGGAGCATCAGCAGCCGCGGGCGCTGAACTGGGGCATGGCCGGCGCCTACGGTTTCCGTTGCATTTGCCTGCTTTTCGCCGCCGTCATCCTCGAGAACTACTGGGTGAAGCTGGTGGGCGCGCTCTATCTCCTCTACTTGATGTGCAAGGAACTGACCGCCGAGGAAGACGCGGAAATGGAGGCGGTCAGCGAGGGTGCGAACCCCGGGTCCGTCGCGCATGCGCATCCGCAGCGGAGCTTTTTCTCGGTCGTGGCCGGCATCCTGATGCTCGACGCGAGCCTGAGCGTGGACAACGTCGTCGCGGCGGTGGCGATGACACCCAGGCTTTGGGCGGTGTATGTCGGTGTCGGCATCAGCATCCTCGCGCTGCGTTTTGTGGCGGGCTATTGCATCAAGTTGATCGAGCGCTTTCCGATCCTGGAGGACACGGCGTTCCTGCTCGTGGGTTTCGTGGGTGCCGTTTTGCTCGCGGAAATGCAATTCTCCGTCGATCTCGGCTCGCTCGGAAAATTCATCGGCATCCTTGCGATCGTTGCCGTGACCCTCGCCTATGATCGGGTGCCGGCGGTAAGCGCGGTCTTTCGGCCGCTGGTCCGGGTGGCCCATCCTGTCATGCGCCTAATTGCGCGTTCGGTGGACGCGCTTTTCCGGCCGCTGGGGAAGGCTCTGCAATGGATCGGCGCGGCGTTTCGCACAAAATCCGCGTCGTGATCCCGCCGCCGCCGCCAACCGGGACGCCGCCAGCCGCGCCGATTCCCGACGTCAATTTTTCGGCGGAGCTGCGCCTGCTGCTGGAGCGGGCCGACGGAAGGGCGATGACGATGGAGCAAATCGAGGCGGCGCTGCCGGAGAGCACCACCTACGGAATGGTGATGCTGTTTTTCTCGCTGCCGTTCTGCCTGCCGGTTTCGATTCCCGGCATCTCCACGCCGTTCGGTCTCGCCATCATGGCCATCGGTGCCTGCCTCATTTGGGGCGTGCATCCGCGCCTGCCCGGGCGCGCGAAACGCGTGACGATCGAGTATGAACGGCTCAAGAGCATCGTGGCGAAGGGCACATGGTTTGCCGTCAAGCTCGAGCGCTTCCTGAAGCGCGGCCGCCTCGGGAGCCTCATTGAATCAAGGTTCGCGAAGCGGTTTGTCGGCGCGATGATCGTCTCGAGCGGATTTTTTCTCGGTCTGCCGCTGCCGATTCCGTTCACGAACACCATTCCCGCGTATTCGCTCATCTTCATCGCGATCGGTTGGATGGAGGGGGACGGCGTGCTGATTCTGCTGGGCTATCTTTTTGGGGTTGGCGCGTGGGCCTATCTCCTGGTCCTCTGGCTCACCGGCAGTTCGCTGGTCACCAGCCTTTGGACCCGGCTGTTCGCTTGAGCACCGAGTTTTCCCTCGCCACGCGCGCCGGTCCGCCGCAACCTTTCCAGCTTCCATTGACCTCATTGCCTCCCACGCCCGGCACGCGGCACCACGTTCGAATTACGGACGTGGCTTTCGGGGGAGATGGCATCGCGCGACTGGAGGACGGACGCGTGCTGTTCACGCCGTTTGTCGCGGTGGACGAGGACGTCGAGGTCGAGATCGTCTCGGTGAAAAAGAAGTTTGCGCTGGGCCGGCTGGTGTCCGTGGTCACGCCGTCGGCCGATCGCGTCGACCCGCGCTGCCGCTACTTCGGCGACTGCGGCGGCTGCCGCTATCAGCATCTGCGCTACGAGGCGCAGTTGGCGTTGAAGGAAAGGCAGCTCGCCGCGACCCTGCGTCGCATCGGACAGGCAGAACTGGGCGATCTACCGATGAAGCCGATCATTGCGTCACCGCAACCGTTTGAGTATCGCAACCGCATCACCGTTCACCTCAAGGATGGCGCCGTCGGATTTCACGCCGCGGGCGGCCACCGGCTGGTCGAGATCAACCACTGCGAAATCGCGGCGCCCGCCGTCAATACCCTCCTGTTTGAACTCGCCACCACGCGCCGGCGGCGGCGCGAGGACGGCCATCGCACCCTGCGCGCGGATCGCACGCACCGTTTTTTTCATCAGGCGAACGACGCCGCGGCCGCGCTCATGCTCGAGCACGTCGCGGTGCTGGCCGGGGCGGCCGGCGGTTCGCTGGTCGACGCGTACTGCGGCGCGGGCTGGTTCATCAAGGCGTTGCGCGGACAATTCACCCAGTGCCTCGGCATCGAGTGGGATACGTACGCGATCGAGCACGCGCGCAAAAGCGCGGGGGCCAACGAGCGTTATCTCGAGGGCGACGTTGCGTTGCTCCTGCCCCAGGCGCTGGCGGCGACGGACGGCGCGGTGACGACCGTGATTCTGGATCCGCCCGCCGA
This sequence comes from Verrucomicrobiota bacterium, assembly GCA_031370675.1. GTDB lineage: Bacteria > Verrucomicrobiota > Verrucomicrobiia > Chthoniobacterales > SZAS-18 > SZAS-18. Next base: position 18,943 of record JANMQT010000080.1, read on the forward strand.
GGGCCTGGCTCATGCGGTGACCGACGCGGTGGTCGATGCGCGCCCGCAGCGCGTGATTTACGTTTCATGCCATCCGGCAACGCTGGCGCGTGATCTCGCGCGGTTGAAAACGGGCGGCTACCGGATCGAATCGATCACGCCGATCGATATGTTTCCACAGACCGCGGAAATCGAGGCGGTAGCGCTGCTGACCCGGTGATGGTCCCGACGC
>JANMQT010000110.1:0-11126 GCA_031370675.1 Verrucomicrobiota bacterium
ATTTGGGTTTACCACCGTCGACGGCCGCCACCTCAAGGTGCCGCAGGTGGGCGGGGTGGAAATCGGGGACGACGTGGAAATCGGCGCGGGCGTTACGATCGATCGCGCCCGCTTCGGCATGACGCGCATCGGCGAGGGCACGAAAATCGACAACCTCGTTCAGATCGCCCACAACGTGGTCATCGGACCGCACTGCCTCATCGTCGCACAGGCCGGCATCTCTGGCAGCACACGTCTCGGGAAAAACGTCATCCTCGCCGGCCAGGTCGGTGTCGTCGGCCACATCACGCTCGGCGATGGCGTGCTCGTGAGCGCCCAAAGTGGCATCACCAAAAACGTGCCAGCCGGCGCGAAAATGTTCGGGACGCCGGCCAAGCCGATGATCGCAGCGATCGAATACAACACGCGCATCCGTCGCCTGCCGATTTTGATCGAACGCGTGAAGCAACTTGAATTCGAAGTAGCCGCCCTCAAGCGGCAACTCCCGGAGGCCCAAACCTGATCGCGGAATCCACCGGGGCCACGCCGCACCCGCTCAGCGCGTCTCGATTGTCGGCCGTCCGATACAACGATAGGTGAAGCCGGGTTCCTTCATCGTCGCGGGATCAAAGAGGTTTCGGCCGTCAAACACCAGGGGCGTGTGCATCCGGTCCTTCAGCGCGGTAAGATCCACTTCCTTGAACTCGCGCCATTCCGTCGCCAGCACCAGCGCCTCGGCCCCGTCCGCCGCTTCAAGCGGTGACTTCGCCAGCTTCACGCTCTCGGGAATCAGTTTGAATTCGAGGGCCTTCTCCATGCCCTTCGGATCGTAGGCCGTGACGTGCGCGCCTTCCCGGCACAGATCGTTGACCAGATCGATTGCCACCGACGAGCGAACGTCGTCGGTGTCCGGCTTGAAGGTGAGTCCCCAGACGGCAATTTTCTTGTCGCGCAGAATCCAGAGCGCATCGCGCATCTTTTGGATGAATCGTTCCTTTTGCTCGCGGTTGATGCGCTGGACTTCCTTGAGCAGGGTGAAGGGCCGCCCCAGTTGATCCGCGATCGCGATGAAGGCCGCGATGTCCTTCGGGAAACACGATCCACCGTAGCCCAGACCCGCGTTGAGAAAATGCCGGCCAATGCGCTTGTCGCTGCCGATGCCGTCGACCACTTTTTCGATGTCGGCGCCGCTCGCCTCGCAGATCGCGCTCAGGGCGTTGGCGTAGGAAATCTTCAGCGCGAGGAAGGAGTTCGCCGCGTGCTTGATCAGCTCGGCGGAGTTGACGTCGGTGACGATGATCGGAGCCATGAAAGGCTCGTAGATCTTTTTCATCAGGTTGAGCGCCCGCTCGCTGTTCGAGCCGACGACCACGCGATCCGGCTTCATTAAATCCGCCACCGCGCAGCCTTCGCGTAAAAACTCCGGGTTGCTCACCACGTCGAAATCCACCCCGGGCTTGGCGTAGCGCTTGATCGTGTCGGTCACGTTGTCGCCCGTCTTCACCGGCACGGTGCTCTTGTCGACCACGACGCGGTATTCGCCCGGCTTGAGCACGCCGGCGATTTCCCGCGCGACCCGCTCGATGTAACTCAAGTCGACGCTGCCGTCGGGTTGCGGCGGAGTTGGCACGGCGATGAAGACAACCTGTGATTTTGCGACCGCCTCGCCGATGCTGCCGGTAAATTGCAGGCGGTGCGCGGCGACATTGCGCTTCACGAGGTCCTCGAGGCCGGGTTCGTAGATGGGAATCTGACCGGATTTGAGCGCGGTGAGTTTGCGCGGATCATTGTCGACGCAAATCACGTGGTGGCCGACTTCCGCGAAGCAGGCGCCGGAAACGAGTCCGACGTAGCCCGAGCCAATGATGCAAAGGTCCATGACTGGAAAATGTGGTTGAGAGGGAGACCGGGCGGTGGCATCAGGCCGTCGCGTCGGGCAGAGAGGGACGCTTTTAACCCCAAATTATTCAGCCGACAACCTGCAACCCGCGTTCGCTGGCATCGCGGCGGCGGCTGGCCGCCCCGAAAAATTCCTTTCGCATTCCCCGCCGGATGCGCTTAAAACTTCCCACTCTTTATGACTTCCCGCTCATTCCTTCGTCTCCCCGTGTTCGCCTCCGGACTGCTCGGAATTGCCGCCCTGTCCCCGGCGCAGGAGAAGCCCGCCGCCCCGGCGGCCGCCCCCGCCGCCTCGCCCGCCGCCACTGCGGCCCCGGCCTCGTTTTACAAGACCAACCGCGAGCGGGCCGGCTATGCCATCGGCGCCAAGGTTGGACGCGACCTGTCCGGCCTCAAGGAACAGGGCGTCGATGCCGATCCCCAGACCATCATCACCGCCGTCACGGATGCGTTGACGGGCTCGCCCCTGAAAATGTCGGAGCGTGAAATCCAGGACACGCTCACCGCGGTCCAGACCGAGAATCAAAACAAGCAAATGGCCAAAATGAAGACCACCGGCGAAGCCAACAAAAAGGAGGGTGAGGCCTTCCTCGCCGCAAACAAGACCAAGGACGGCGTGAAGACGACTGCGAGCGGTCTCCAATACAAGGTCATCAAGGAAGGTACCGGGCCTTCGCCGAAGTCCACCGACACGGTCTCGGCGCACTACCGCGGCACCTTGATCAACGGCAAGGAATTCGACAGCTCCTACAAGCGCAACGAGCCGCTCAAGTTCCCCGTTACCCGCGTCATTCCGGGCTGGACCGAAGCGATTCAGCTCATGAAGGTCGGTTCGAAATACCAGCTTTTCGTTCCCTCGGATCTCGCCTACCGCGAAAACGGCGCCGGCCCCGAAATTGGACCCAATTCGACGCTGATTTTCGAGGTCGAACTGCTCGGCATTGAAGGCCAGAAGTAACGCCCGCCGCGCGTCCGCCATGCCGACTGACGCGTTTCTCGAACTCGAAAACGTCAGGACCCACTTCCCGGTCGAGAAGGGCCTGCTCTTCAAGAAACACGTCGGCACCGTCAAGGCCGTAGACGGCATCGATCTCTCGCTCAGCAAGGGCGAGGTGGTCGGACTCGTCGGCGAATCAGGCTGCGGCAAGTCGACGCTGGGCCGGACGATTCTGCAGTTGATTCCGCCCACCGCCGGCCGCGTGTTGCTCGCGGGGCGCGACCTCGCCTCGCTGCACGGCGAGGCCCTGCGCAAGGCCCGCACGGATTTTCAGATGATCTTCCAGGATCCGTACGCGTCGCTCAATCCGCGCATGACGGTTTACGACACGCTGGCGGAGGCCATCTCCACGCATCAGAGGGTGCCAGCCGACCAGCTGCCGAAGCGCGTGAGTGCGCTCCTCGAAAAAGTGGGCCTCGCCGCGCGGTTTCAACGCAAGTACCCGCACGAGTTCAGCGGCGGCCAGCGTCAGCGGATTGCCATCGCGCGCGCGCTCGCGGTCGAGCCCAAGCTCATCATCGCCGACGAACCCGTCAGCGCACTCGATGTCTCGATCCAGGCCCAGATCCTCAACCTCATTTTCCGGCTCGTCCGCGAGATGAAGCTCACCATGATCTTCATCTCGCATGATCTCTCGGTGGTTAAACACATCGCCGATCGCATCGCTGTGATGTACCTCGGCCGCATCGTCGAGATCGGGCCGGCCGTCGAGGTCTTCGAGCGGCCGCTCCATCCCTACACCAAGGCGCTCGTGAGCGCGGTGCCCGTGCCCGATCCGGTGCGCGAGAAGACGCGGCGGCGCATCATTCTCGCGGGCGACCCGCCCTCCCCGCTTAATCCGCCCAAGGGCTGCCCTTTCCATCCGCGCTGCTCGCACGTCATCGCGGCGTGCAAGACGGAAGTGCCCGACTGGGTCGACTTCAACGTCGAGCGCCGTGCGACCTGCCTGCGGCTCAAGGAAATTAATTTGTAACCACGGGCGGGTCCGCCGACGGCGGGGTCTTGCGCAAGATCGCCAGCGGTGGATGGTCCGCCCGTGGAATTTCTCGCCGCCGCCGCCGCCGCCTCCCCCGCCACTCCGCCGGTCGAGCAACTCGACTTCGCCGACTACGCCTGGGTTGCCTTTGCCGCCGTCGTGCTCGGCTACCTCTGCCGGCGCGTGTTCCGCGCGGGCGGCGATGCCGTGGACGTTTCCGGTTACGGATCCGTGGAGCTTGGCCTCGCGCTGAGCCTCGCGTTCTTCTACGTCTCGTTGGGCTGCTTGCAATTCATGGCGCCGCCAGCCGAGACGAAAACGGAACTGACACTTTCCGCGCTGCTTCTCTTTGCGACGATGACCGTGGTCTTTACCGCGGTCGTCATTCTGGTTCTGAAATCGCGTGGGCGAAGTCTCACCCTCCTGTTTGGCCTCGATCGTCAGCCGCTCTGGAAAGCCTTCGCCATCGCCCTCGTGCTGACATTCGCCGCCTTCCCGGTCATCCTGGTCGGCTCGCTGCTGACGCAGGGGTTTTCCACCGGACCAGACGACCTGCAGGAAATCGTCAGGTTCTTTCGGGGCGCCGGGCAGGGGCGGGAAAAAATCGCCGTCGCCCTCTCCGCCGTCTTCATCGCGCCGATCAGCGAGGAACTTTTCTTCCGCGGCCTGATCTACGGGGTCGCCAAGAAATACGGCGGACTGGCCGCCGCCATCGTCTTCAACGCCGCGCTCTTCGCCTTCATCCACGGCAGCCTCCCGGCGTTTGGCGGGCTCTTTGCGCTCGCCGCCTGCCTGACACTCGCGTACGAATTTTCCGGAACGCTGTACGTGCCGATCGCCATGCACGCGTGCTTTAATGCCACGCAGCTTGTGCAGATGCTCCTCGATCCCGCCGCGCCCAAACCCTGACCCCCATGAGCGAACCGCGCACGCTGGCCGGCTTCGGCGAGGATCGCCTCGTACGCCGACTTCTCGCCGAATTGACGCCCGGGGTGCTGATGGATAAATCGCTCGTGGCCGATGCGACCGACGGCGACGACTGCGCGGTCGTGCGCGACGCCCTGCGCGGTGGAAAATATCTCCTGCTCAAGTCCGATTGCGTCATCGAGGGCCGGCATTTTCTCGCGGCGACTCCGGCGGCGCAGGTTGGCTGGAAGGCGCTGGCCCGCCCGCTGAGCGACATCGCCGCCTGCGCGGGTCGGCCGCTGCACGCACTTGTAACGATCGCGCTGCCGGTCGAAACCGCGACGGCGCGGGCGCGGGGCATCTACCGCGGGCTGGGCCGGTGCGCGGCGGAGTTCGGCGTGCTCGTCGTCGGCGGCGAAACCGCGCGCACGGATGGTCCGACGATGATCGCCGTCTCGCTGACGGGGGAAGTCTCGCCCAAGCGCTGCTGCCTGCGCTCGGGTGGTCAGCCGGGCGACACCCTGTTTGTGACCGGTCTCCTGGGCGGTTCGCTGGCGAGCGGGCGGCATCTGAATTTTCGGCCGCGCCTGAGCGAGGCCCGCTGGCTCGCCAAGCATTTCGCGGTGCATGCGATGATGGATCTCAGCGACGGGCTCGGCGCGGATCTGCCGCGGCTGGCGCTCGCCAGTGGCGTGGGCTTCCGCATTGACCGCGAGAACCTGCCGCTTGCGGCGGACGTCTCCGCGGAACAGGCCATTCGCGACGGCGAAGATTACGAGCTGCTTTTCGCCGTCGCGCCAGGGGATGCCGGGGCGCTGCTCGCCGGCTGGCCGGTTCGTTTTCCGGATGTCGCGCTGACGCGGATTGGGGAGTTGACCGCGCCCGGCGCGGGGACTGAATTACCAAGTGGGTACGATCATTTCTCATGACCCGGCCGAGACGTTCGCGCTGGGCCGCGTCGCGGCCGCGCGTTGTGTGGCCGGCGACGTCGTCGCGCTGTGCGGCGAGCTCGGCGCGGGCAAGACCCATTTTGTGAAGGGTCTCGCGGCGGGCCTCGGGGTCATCGCCGAAGTGACAAGCCCAACGTTCACGCTGATCCACGAATACGCCGGAGGCGGGCTGCCCGTTTATCATTTCGATTTTTACCGTCTGGAAACCGCGGCGGAGGCGCTGGCGCTTGGGCTCGACGAATACCTGGACGGACGCGGCGTGTGCGTGATCGAATGGGCGGACAAATTTCCGGACCTGCTCCCGGCCGGCACGCGCTGGCTGCGCTTCTCCCATCGGGCCGACGGGACCCGCGAGATCGCGGCCGCGCCCTGACCCCCGGCCCTGGCCCAAGTCGCGAAGGCCGTCCAGCGGCAGATTGTGCGTGACTTGAAACGATCGGAACCTAGAATCGACTGGTAATGAAAGCTCCCTCTTTTTCCGCCGTGGCCACTCTCTCAGCCGCGCTCATTTTGAGTTCCTGCGCAACCACGCCGACGAACCAATTCGCCAATTTGAGCAAGGCGAACTACCGCGCCGTCGAAGGCAAGTCCGGCAAGGCGTCGGCGGGATCCAAGGGGGTGGTCGTCGCGCGCCAGAGGAAGGCCTCGCCGGCCCAGGTCCAGGTCGCCGTGTCGCGAATCACGAACTACATCGACAGCCTGAGCCCCGAGGACAAGGAAGTCCTCAAGCGGAAGCGGTATATCTGCGTCTGCACCACCCAGGCCCCGGACAGCAAGGGCAAAGTGACCTGCATGGCGTGGGACACGCAGACCCAAAGCTTCGTCGGCAATAACACCTACGAACTCGTGAATCCGCCGCCGGTGCCGTCGACCATTCAATTCCAGGACTTCGACGCCATTTTTGTCGGCGTCGCGAAGGTGGGGGTTGGCGCTTAAGCGCGCGACCCGAGGCGCACGTACGCGGTGGAAACGATCCCCCCCAACAGCGGCCCCGGGGGGATCACCGTCGGCGAATTTTTTCGCGCGCACGGCGAATCCCTGCACCTGAAGCTGATCGGCCCGGAGGCGGGCATGGATCGCAAAATTCGCGAAGCCACCATCAACCGCCCGGGACTGGGCCTCGCCGGCTTCCACCGCTATTTCGCGTGGAAGCGCATCCAGGTCCTCGGGAGCGCCGAGCTCGCCTACCTGAAAAGCCTCCCGGAATCCGAGATGCGCCAGCGCTTCCACGCGTTGTGCCAGCTCCACATCCCATGCGCCGTCTTCTCGCGCTCCGCCATCATTCCCCCCGCGCTGCTCGACGAGGCGAAGGCCGCCCGCGTCGCCATGTTCCGCACGCCGATGGTGACCAAGCATTTCATCAACGCCGCGACCATCGTGCTCGAGAACGACTTCGCGCCCTCCAAGATCGAACATGGCAGCATGGTCGACATCATGGGCATCGGGGTCTTCATCCGGGGCGCCAGCGGCATTGGCAAAAGCGAGTGCGTCCTCAGCCTGATCGAGCGTGGTTACAGTCTCGTGGCTGACGATGTCACGCGCTTTCGCGCGATTGAACATCGTGAATTGATGGGCACGCCCCCGCCGCTCACGCGGCATCACATGGAAATCCGCGGACTAGGTGTGATTAACGTCGCGGCCGTCTTCGGCGTCGGCGCGATTCGCGACGAGAAGCGGCTGGATTTGGTGGTCACGCTAAAGGACTGGCAGGAATGCCAGGATATCGATAGAATTGGTCTGGATCCCGAGACCTGCACCATCCTCGACATCACCGTGCCCAGCGTGACCATCCCGGTCCGCCCGGGGCGTGACCTGGCCCGGCTGGTGGAGGTCGCGGCGCTGGATCAAAAACTCAAAAGCCACGGTTACGACGGGGCGGCTGAGTTCAACCAGCGGCTGATCGATCAGATGCAAGCGAAGTCCGCCAAATCCACCTGACTTATTTTCCAATGTCCCTGCTGAACCGCAAATCCGGTTCCACGCCCACGCCCGGTCAAAAGCTTACCCGCGAGTTCACGATCGAGAATCGCCTCGGGATGCACGCCCGGCCGAGCGCGCGGTTCGTCAAGGTGACGAGCCGGTACAAATCGGAAATCGTGGTCGAGAAGGATGGCGAGCAGGTCAACGGCAAGAGCATCATGGGACTGATGATGCTGGCGGCCGGCCAGGGATCCGTGCTCAAGGTCACCGCCGAGGGCCACGACGCGGAAAAAGCGCTCGACGAGCTCGCCGCCCTCATCCTCAGCCGGTTCGAAGAGGAGCATTGAACGGGGGGCGAAGGGGGTCGTTCGATCACCTTCCCATTTGGCACTGAGGGGCTTCCGGTGTAGATGCGCCGCATCTGACCGACGACGCGAACATAAGCGGCCCCGATGCCCATCCTGAGCAGCGCGAGGAGCGCCGCTTTCAAGGCTTCGCCGTCTCGCCGGGCGTTTCTCGCGGCATCGCCTATGTCCACCGCCCCGGCAAGGACGAGGTGCCGCGCTATCCCATCCGGTCCGAGCAGGTCGACACCGAAATCCTGCGCCTAGAGGCCGCGCTGGGCGTCACCCGCGCGCAAATCACGCAAATTCAGTCCCAGATCGCCGCCGCGGTCGGCGCCAAGGACGCCAGCATCTTCGACGCGCACCTGCTCGTGATCGAGGATGCGTCGCTCCTCGACGAGGTGGTACGGGGCATCGAAAAGGAGCACCTCAACGCCGAATTCATCGTGCACCGTTCCGCGTCCAAATTCGCGGCCGAGCTCGCCAAGCTCCAGGACCCCTACCTGAGCGAACGTTCCCAGGACATCACCGATGTGGCCCGCCGCATCGTCCAAAACCTGACCGGGAAGGCCCATCCCGGCCTCAGCGCCGTGCAGACGCGCCACCTGCTCGTCGCGCACCACCTGACGCCTTCCGACACCGCCTCGCTCAACCGCGATCTCGTCCTGGGTTTTGCGACCGACGTTGGCAGCAAGACCTCGCACACCGCCATCCTCGCGCGCTCGCTCGGCATTCCGGCGGTTTCGGGATTGCACGGCGTGGAAAAACTCTTCCAGACCGGCGACGACATCCTGCTCGATGGCTACCGCGGGCTCCTCGTGCTCAATCCGCTGCCGGCCACGTTGCACGAGTACGAGGCGTTTTCGCATCAGCGCGCGCGGGTCGAGAGTGATCTCGGCGAATTGCGCGAGACGGCGTCGACCACCCGCGACGGCCATCACATCACGCTGGCGGCGAATCTCGAGTTCGCGGACGACCTGCCGTTGCACAAACTCAGCGGCGCGGAGGGCGTGGGTCTCTACCGCACCGAGGTGTTCTTCTTCAATCGCGACTCGCTGCCCACCGAGGACGAGCAATTCGAAAACTACCGCCGCATCGCGGCCGAGCTGCACCCGCAAAAAATCATCATCCGCACGCTCGATGTCGGCGGCGACAAGCCGCTCGACTGCCTGCCACTCCCGGCGGAGTCGAATCCGTTTCTCGGCCTGCGCGGCGTCCGCCTCTGCCTCGAGCATGGCGACATGTTCAAGACGCAGCTCCGGGCCATTCTCCGCGCGAGCGCGGGCGGCAACGTGCGCCTGATGTATCCGATGGTCACCAGCCCGGGCGAGGTCAGGCGCGCCAACGCCCTGCTCGAGGAATGCCGCCAGGAACTGCGCGCCGAGGGCCTCGCCTTCGACGAGCGATTGGAAGTCGGCGTGATGATCGAGGTACCCGCCGCCGCGTTGTGCGCCGAGCAGATCGCCCGCGAAGTCCAGTTCTTCAGTATCGGCACGAACGACCTCGTGCAATACACCCTCGCGGTGGATCGCCTGAATGAGTCGGTCGCGCCCCTTTACGAACCCACCCACCCCGCCGTGCTGCGCCTGATCAAGCGCGTTGTCCAGGCGGCGCACGCCGCCGGCATCTGGGTGGGCGTCTGCGGTGAAATGGCCTCGGACATCGTGCTCGTCCCGCTCTTGCTCGGACTCGGCGTCGACGAACTCAGCGCGGCCGCCCTGCTGGTCCCGCGCATCAAGCGCGCCGTGCAAACGCTGGATCTCGACGCCTGCCGCGCGCTGGCCGCGCGCGCGCTCGACCAGGACTCGGCCGCGGAAATTCTCCGGGACTGCGAAGCGCTGGCGCACGAGCGCTACGGCGAACTGCTCGCCTAACCGACTCCGGCACTCACGCGATGCGCTCGCCGCCGCGCCATGTTCCGGCCACCTCCAGCTCCGGCGTCATCCAGACAAGATCCGCGGCCGCGCCCACTTCGAGCCGGCCGACCGGCGGAGCGCTCATGCGCTGCCCGATCGATCGGGCCGGCACCAGCGTGGCCATGCGGACCGCTTCGAGCAGCGAGACCCCTGCATGCTGAACCATGTTTCGGACACAATCGATCATGCGCGCGGCGCTGCCCGCCAGCACCTCCTGATCCGCCAGAAATCCCGCGCCATTCCGCACGACGCAGCGTTCGCCCCCCAACCGGTATCCCGCTCCCTCGGGCAATCCGCAGGCGGCCGTCGCGTCGGTCACGAGACATAATCCGTCGGTTCCCTTCGCGCGATGCGCAAGCCGCAGAAGCGTTGGCGAAACGTGATGACCGTCGGCAATGATCTCGGCGGTAATCCGCGGCTCGGCGAGCGCGCATTCCAGCAAGCCCGCCACACGGTACGCGCCGCGGCGCCGCGCGCCCGACATGGCGTTGAAGAGATGAGTCACCCGACCCAACCCGGCGGCCATCGCCCCAGCGACGTCCTCGTCCCAGGCGTCGCTGTGGCCCGCACTTACCACGATTCCCGCCGCGGTCAGCGCCGCGATCGCTTCCGCGGACCCCGGCAGCTCCGGCGCCATCGTCACCTGCCGGACGATGTCGCGCCACGCGACCACGCGCTCCACGGCGGCGCGATCCGGCAGCGAGAACATCCGCACCTCATGCGCGCCGGGTTTCACGGGTGACAACCAGGGCCCCTCGAGGTGCACGCCGAACACGCTCGGCAGCGCGGGACGATCATGAAAGCGCCGGGCGGTCTCGATCATCGCCTCAATTTCCGGCCAGGTCGCGCTCACGCTGGTCGCCGCCACGGTGGTTGTCCCGCCCTTCGCGTGGTGCCGCAATATTTCCGTAAAGGCTTCGTCGCTGGCCTGCATGAAGTCGCGGCCCATCGCGCCGTGCACATGCAAGTCGATGAATCCCGGCGCGAGCCAGCCACCCCGGCCGTCCTGAATCATCGCCGCGGACGACGGCGGCGGGTCACCGTCGTTGTATCCCGAGATGATCCGGTTTTCCACGCGGAGCCAGCCGCGCGGAATGACGCGGTCCGGCAGGATCAGGCCGACATTGGCAAAAACCATCCGCGATCAGACGGCCTCCGGCACGATTTCCGGACTGACGTTGGCGTCCCCGTTGAGCACCCGGTGCACCACCGCGGCGATCTCCTCGATGCGGTAGGGCT
>JANMQT010000338.1:0-5715 GCA_031370675.1 Verrucomicrobiota bacterium
GTCTTGCCACTCTTCGTGACGTAGGTCGTTGTCTTGGTGAACTTGTACGGGCGATCTCCGCCTGTTTCCTTGACAATCACCGTCTGACCGGGGGTGTATTGCGTGATCGTGCCAGTGCTTTCGGTAACAGTGGTGGTCGTCGTCGTTGAACTCGTCTGGGCCAGGGCGAACGGGGCCACGGCGGCGCAGGCGATGCTAAGAACTAGTTTCTTCATAGGATTGCTTTCTGGGGTTGCTGGAGGAGGAATCGTGCTCATGACTCCGTGATACCAAGTGGTACTAGGCAATCGCCGTTGATGGGTCGTACGGACCTAAGTTAATTGGTGGTTGCTTCTCGTTCGTTACTCCGTCGGATTGAAAGAGAGCGCTCCCGGCTCCCGCACGGGTCCGGCCGTTCGCTGCCCGCGTCGTCGCAAATTCGCGCGTGGCGCACCGCTTCGAAAGCAGTGCCCCGTTTGTTCGGCCATTCGTCCCGGGAAAGGTTGGATCTGTTGCCTTCGGATTATTCGTCGATTCCGAAGTCTTCTAACACTCGGAACTACCTCGAAGTACGAATGATCAATATGAAAGTGCTTCGCTATTTTCTGTGTGCATCCATCGTGGCACTTTCGGTGGCGCACGGCGAAACGTCAGGAAACGCCCCCCCAGCCTTGCCGGCGTCGCCGGTGACTCCCCTACCCGGCCCTGACCCCGACCCAAGCCCGTCGGAATTGCCCGGATCCCCTTCGAAGCCGACGCCGACTCCGACGCCGTCTCCCGTTCCGCCAACGACCCCGACCCCGACGCCTGCGCCCCCACCCGCGATGTAAATCGGTACGGAGGCCGTAGGGTCCGGCCGCGCCATTTGAATGTAGCGATGACGTTGCAGCGAGAAGGGGCGACCCTCCGTCCAGCTACCGAAAAAAGGATGAGCGCAGCAGGGTTCGTCGGCTCGATGGTGGAATTGGCTTTGAGCACGCTCGGCGCTGACGCCGTCGGTAAATCGGAAAGCGGGCCTTGCCGCGTGGCAAAGCTGCTCCCCCTAAGCGTTTGCCGTCAAGAATTGCAACCGGATGCCTCCCGGCACGCGATTCGGATGGATGCGTACGCTCCTGCCCTGTCTTGGCCTGTTGGCACTTGGTCTCGCCGGCTGTGCCGTGCAAAGCGAGAAGAGTGAAGTCCGCTTGCCGGTGACCGCCCAGTACCCTGTTCGCAGCCCGGAGTTTCGTCGCTCGGTCGAAGCGCTCCTTGGCACGACCCTGCTCCCCGGAAATCGAATCACGCCGCTCCTGAACGGAAATCAAATTTTCCCCGCGATGCTCTCGGCAATTCGCGGCGCACGGCAGACGATCAATTTCGAAACCTACGTTTATTGGTCCGGTGAGATCGGACACCAGCTTGCCCAAGCCCTGGCGGAGCGCGCACGCTCCGGGGTGCAAGTCCGCGCCATTCTCGATTGGGAGGGGACGAAACAAATGTCGTCCTCAGACAAGAGCCTGCTGAGCGAGGCCGGGGTGCAGATTGTCAGCTACCATCCGCTGCAATGGTGGAATGTGAGCCGCATCAATAATCGAACCCACCGTAAGCTCCTCATCGTCGACGGAAAGGTCGGTTTTACCGGCGGCGTGGGGATCGCGGATGCCTGGAAAGGCGACGCCAGACCACCGGATGAGTGGCGCGACACACACTACCGCGTCGAGGGCCCGGCGGTCGCGCAACTGCAGGCGGCCTTCATGGACAACTGGATCAAGGCACGCGGTGAGGTGCTGCACGGCGACTTGTTCTTCCCCCGCCTTGGTCAGCACGGCTCCGCCCTGGCACAAGCCATCAAGAGCTCGCCGGGCCTTGGAAACCAGACCATGCGCCTGATGTTCATGCTGTCGATCGCGGGGGCCCAGAATTCCATCAAGATCGAGAGCCCTTACTTCTTGCCGGATTCCCTCCTGGTTAAGGAGCTGGTGGCGGCTTGCGCCCGCGGCGTGCGCGTGGAAGTGATCGTGCCCGGCGGCAAGATCGATGCGAAAGTTACGCGCGCGGCCTCGCGATCGGGTTGGGAACCGATGCTCCGGGCGGGCGTTCATTTTTACGAGTACGCTCCCACCATGATCCATTCGAAGCTGCTGATTGTGGACAACCACTGGGTGTCGGTCGGTTCCTCGAACTTTGACTATCGATCCATGCGATTGAACGATGAGGCCAATCTAAATGTCCTGGATCGCGGTTTTGCCGTGAGCCAAACGACGATGTTCGAGCGCGATAAGTCTTTGGCCCAGCCCATCAGCCTAGATGCCTGGCTGCATCGTCCCGCCGCCGAAAAAATTTCCGCTCCATTCTGGGATATCTTCCGCTTTGAATTATGAAAATCGTACCCCTGTGGCTGCGCACGGTTGCCGGCGGCGTTTTTGTTGCGGCCCTCCTGCTGGGTCCGCGCGCGCTCCTCGGCGCGCCGCCCCCGGATTCCGAATCCGGCCGCGAAATCACCTATCTCCTCACGGCCGTTCGCGGCTCCTCGGCCACTTTTATCCGCAATGGCTCGACCCATTCTGGTCAGGCTGCCGCGGACCACATGAAGGCCAAGGGCGACTATTACCGGAATGACATCAAAACGGCCGAGGATTTCATTCGTCTGGCCGCCTCCAAGAGCGCCCTCACCGGAACGGTTTACCAGGTCCACCACCCCGATGGCGTGCTGGAATCCTGCAGCGCCTGGCTGACGCGATTATTGCAGGCATACCGCGCGAAGAAGGCGTTGAGTTAAGCGCTGAGGGTCAGGAGTTATGAGTTAAGCCTAAACGGTGAAACACGTGAAGCGGGCCGGTTTCAGGACATAGGTAACCCATCGCTCTGAAGAGGAGTAGCAGCGGTGATGCCTTGGATAGCCCTGACGAAGATGAACCAACGAGTTGAACTCGTGTTAAAAGCGCAAGATACCGCCCATTTCCGGGCCCTGTGGCGGGAGTATCGGATCAGCGCCCGAGTGGGCTACAAATAGCAAAGGCGTTTTTTGGCCGGAGGTTTGGACGGACCGGTCGAGCGGAGCCGCCGGCCCAAGAGCAGTCCGAGAGGATTGCGCGAAGACATATCTGCCCCATTCTCCGATTCCAGCGCGCGCTGCGCCGCCACCGCCTCGCGGATGATCTGGTCGTGCCGGGCCGCCGACCCGCCAGAGGACAGCGGCGACGCAAAGCCGCAAGTGCCCATGGGCCGCGCCACGCGCCCAATCGCGCGGCGAACTCAGATCACTCGATTGCCATCGCCTTCGGCAGATGTTTAGGATCAAAATGGACATCCCCGCTTTTCGCGGCTTGTTTCTTGCGGAGAAATGATTGACTTCGGCTCCAGCATCCGGCCAAAACCTATCCCCAGTTGTTCCGCCTGATTTTCGCGCGACGGCTAAACCCCTCTCATGGCACCCCAGAAGAAGAAAGCGACGCGCGAACGGAAGGAAAAGGTCTCCGGCAAAAGGCAAAAGGCTGCTGGCCGCGTCAAACAAGCGACGCCGGACCTAAAGGCGACTAAGGGCGCGGCACAACCAGGGCCGAGCATCGCAGTCCGCAAAGTCTCGAAGGCCGGCGCGACAAAGGATAAGGAGACCGTTCCAACCAAGCATCGTGCCGACGCGGACGGTCCCCTCCCTCCGGCTCTGGCCAGCGATGCGACCGGACGCCAGGCGAAAGAGATTCAGCAGCGCAACGCAGAACTCGCCCTGATCAACAGTGTGCAGGCCGGCCTCGCGGCCCGCAAGGACATGCAGGGGATCTACGAGCTGGTGGGTAAGAAGATCCAGGCAATCTTCGACGCGCAAATCGTGATGATCGCCACCTGGGATCGGCAAACCGACCTCGCGCATTTTCCCTACATCATCGAGCGCGGCCGCCGCCTCCACGCCGAGCCACGGCCGCCCGACGGCATCCGCCGCTACATCCTCGAGACCGGCAACACGGTCATGATCAACGAGGACCTTCTGCGCCGCGAGGAGGAAATGGTGGGAGCCACGACCGGGGTCGTGGTGGGCGAGGACATCAAATCCCGTCTCGACGTGCCCATGACCGTCGGTCACGACGTGGTCGGGGTCATTTCGCTGCAGAACATCGACCGCGAACACGCTTTTTCCGACTCCGACCTGCGCCTGCTGCAGACGCTGGCGAACTCGATGAGCGTGGCGCTCGAGAATGCGCGGCTCTTTGAGGAATCAAACCGCCTGCTCAAGGAAACCGAACAACGTGCGGCGGAGCTGGCGGTGATCAACCGAGTCCAGGAAGGGATGGCTGCCGAGCTGGACTTCCAGGCGATTGTCGATCTCGTCGGAGACAAGCTTCGGGAGGTTTTCCAGACCGGCGATATGAGCATTCGCTGGTGGGATGAGGAAAACCAGCTGATGCAGCAGCTCTACAGTTATGAGCATGGCGTCCGGTTGGTGCTGCCGCCGCGTCCCCCCAACGCGGAAATGCGTCGCATGTTGTGCGAACGGACGTTCAGCGTGATTAACACGCGCGCCGATCAGGTCGCCCGGGGCATCAAAGCGCAGGAAGGCACCGACTGGGCTCATTCGCTCGCCGGCATCCCCATCGTGGGCAGCGACCGGGTGCTGGGCCTGATCATCCTCGAGAACCACGAGCGCGAATACGCCTTCGGCGAGGCGGAAATCCGGTTGCTGACCACCATCGGGGCCAGCATGGGCGTCGCGCTGGAGAACGCGCGACTTTTCGACGAGACGCAGCGGCTGCTCAAGGAAACGGAGCAACGCGCCGCAGAACTGGCGGTCATCAACCGCATTCAGGAAGGCGTCGCGGCCGAATTGAATTTCCAGGCCATCGTAGATCTGGTGGGCGACAAGCTGCGCGAGGTGCTGAAGAGCGACGACATCGGCATCCGCTGGTTCGAATACGACGAGAAACTCATTCACTACCTCTACGAGTACGAACACGGCCAGCGCCTGGAGGTGCCTTCCGGGCCACCTCGCAGCCGAAGCTGGGAGGACATGAT
The DNA here is from genome assembly GCA_031370675.1 of Verrucomicrobiota bacterium. Lineage (GTDB taxonomy): Bacteria > Verrucomicrobiota > Verrucomicrobiia > Chthoniobacterales > SZAS-18 > SZAS-18. The sequence continues at coordinate 4,966 of JANMQT010000338.1, forward strand.
CTCCCGGCGCGAGCCGCTCGTCCGATCCACCGCGGCGGACGTGGCCGCCGTTGGGGTCCTGCCCGGGACCGACTCAGCCAAGTCCAACGTGCAAGTGCCGATTATCGGCAGCGATCGGGTCATCGGCACGATCATCGTCGAGAGCTTCGAGCGTGAGCATGCCTTTAGCGAATCCAACGTGCGCCTGCTCTCGACCGTCGCCGCCAGCATGGGCGTGGCACTGGAAAACGCGCGGCTCTTCGACGAAACCCAGCGGCTGCTCAAGGAAACAGAGCAGCGCGCCGCGGAGCTGGCGGTCATCAACAGCATCCAGCAGGGCGTCGCCGCCGAGCTGAATTTCCAGGCCATCGTCGACTTGGTGGGCGACAAGCTGCGCGAGGTGTTGCACACCGGCGACATGGGCATTCGCTGGTACAACGGGCAGAGCAATCAACTCCACTACCTGTACGAGTATGAGCACGGCGAGCGACTGAGCATCGCGCCCTCCCTCGCGACTGCGCAAAGCATGTTTGGCCGCATGCTGCTCTCGCGCCAGCACGTCGTCTTCAATTCCCAGGCCGAGGCGAATGCCATGGGCATTCCCACGATTGCCGGCACTGACATGAGCCGATCTGCCCTGCAGGTCCCGATCATCGGCAGCGATCGCGTGATCGGCTCGATCATCGTGGAGAATCACGAGCGCGAGCAGGCGTATGGTGAGTCCGAGATCCGCCTGCTGTCGACCGTCGCCTCGAGCATGGGCGTGGCGCT
>JANMQT010000185.1:0-7698 GCA_031370675.1 Verrucomicrobiota bacterium
GAAAGCGTGGGAATCGCAAGTGGCGGGCGCGTCGCATCAATCCAGCTCAAAATCGATCGAAAGCGTGTACGGCGCGCTTTTGGCGAGGCTTTCCGGCAACGCCTCGATTTTTTTCACGCGCGAGGCGGCGTCGAGGATGGACTGGTCCATCAGCTCAAGGCCCGAGGATCGGGCAATTTCGTAATGCGAAATGGTCCCATCCCGCTCAATCCGGATGCGCAGCTTGGCGGCGTATTTTTTCTCCGTTGTTGAAATGGAGGTCGGCTGATTCCACTGCCCGTAAAAGCGCTCGTGGATGAGGTTGTAGTACCAGCCGACATCGGCGCCCTTGTTGCCCCCGGCGCTCTTGGCCGTTGTCGAGGTTCCGCGCCCCTCCTTTGCGGTGCCGCCCGGACCGCCGGCCCCCGGCTCTGCCGCGTCCGGGCGCGTTGCAGGCCGCACGGCAATTTCCTCCGCCAGGCTGCTTTCGGTGCCATCGGGTCGCGTGCCCTTCCGGACGGGTACGCCGGATTCGGTGGTGGGGTCCGTGGGCTTGGGCGGAGACTCCGCGAGCACGGGCTTGGGCGTGGCGGAAGGCGTCTTTGGGACCGGGCTGGCTTTCTTTTTTGGCGTGGGCGCCGGCTCGACTTCTTCCTCGACCGGCTGTGGGGTTGGCTTGGGTTTCGAGATTTCAACCGGCTTCTTGGTGGGCTTTGGCGTGGGTTTCGGCGTCGGTTTTGGGGTGGGCCTCGGCGTTGGTGTTGGGGTCGGCGGAGCGGTCGGCTCCGGGGTGAGCAATGGCGTTGGCAGCGGTGTCCGGGTCGGGTGGAGGGTCGGCGTCGGCGTACGGGTGGGCCGCGGCGTGGAGGTGGCCTGGACGGTCGGTGTTGCGCCGAGGGTCGCAATCTCGCTCTCGGGATCGGGCCCGCGCGGCGTCGGAGTCACGCGCACATTTCGGTTCGGCGTCGGCACGGGCACGGCCGCGGGCTGGTCGGGAATCACGATGGCGGGCTCATTCACAATCTGCTGCCGGGCGCGGGGGTTCGGGGCCGACTCGCGCGGCGCGCCCGCCATCGCCGCGGGGTCCAGCCACGTGGGCGTTTCAGGAGGTTTTTTCGCGGCGTTGCGCTCGGAGAATCCCCACCAGACCAGACCGCCGATCACGACGACGTGCGCGACGGCGATGAGAGTCACCGAGCGACGGAAATTGGGTTCGGGCGAAGACATCGGCGCTACGACAACGGCAACGACGGGCGCCGCATACGAGGCGGTGAAGCGATCATGTCAGGGGGTGGCCGCGGATTCATTCTGCGCGAGCACGCCCACCTTGGTGATGCCAGCCGCCTTCAAGGCGTCGAGCAGAGTCATCAGTTTTTGCACGGAGAGCTCGCGGTGCGGCCGAATCACCACGGCGGCGTCGGGCTTGTTCCGCCGTAGTTCGACGAGTCGCGCGGCCAGCGCCTCCGGCGACACGGCCTCGCCATTCAGCGTGATTTTCTCGAGTCGATCGATGGCCAGGGTCTGGACTTTGTCGGGATCCACCGCGTTTCGTCCGGCCTTGCTGGTGGGGACGATCAAATCGGTGCTGCTTTCGAGCAGGGGCGTGGTGATCATGAAGATCACGAGCAGGACGAAGCAGAGGTCCAGCAGCGGGGTGACATTGATTTCCGCCAGCGTGCCATGGCCCCGGTTGGAGAATCGCTGGGAGTAACGACGCATCGGAGGAATTTAGATTTTAGATTTCAGATTTTGAGGAGGGCCCCGGCCTTCGGTGACGAGTGCGGATTCTGTAAATCTGGAATCCAAGATCTGAAATCTTAAATGGACGTTTCGATTCATCGAAACGTGGCCAGGCGCTCGACCAAATTCGGCCCGTGACTGACGTACTTGTGCTCGAATTCGCTCGCGAGTTCGGCCGCGAAATTTTCCATCTGCACGAGCTGGGAGCGGATGCTCGTGACGATGTAGTTGTAGCCGAACATCGCCGGAATCGCGACCAGCAGCGCCACCACCGTCGTGATCAGGGCGCCCGATACTCCCGGCGCCATCGCCGCGAGGTTGGGCGCGCCCGCGATGGCCACGCTCGTGAACGTGTCCATCACGCCCCAGACCGTCCCGAGCAGGCCGAGAAACGGCGCGCCGCTCACGGCGGTGGCCAGCAGGATGGTCTGCGACTCGAGCTTGAGACCCTGTTCGCCGACCGCCCGCTCCATCGCGGCGACGACCGCGCGATGCTGCACCGGCGATATTTTCGGCGCCATGTCGAGGCGCGCGGGAAAGGTCTCGTCGATTTCTGTCGAACCGAGCAGTTGGAAGGCCAGCTCGTCGCAGCCTGCCACGTAGACGACAAAGGAGGGTGCACCCTCGAAGCGCGCGCCGTCGCGGTACAGACGCAACGGCTCGCGGTCCGAGCGGAAATGCTCGAGGAAATGATCGGTCTGCCGGCGCGCAAAATTCAGGGTCCGGATCTTCGTCACCATGATCGCCCAGCTGAAGATCGAGCCGACGAAGAGCACCGCGAGGACGATTTTCCCGGGAATGGACGACTCCTGCAGCGCAAAGGTCAGCGCGTTCGTCGCGATAATCGGGAAAAGGACGGTCATTGCCATCGACCCCGGAATGTTGCCCACATTCGCGGGCAATCCAAGCCGGGAATCATAACGGCGGCAGACGCCGATTCATTCAGCCCACCGCCGCGGGGGCGGTCCGCCCAATCAGCCGAGCGAATCAAGCTTCGCGAGGATCGTCTGTTTGTTCGTCGCGCCGAGGTGCTGCGCCTTGAGCTCGCCGCCGTTGAAAAACAACAGCAACGGGATGCTCTGCACCTTGAAGCGCACGGATGCCAGCTCTTGATTTTCGTCCACGTTCACTTTGGCGATCTTCACCGCGCCGTCGCGCTCGCGCGCGATTTCGTCCAGCACCGGCGAAATCATGCGGCACGGGCCGCACCACGGGGCCCAGAAATCGACGATAACGGGGGTGGTGGACTGGAGAACTTCCTGGTCAAAATTGGCGCTCGTGAGTTCGATGGCGTTGGACATGGGAATATGTAATTTTTGCTGTTACAATTAGCCTTCCCCACTTCTGCGGGGTGCGCAAGGGGATCGGGAGAGGGTGACATTCTCCGGAGGACCGGCCCCCCGGCAAGCTCAAATCCGGCGTGCGACCAGGTCGTAGATCTGCGTGCCGGTGATTTCCACGTCGATGAACTCCCCCACCGGCGCGGCGCGGTCGAGCAGGACGCGGCCGTCGATGTCCGGGGCGTCCGCCTCGCTGCGGGCGATGAGGGGAGCCTCGACCAGCACGCAGATCCCTCGGCCGACCTGCTCCAGGCAGATGGCCCGGGCGATGCGCTGTTGCAGGGCCATGGCGCGGCCGTAGCGCGAGCGCTTGGTCGCCGCGTGCACGTGGTCGTCCATCTTGGCCGCCCGCGAACCGTCCTCGCGGGAATAGGTGAAGATGCCCAGGCGCTCAAAGCGCGTGGCCTCGATAAACTCCAGCAGCGCGGCGAAATGCTCCTCGGTCTCGCCGGGGAAACCGACGATGAAGGTGGTCCGCAGCGCGATGCCGGGCACGCCGGCACGAATGCGGGCGATCAAATCCACGATGTGCTCCGAAGACGTTTCGCGGCGCATGCGGTCGAGCATCACCGGATGGATGTGCTGCAGCGGCATGTCGATGTACCGCGCAACCTTGCGCGAACGCGAGATCGTCTCGATCAACTCATCGCTCCAGTGCGCCGGGTGGGTGTAAAGCAGCCGAATCCAGAAATCACCCTCGATGGCGTCGAGCGCCTCGATCAGACGGCAAAGCGTCACCCCGCGCGTTGAATCGACGGGCTGCGTCGGTCCCGCCTTCTGGTCCCAAAGGTCCATGCCGAAATAGGTCGTGTCCTGGCTGATGAGGTTAATTTCCCGGGTGCCGGCGGCCACCAGATCGCGCACCTCGTGCACGACGGATTCGATCGTCCGGCTGCGATGGCGGCCACGCATTTGGGGAATGACGCAGAAGCTGCACGGATGATTGCAGCCCTCGGCGATTTTGACGTAGGCACTGTGCGTCGGCGTCAGGCGGAAGCGGGGCGTGTCGTAGTCCGGGATGTACCGTGGTTTGCGCGTGACGAGATTGAGCGGCTCCCAGGCATCGTTGACCAATTGTGGATTGCGGATTGCGGATTGCGGATTGGGCGGAATACCGCGGCGGGAGAGAACTTTGGCGATGATGCTGCCTGTGTCGGCGATCTGGTCGAGGCCCATGAAGGCGTCGACCTCGGGCATTTCGTCCTGGAGCTTCGCGGCGAAACGCTGGGCCATGCAGCCGCTGACAATGAGTTTTTGTCCGGCGCGCCGCTTCAGGCCGCGGCCGCGGTGCGCCTCGAGAATTGCCTCGATCGATTCCTCCTTGGCGGAGTCGATAAACGCGCAGGTGTTGACGATCAGGACATCCGCCTCGTCGGCGTCGGCCGTGATTTCCATGCCCTCCGCTCGGGCGCTGCCGAGCATGATCTCGGCGTCGACCAGGTTCTTGGCGCAGCCCAGGCTGATCATGCCGACCTTTTTCGGCGCGATGGATGGCTGGGCGGCAGGCATAAAGCGGGTACCGTAGTCGAATTCGGCCCGTTTCGCCAGTGAAGGCCGGGAAAATCGGCCCGGCGCGCCCATGACGTGAAATCCCGCTGGTAAATCCGCCGCGCTCGACGATTTTTCCGACCAATTTTCCCGCATGGCCACCACCAAAAAACGCGATTATTACGAAGTCCTTGGCGTCTCGCGCGAGGTCACGGCCGACGAATTGAAGAAGGCCTACCGCAAGCTGGCGGTGAAGTATCATCCCGACAAGAATCCGGGTGACACAAAGGCTGAGGAGCGCTTCAAGGAACTCGGCGAGGCGTACGACGTCCTCAACGATCCCGACAAGCGCGCCGCATATGACCGGTACGGCCACGCGGCCTTCAGCGGCGGCATGGGCGGCGGGGGCGGCCGCGGCGCGGCGGGAGTCGATCCCTTCGACATCTTCCGGGAGGTCTTCGGCGGCATGGGTGGCGGTGAGGGCGGCGGAATTTTCGAGCAATTCTTTGGGGGCAGCGTGCGCTCGGATCGCGAGGGGCGGCAGCGGGGATCCGATCTACGCTACGACCTCCAGATCCGGCTCGAGGAAGCGGCCAACGGGGTCGAAAAGGAAATCGAGATCACCAAGCTCGACGTCTGCGACACCTGCAACAGCAGCGGCGCCGAGGCCGGCAGCAAGGCCGTGACCTGCCCGATGTGCCATGGCCGCGGCCAGGTCATTTCCTCGCGCGGCTTTTTTCAGGTCTCGCAAACCTGCCCGCGCTGCCGCGGCACCGGCACGACGATCGAAAAGCCGTGCAAGAAATGCAACGGGGATGGACGTGTGGAGAAGACCTCGCGCATCAAGCTGAAGATTCCGGCAGGCATCGAGGATGGCGCGCGACTGCGCTCGACGCGAAATGGCGAGGCCGGTATCCGGGGTGGCCCCTCGGGTGATTTGTATGTCGTCATCCACATCGCCGAGCACGAGATTTTCCAGCGCGACGGCGAAACGCTTTTTTGCGAGGTCCCGATTTCGTTTGCCGCGGCCGCCCTCGGTGGCGAGACCAAGGTGCCGACGCTCGATGGCCCCGCCTCGCTGCGGATCCCACCGGGCACGCAGAGCGGGACGACGTTCCGTCTGCGCAACCGGGGCATGCCGGTGCTCAACGCCCGCGACCGAGGCGATCTCATGACGCGCGTGGTGGTGGAGGTGCCGACCAAGCTGAACGCCGAGCAGCGCGAGAAACTCGAGTTGTTTTCCCAATCCTGCGGCGAGGACAACAGCCCCCAGCAGAAAACCTTCTGGGACAAGGCGAAGGACTTTTTTAGCTAAGGCGTCGAAGTTCGAAGGTCGAAGGTCGAAAGCCAGAGCGACTCACTCTACCTTCTGGTACCCTCAGGCCAGCCAGATCTTCCTCGCGCAACAGTATTTCGATACAGTTGGACCGCTGAGAGCTTTCGACCTTCGACTTTCGACCTTCGACGTCTCTCTGCCATGCACCGTTTCTACATCGCGCCCTCCACCTGGAATCCGGCGGCGCTGCAGCTGGATGAAGCGGAGGCCCATCACGCGTTGAGCGTGCTGCGGCTCAAGGCGGGCGACCGGGTGGTGGTGTTCGATGGGCGCGGCCAGGAGGCGACGGTGGAAATCGCCGCGGGTGGCTCAAAGAAATCGCTCCCGCTGCGCGTCGTGCATGCAGCGAGGACGCCGCCGCTGCCGTGCCGCATCGTCCTCGCCCAAGCGGTGCCGAAGGGCAGGAACATGGATCTCATCGTCCAAAAGGCGACGGAACTGGGCGCGGCGGAGATTGCGCCGTTGCTGTCGGAACGCACCGTCGTGAGAGTCGAGGACGAACGTGGTGAGGCGGAAGCGAAGCGCGAGAAATGGCAGACCGTCGCGATCGAGGCGGCCAAGCAGTGCGGGCAGAACTGGCTGCCCATGGTCGGCCTGCCGATGCCACCGAAGGAATTTCTCGCAGCGCGCGCGAAGGAATTTGATCTGTTGTGGATCGCGTCGCTGCAGCCCGACGCGAAGCATCCGCGCGCCTGGCTCGCCGAATTTTCCGCGGGAGCGCGTCCCAAGTCGGCGCTGGTGTTGGTCGGTCCGGAAGGTGACTTCACGCCCGCCGAAATCGCGATGGCCAAAGCCGCCGGCTGCCGGCCGATCACACTGGGCCCGATCGTTCTCCGCACGGAAACGGCCGCGATTTATTGCCTGAGCGTGTTGTCATACGAGTTGTTAAATCCGTTCACGTAAATTCGATGCAGCGCCGATCGGCGCGGAAACCGGTCGCCGGCTTTTTTTCGTGTGTTCCCAGTGCCGGAGGCACGCCCGAAAATAGCCGGCGGTGCCAACCGCCGGTAATTGTCGAAATTGACCCAGCCCCGGAGGGGCGTCCGAGCCCCACGCGACGTCTTCGGTCGCCCGTCCGGGGCTCGGTATAATTTTTCCGGAGATCCGGTGGTTGGCACCACCGGCTAATTTCGGACGCGCCTCCGGCGCTGTTTCCCATCCGGTAGCTTGATTGGGTCGGATGGCGCGGGTCCTTCGCGCTTCATCTGACTACATTGCCCGAGGGCGGCGTTTCGTGAGGGCGGAGCCAAAACAAGATCGCCGCCGTGATCGCGATCGTGATCAAAGGCCCCAGTCCGATCAGCAAGTTCTGCCCGACCCAGGGCAGCAGGTCAGCGCGCGTGGGCATGGTGTAGGCGCTGAAGATCTTCAAGCCAAAGACCCAGCCGGAGTGCAGGCCGATCGCGCACCAAAGCGAGTGCGTCGCGCGCGTGACCAGCCCAAGGGTGAGCCCGACGGCGAACAGCGTGATGAATCCGCCGAGCAGCAGCCATGGCTCGGAGAACTGCCAGAAAAGCTTGGGCAACAATTGAAAACCGGACAGCCAGTGGATGGGTCCCAGCGCGGCGAGAACTTGCGCCGTATTTTCGGGCGGCTTGAGAAAATGGACGATCGCAAAAAGCGCCGCGGTGAAGATCTGCGCGGGCCAGGCGCGGGCCGAGCGAAAGACCACGCCCAACAACGCGCCGCGGAAGAGCGCCTCCTCGAGCAGTGACACGGCCGCGGCGGACAGGACGGCATTTGGCAGGGCGGATAATTTTAGCGGCGCCCGCCAGTCATAGATTCCGGTGCAAAGCAGCACCGCCCCGAGCGCGA
>JANMQT010000191.1:0-3895 GCA_031370675.1 Verrucomicrobiota bacterium
GGTGAATGCGAAATGATGGGCGACAACGTGGGGGGCATCGCCGTGCACACGGGCGCGCGCATCATGTCCAAGGCGGATCCCGGCGGCGTGATGGTGTCCGGCACCGTGAAGGACCTCGTTGCCGGTTCGGGCATCGACTTCAATGAGCGCGGGACCCACGAGCTGAAGGGCGTCCCGGGCGAGTGGAAACTGTTCGCTGCAAGGGGCTGAGGCGGAAAGGAAAAGGGAGCAGGAAACAAGAAGGAAAGTGGAGGTACCGCGCCCGCTTCGGCGCCGTTTTCTTGTTTTTCCGCATCTTGCCTGGGGGTTTCTTCGAGTTTCGATCTTCGAGTCTTCCAATCAAGGCCATGCCTTTGTCGGCTTTTTCCTCTTGGACTCCGCCAAAGAAGGAGAGATACTTCTGCTCGGTCCTCTTTTCACCGCAATGGAAATCAACAGTCCAGTCAGCGGGCTCCTCGGCCAGAAAGGCTCAGACGTCTGGTCGATCGCGCCGGAGACGATCGTGTACGACGCGATTCAGATGATGGCGGACAAGAACGTCGGCGCGCTTCCGGTCATGCGCGGCACCGAGGTGCTTGGCATGTTCAGCGAGCGTGATTACACGCGGAAGATTGTGCTCAAGGGACGTTCCTCGAAGGAGACGTCGATCGGCGAGGTGATGTCGTCGCCGCCGCTGACGGTGTCGCCGGGCGACTCGGTGGATCGCTGCATGCGCCTGATGACGCAGAATCGAGTGCGGCATCTGCCCGTGGTGCAGGACGGACGCCTGGTTGGCATCATTTCGATTGGCGACCTGGTGAACTGGATCATCTCGGTCCAGACCGCGGCGATCGCCCAACTCGAGCAGTACATCCACGGCGGATACTCGAGCTGAGGAAGTGAAGCGCGACGTCCGGGCGCGTTGGCCCAATGGTAGGGATGACCGTCCTCGGTCATCCCAAATTATTTGCTCGAAGTTCTGCGTCTTGAAATGGACGTGCGGCTTGAGACCGCGCCCTTCCAACGTGGCCGCACGCAGGGTAGGGTGCGACTTCCCGCATGAGCACTGACCAACATCTCCACGAGATTGAAGAATTTTTTCACCAGAAAATTCCCCTGACGGCCGCGATGGGGATCCGAGTGGAGTCCTACGACGGCGAACAACTCGTCCTGACGGCGCCCCTGGAAATCAACCACAACCACCTTGGCACGGCGTTCGGCGGAAGCCTTGGTGCCCTCGCGATGCTTGCCGGCTACGGTTTGGTCTGGCTGATGTTTGGAGGCAAGGAGGGGCACGTGGTCGTGCGCGATGCCTCGATTTCATTTCGGCGGCCCGTGCGCGAGGAGCTCCGCGCCGTTTGCCGCCAGCCAGAGGAAGCTGCGGTGCAGGCGTTTAAAACAAAATTCCAGACGGATGGCTCCGCGCGCATCCGCCTGGCGGTTGCGCTCCTGGAAGGTCATCGCGTGGCGGCTACTTTCGAGGGGACGTTTGTCGCCATGAAATGAGCCGCCGATCCGCGCGGTCATTCAACCAACTTGCCTCCGGCCTTCGACGCCTATTTTAGGATGGCCATTTTACCGCCCCCGGAAAATGATCGGGCCCAAGGAGAAATCTCATGAGCGAACATCTCAACGCAGCCGGTCGCGTGGCCAGTCCACCAAACCCGTTATCCAGACTGAAAGGGAGCGTGTCATGAGCGGCGTGCGTGTGCTGGTCGGCACCCGCAAGGGTGCGTTCATCCTGACCTCCGACGCCCAGCGCGCGAAGTGGAAGGTGAGCGGTCCGCACTTTGCCGGGTGGGAAATTTATCACCTGAAGGGATCGCAGGTGGACCCCAATCGGTTGTACGCGTCGCAATGCAGTGGCTGGTTCGGGCAGTTGATCCAGCGATCGGACGACGGCGGCAAAACGTGGGAGCCGGTTGGCAACGAGTTCACGTACGAAGGTGCCACGGGCACGCATCTTTGGTACGACGGCACGCAGCATCCATGGGAGTTCAAGCGTGTCTGGCACCTTGAGCCTTCGCTGACGGAGCGGGACACCGTGTATGCCGGAGTGGAGGACGCGGCGCTCTTCAAGTCGATCGACGGCGGAAAATCCTGGCAGGAACTGGCGGGACTGCGCGGTCACAGCTCGGGCCCCTGGTGGCAGCCGGGGGCCGGCGGCATGTGCCTTCACACCATCGTGCTCGATCCCAGTAATCCCGGACGGATGTTCATCGCCATCTCGGCCGCGGGCGTCTTTCGAACGGACGACGCGGGCCAGACCTGGCGTCCCATCAACCGCGGGCTGGTCTCCGAACAAATCCCCGATCCGAAGGCCGAGGTCGGTCACTGCGTCCATCGCATCGCGATGCATCCGTCACGTCCCAACGTTCTGTTCATGCAAAAGCACTGGGACGTCATGCGCAGTGATGATTCCGGCGAAAACTGGCACGAGGTCAGCGGCAATCTCCCGACCGATTTCGGTTTTCCAATCGATGTGCACACGCACGAACCGGAGACCATTTACGTCATCCCGATCAAGAGCGACTCCGAGCACTATCCGCCCGAGGGAAAACTGCGCGTCTATCGCAGCCGGACCGGTGGCAACGAGTGGGAAGCGCTCACCAAGGGCCTCCCGCAGGAGTATTGTTATGTGAACGTGCTCCGCGATGCGCTCTGCGTGGATGCCTTGGATCCATGCGGATTGTATTTCGGCACCACCGGCGGGCAGGTGTACGGCTCGGCCGACGCCGGCGATTCGTGGTCGCCGATCGTGCGCGATCTGCCGGCCGTGCTTTCCGTCGAGGTTCAGACGCTGTCATGATCCGGGTGGTGCTCCCCGCGCATTTGCGAACGCTGGCGCGTTTTGACGACGACGTGGAACTCCAGATTGAAGGGCCGGTCACGCAGCGCACAGTCCTCGATGCGATCGAGGCGCGCTTTCCCATGCTGCGGGGAACGATTCGCGATCACGTCACGAAAAAGCGACGGGCCTTCGTGCGGTTCTACGCCTGCGAGGAGGATCTCTCCAACGAATCACCGGACGCGCCGCTGCCCGATGCGGTCGCGGCCGGCGTGGAACCCTTCCTTGTGATCGGTGCGATGGCCGGCGGGTAGCGGTGGCGGTGGCCATCCGTGGTTTCACCGCGAAGAAATCGAAGGGCACAACGAAGATTCTGAATTCTGCGACTTCTGATTTCTTGGTGTCCTTGGTGGTTCCTTGAATCAGCGCGACTCCGGTGGTGAGAGATGAAGCATCTCGAAACAATCTCCGACCGGCGCGGTCGGCATGGCGGTCCAGAGCGTAAAGCGGACGATCTGCCAGCGGTCCGGATTCAGGGCGACCACGCGCGCATAAAGCCCCGGCGTGGCCAGCGCCGTTTCGTGCGCGTCGATTTCGCGCGAGCGCAGGTCCGCGAGATCCGCGTTGCCGGCGACGTTGAACCATTCCCGCGCCGCGGCGCTCGGCATCACGCTGGTCTGGTTGATGTCGCGGACGCGGCCGAATTTAACGCCAGCGGAATCCAGAATTGCACCGTGGGCCAGCCAAAGGCCTGCCTCACCGTGCGAAACTTGTGGCCGTTGAGAAAGCGCAGCATCGCGCCGGGTGACCGCCAGACATAAAAGGGCGCGTAGAAATTGCCCTGCGCACCGGCCTGGCCGCGCTCGACGATCAGGAACGACCTTCGATTCAGTACCCGGCCCCCGTCGATTCGGTGTTCCTTCGTGTCAATTCGTGGTTCCTACTGCCTCTGGCTGGCCGTCGACGGTCAATCTTCGACCTTCGAGTCCCCCCTTACTTCAGCATCTTAAATGCATGCACCCAATCGTTGCGCAGGAAACCGGGCAGGCACCAAAGAATGCACAACGGCTCGAGTGCGCGGGCGGCGATGGCCTTACCCATGTCGGCCGGCTCCCAGCCAAACTGCTC
>JANMQT010000210.1:0-2280 GCA_031370675.1 Verrucomicrobiota bacterium
CATGATCGACGGCCCGCCGCCGGAACAGACGACGAAGTGGCGGCGCCCCTCGGTGTCGGGGGCGACCCGGCTGGTCAGCCGGGCGAGCTTGCGCGATTCCTCGTAATATTTCGATTTGGCCTTGAGCCGCTCGGCGATCGCGCGCTGGCTGTCGCTCGAGGCGGCGGCGATCAGCGCATCGGCCTTGGCCGGCTCGGGAATCCGCGCCGAGCCGTAGAAGACGAAGGTCGAGGCGATGTTCGCCGCGTCCAGCAGCAGTTCGGGCTTGAGCAGTTCGAGCTGGAAGCGGACCGGGCGAAGATCTTCGCGGAGCAGGAAATCCATGTCCTGGAAGGCGAGGCGATAGGCGGGATCGAGCGTCTGCGCGCTCTCGGTGGCCTGGGCCGCGGTGCGGGCTTCTTCGCGCGCAGCGGGGAAGACGCGTTTGGGGGGAATGGGGTCTGTCATCGCGGACCCTTAGGCCATGCGCGCGCCTAGCGGCAATAAGGACCGCGGCCCATGTCGAAATGGATGTGGTTGTAGTGATAGGCGTCGCTGTCGGGGGAAAGGCCGACTGCGAATCGCCGGCAGCCGCCGCGATGCGCCGCGCGCAGGAAACCGCGAACGCGATCGTCGTCGCCGTTCCAACCCGCCAGCACGGTGATCCGGCGGCCGTCGTCGAGGACGAAGGCCGAAACGTCGACCGCGTTGGCGAAGGCATGTTCGGACAATCGCGCACCGGACCGGCTGTCGACCGTGCGGCACGAATAGGTGCCGAACGTCTCGATCCGCGCGACCCGCGCACCGAACCACTGATCGGCGGCCGGCTCCAGCGCCTCGCGCGCCCAGCGGGCGAACTGGCGGGCGAGCGGGCAGGTCATCGCCCGCAAATTGGTCACCGGAATGCCGACGTCGAGTAGCTGCACCGCGCCGATCGCCGAGCAGCCGCCGGCGAAGCGCTGGTCCGGCAGCGCGCGGAACTGGACGTGCTCGCGGGCCAGATCGATATGGCATTGCAGCGTCGCCGCCGTATCCGGCTCGGGGCGCGACGGCGGCGGCAGCGGCGAGCGCGGGCCGGGACGCGGCGGCGGGCGATAGGGCTCGTGGCCGCGCGGGATGCAGGCGTTCAGCGTCAGCAATGCCGCCAAGGCCAATCCCCACCGCATCGCCAGACACTGCGCCGCGTGCGCCGCTCTTTCAAGGGCGTGGAGATTCACGCCTCGGTTGACAGCGCCCCCCCGGACTCTAAGCCAGTCAGTGGGCCACGCCGTCCCAACGCGGCGCGTGCTCTCTGCGAGGAGAGTTGAAATGATTGTACCCAAGCCGGATGCGCGCCCTGCGCGTCCCTATTTCTCTTCCGGCCCCTGCGCCAAGCCGCCGGGCTGGTCCGCGGCCAAGCTGGCGACCGGGTCGCTCGGCCGCTCCCACCGCTCCAAGATCGGCAAGGCGCGCCTGCAGCACGCGATCGATCTGATGCGCGAGCTGCTGCGCCTGCCCGACACCCACCGCATCGGCATCGTCCCGGGCTCCGACACCGGAGCCTTCGAAATGGCGATGTGGACGATGCTCGGCGCCCGCCCGGTCAGCGTCCTCGCCTGGGAGAGCTTCGGCGAAGGCTGGGTGACCGACGCGGTCAAGCAGCTCAAGCTCGATCCGAACGTGCTTCGCGCCGATTACGGCCAGCTGCCCGATCTTGGCGCGGTCGATTGGTCGCACGACGTGCTGTTCACCTGGAACGGCACGACCTCCGGCGTGCGCGTGCCCGACGGCGACTGGATCGCCGCGGATCGCGAGGGCCTGAGCTTCGCCGACGCGACCAGCGCGGTGTTCGCCTACGATCTGCCGTGGGACAAGATCGATGTCGCGACCTTCTCCTGGCAGAAGGTGCTGGGCGGGGAGGGCGGCCACGGCGTGCTGATCCTCGGCCCCCGCGCGGTCGAGCGGCTCGAAAGCTACACCCCGGCGTGGCCGCTGCCCAAAGTGTTCCGGCTGGTGTCGAATGGCAAGCTGGCCGAGGGCGTGTTCAAGGGCGAGACGATCAACACCCCTTCGATGCTCGCGGTCGAGGATGCGATCTTCGCGCTCGAATGGGCGAAAGGGCTGGGCGGGCTGTTAGGGCTCAAGGCGCGTTCGGATGCCAATGCGGCGGCGCTCGGCGCGATCGTCGATAGCCGCGACTGGCTGGGCCATCTCGCCACCGACCCCGCGACCCGCTCGAAGACCTCGGTCTGCCTGACGGTCGAAGGCGCCGATGAAGCGATGATCAAAGCCTTCGCCAAGCTGCTCGAGGACGAGGGCGCG
>JANMQT010000281.1:0-4700 GCA_031370675.1 Verrucomicrobiota bacterium
CTCCAGTTGGATGGGCCGGCAGCAAACGGAACAATCCTCAATCATCTCGTAGTCGCCGGACGACGTGTCGATTACCAGGGGGAACTGCTCAAAACACCACGGGCATTCGATATCGGTTTCAACGAGCAGTTGCAAGGCTGCGGCGCTTCGGAGTTTCCCGGATTCAGGTCTTGCGCGTACGGCGCGGGCGCGGGCGCGGGGCGGGGGTGGGGTCGGGGACGCGGGTTTGCTTCGCGTCGCCCCACAGGCTTTCGAGCGCATAGAAAGCGCGCTTCTCCGCCGTGAGCACGTGCAGCATCACATCGGAGTAGTCGAGAATCACCCAGTGACTCGCCGGGAGGCCGTCGGCGAACGTGGTCTTCTGGCCGAACTTCTCGTGCATCTGCTCGCGCACCTCGCCCGCGATCGCCTTGAGGTGCGGCTCGGAGGTGCCGGAGCAGATCACAAAAAAATCGGTGAAGGTCGAGATGCCCCGCAGGTCGAGGATCACAATGTCCTCGGCTTTCTTGTCGGCCGCCGACTCCGCGATATGCCGCGCAAACTGGTCCGAGTTTATGGTTGGTTGGCCTCCCGATAGAGTTGATGTTTCTCGATGTAATCGGCGACTTCGCCCGGGACTAGGTACCGAATGGACAGCCCGCTGGCAACCCGCTTGCGCAGTTCGGTCGCCGAGATATCCAGCCGGCGGCGCAGCGTGGGATACGCGGCGGTGAGGACTTCCTCGGCCCCGATGGCGCGGTTGAACACCACGAACGTGATGATCGAGCGCAGCTCCATGAACCGGTGCCAGGAGGGGAAGCGCGGGAGTTGGTCCGCCCCGAGCAGAAGGTAAAGACGTGCGCCCGGATAACGCGACTCGACCTGCTTGACCGTGTCGAAAGTGTAGGACGGCTCCGGCCGGTGCAGTTCGCATTCATCGACCTCAAACCGTGGCTCGACCGCCACCGCCAGCTGCAGCATGGCGAGACGCTGCGCCTGGGTCGCGGTCGGCGGCAGGTCGGTCCGGTGCGGCGAGACGGCGGCGGGAATGAAAAGCACCCGGTCGAGCATCAACTGTTCGGCCGCGTCCCGCGCGAGGATGAGGTGCCCGTGATGGACCGGGTCGAAGGTGCCGCCGTAAAGGCCGATGCGTTCGGGCACAGGGAAGGGGGATCGAGATGGGAAATCGGGCCGCCGGACGCGACGACTGGCGCTCTGTCGACTGTCGGCGCGCAACTCTCAAGTAGTTTTCCGCGGGAAGAGTCGGCGAATCGGGTTCCTAAGGATAAAGCAGATGCGCCGAGCGTTCGCTGCGGAAGCGCGCCACGGGTCCTGCCCAGGCCGCGACGATGCGCGCGGGCGGCGTGCCGCTGCGCAACAGCGCCTCGATTGACCGGCTGCCGTAAATCTTGAAGAAAATCCCGTCGCGATCCCGGCTGGGCTTGTCGAGCACCCGCGGGTTCGCGCGCACGGCATCGGACATGAGATAAATGTTCAGCGCGGAAAGGTTGGCGCTGTTGCGGGGGGGAATGCCGATCGCGACACCGGTGCGTCCGCCATCCGACGTGATCGGCCCGAAGCGCAGCCCGGGAAAATCCGCCGTCAACCGCCGGGTCAAGGCCGCGGCGTCGATGCCTGGGGCGGCGAAGCGCTGGAAGGGCGCGCCGGTGCCGATGCCGAGGTCGAGATTGCCGAGATTCCCCGCGATACCCGTGGCGGTGTAATAGAAAGGCGAGGTGGCGTTGGGAATGTTGGGCGACGTTTGCGTCCAGCGCAGGCCCGTGTCGGGCCAGACCATCGCGCGCGTCCAGCCCTTCATTGGCACGACGACCAGCCGGCAGCGCGCCGCGAGCCAGCCCCGCTCGTTCGCCATGCTGGCCATTTCCCCGGCGGTGAGCCCGTGCACATAGGGCACCGGAAATTGTCCGACAAAGGAGATCCATTCCTTCTCGATGGGCGGGCCTTCGACGCGCTGGCCGCCCAGCGGATTGGGACGGTCGAGCACGATGAACTCGATGCCCGCTTCGCCGGCCGCCTCCATCGCCTTGGCCATGGTGCTCAAATAGGTGTAGCTGCGGCACCCGATGTCCTGCAAATCGAACACCAGCGCATCGAGGCCGCGCAGCATCTCCGGCGTGGGTTTGCGCGTCCCGCCGTAGAGCGAGTACACCGGCAGCCCGGTGACGCGGTCGCGGGCCGTGCCCACTTTTTTGCCTGCGCCGATCGTGCCGTCGATGCCGTGCTCAGGCGCGAAGAGGGCCACGAGCTGCACGCCGGGCGCGCGCGCGAGCACCGCACGGGTCGGCTCGCCGCCGGCGGTGCGCGAGGTCTGGTTCGTGATCAAGCCGACGCGCTTGCCGCGCAGGGTATCGAAGCCGCGCGCCCGTAGCACGTCGATGCCGGGAAGCACCTGGGCAAAGCCGGGCACGGTGAAGGCGAGGAGCAGGAACAATCGAAAGAGGAGTTTCGCGCGCATCAGGTTTGGGTAGTAGTGAAGCGCCTTTATGAGCGCCCAGTCCCCCGGTCAACTGCTCCTTGTCGGCGTCCCCGGCCCCCGCCTCGATTCCGCCACCGCGGAAATCATCCGGCGCGTGCAGCCCGGTGGATTCATTCTCTTCACGCGGAACATCACCGATCCCGCGCAACTCCGGAAGTTGATCGATGATTTGCGCGGCCTCAGCGAGGTCGAGCCGATCATCACGGTCGACCAGGAAGGCGGTCGCGTGTCGCGCCTCAGGGTCATCGGCAACGAGCCACCCAGCGCCAGCCAGCTCCGCGCGCGCAACGACGTCAGCCTCGTCGAGCGGCACGGTGAGATCACCGGCCGGCTCTTGCGTCTGTTCGGCTTCAATCTGGATCTGTGCCCGGTGCTCGATTTCTGCCTGAACGACGATGAGACCGTGGACAATTCGCTCCGCGGCCGCTGCTACGGCGTGGATCTCGATCAGGTCCTGCGGCTGGCCGGCGCCTTTAACGCCTCGCTCCGGACTGCCGGCATCGCGAGCTGCGGCAAGCATTTCCCCGGCTACACGCGGGCGCGCGCCGATGCGCATCATGAGCTCCCCACCATCGCCGCCACGCGCGCGGGACTCGACGCGCTGGAGCTGGCGCCGTATCGGTCGCTGGGACCCGAGCTTGACAGCCTCATGGTCTGCCACGCGTATTACCCGGCGCTGGATTCCGGGTCGGGGCTTCCGGCCTCATTGTCACCGGCCATCATCACGGGGCTGCTGCGCGGCGAACTGGGTTATCGCGGGCTGGTGATGACCGACGATCTCGACATGGGCGCGATCGTGAACGGCTTTGGCTTCGAGGAAGCGATCCGGCTTTCCATCGAGGCGGGAAATGATCTCGCCATGATTTGCCATCGCGTGCAGATGCTGGATGAGGCGCGGCGGGCGATCGATTTGGTTTCCACCGCGGCCCGCGACCGCGCGCTGGAAAGCGTTGCGGAGTTCAAGTCGCGTCTCGCGCCGCCCGTGCCGGAATTCAGCGAGGAGACGTTCCGGCTGCTCGACGCGGAGATCTGGAATTTGCGCGTCGACACGCTGGGCGAGAAGGGCGCTCGCGCCCGGAGCGCCGAGGACGGAAAACGCTCGCCGGTCGAAGTGTATTGATTAACCACGGGCGACGCCGGGCTTGCCCCGCCGCGAATCCCAGCCAAGATCGCGAAACGGAATCCGTTTGTTAGCTCCGCCGATGTCCGCCCCATTCATTTCTTCCCCGGCTGCGCCGCCGCCACCGCCGCTGCCGCCGCTTACGGAGGAGGTGGCGGCCTGGTTCAAGTTGCGGCGTGAGCTGATCGCGGGGTGGGTCCGGCGGAACCCGCGATCGGCGGGTTGGCTGGCGGCATTCGCCGTCGTTCTTGTCGTGTTCTTCGGTCTGCTCCGACTGTTCTCGGATCATTTGCTCTCTGCCTTCGGCTGGGTGTGGACTGCCTGGAATCCCGAGACCAATTACGAGCATGGCGTCATCATTCCGTGGATCACACTTTTCCTTTTCCTGCATGCGCTGCCGAAGCTGCAGACGGTGCCGGTCGGCCGCTCGAGGTGGGGTCTGTGGTGGATGGCGGGCGGCGTGCTGCTCTTTCTTGGGGCGGCCCGCACGCTGCAGCCGCGGCTGGCGTTGATGGCGCTGCCCGCCCTCATCTTCGGGCTCATCCTCCACGTCTGGGGTCGCCACGTCGCACGCGTGCTGCTCTTCCCCACGATGTTCCTGCTCTTTGCCGTGCCGCTCAATTTCATCGAGCAGGCGACTTTTCGCCTCCAGTTCATCGTGACGGCCCTCTCGAGTGCCTTGTGTAATTTCATCGGCATCAAGATCGCGCCTTTCGGGACCACGATGCGCGCGGTCGATAACAGCTTTCAGTTCGAGATCATCGGTGGTTGCAGTGGGATCAACTCGCTCATGGCCATCACCATGCTGACCGCCATCTTCGTGCATTTCACGCAGGATCGGCTCTGGAAAAAACTCGTGCTCTTCGGTCTCTCCGCCGTTTTCGCCATCATCGGGAATGTCGCGCGGATCACCGTGATCATGGCGGTCGCCAAATACCTCGATCCGAAATTTGCAGGCGGCACCTTTCACTCGATTTCGGCGTACCTGATCTCCTTCCCGTTCGCCTTCATTGCGATGTACTACGCGAGCAAGTTGGTAAATTTGAAGCCGTCTGCCGTCCGCGCGAAACTGACCGGGGGATTGCAGCCCGTGGCGCCGGATGT
>JANMQT010000286.1:0-16206 GCA_031370675.1 Verrucomicrobiota bacterium
GTGACGCTCTGCGCCGGCAGCGTGATCGTAAGCTGCGTAGCGGTCAGCGTAGCGTTCGAAGGCGCCAGCGGCTGAATCGCGGTGTTCGCGCTGGTCAACCGCCACAGTTCCGCCGTTCCGGTTGCGACAAACACTGCCAGATTCACCTGCGCATTTCGGGCGCTGGTCTCCTTGTTGATCAGCATGAGCGTCAGCCGGCCGTCGCTGACGCGCTGCGCCGCGTAAAAACCGAAAATGTTCGGATCTGGAATCGGCGTCAGCCGGACTCGCGTGTCGCCGAAAGTTGCATGGGCCCCGTCATAATTGCGGAACATCTTGAAGCCGGAAGCAGCGAACGCGTTGGGCGTCGGAAACACCGTCGCCAGGTCCAGGCCCTCGCGACCGAAGATTCCAAGCACATCCGCCAGCGTTGTTCCGCCGTTGATGTCATCATCCGCGCCCCAGTTGTATTCCGTGATGCCGATCTTCATGCCGGGATCATTGCGCGACACCCATACTTTCATGCGCGGGATGAGCCGGATTTGCGTGTCGATGTAGGAGGGCACGCCCACGGCTTGTTCGTCCACGTAGCTGGGATCCCACAAGGACCGCGTCGAGCGGTTCCGCAGCGTCCGCGTGGCGGCCGATGCGTCGGCATTCAGTGACACCGTCTGCGGATAGTAATGCAGCGTGAAGTAATCGACGAGCCGGCCCTCGATGGGCGCCACGGCCGCCAGTTGGCCCAGCAACCACGGGAGATAGAATCCATCCGGATTCGCGGCGCTGGTCGTGCGATAGCCGCCGGCCTGATCGCCGTCCAGAGGAAAGGTGCTGAAGGCATTCGGATCGCCATTGCCGTACCGATTGTTGGCGTATTGCCGGTCAAACGCACTGACGAGGTAGCCGAACCAGGACGACGTTTCGGGCGCCAGCACGATCGCGCCGGGCGCACGCTGCTTGACCATTCGCGCGAAGTTTACCAGGCGGGTCACCGAAGCGGTCGACGTGTCGCCCTCATTCACCGGATTGAGGGTACCATTCGGTCCGCCGCCATCGGGCCGGACGACATCGCGATGCGTATCGGCCCAGAGGTCCGGCTCGTTGTCCATGGTGAAATACCGCAGCGCGGCAAAGCCCGACGGATGCGCCTGCAGATAATCCACAAACCCCATCTGCAGCGTGAGCGAGTTCGGCGCACTCGAATCGGATTTTAGGTTGGAGATGATCTTGCGTGTGAATCCGCCGCCCCCATCGAAGAGTCCATTTCCGGCATCCGCGAAGAAATTTGCATCATTGCCCAGTTGCGCTCCGTATTTCGCGATCGAAAAACTCGCGAGCTTGGCGCCGCCCGGTCCCAGCTTGGACAGCCAGTCAATCGTCGGAATTGTCACGGTCGGCTCCGCACCACCGTTGCGCGTGGTCGAGATGAAGAGATCGCTCTCGCGCTGATCGTTGCTGGCGGAGCCGTCGGCGGGCAGGCTCTCGAAGTAAAAATCCTGACCGTGGTTTTCGACGTTGAGCTGCCAGTGGTAACGCGTCGCCAGATTCCCGCCGTTGCGCACTAAGCTCGCATTTAGATTGCGGATGGTCGCACTCGAGACCGTGCCAAACGGATCGGTGAGGTAATTGATTCCGTAGATCAGCGGTGAAATTGGCTGCCGGTCCTGGGTCACGTCCACCGTCACGGTCACCGTCTGGGCCAGGAGAGCCGGTGCCCACAGTCCGACGCAAAGAATCCAAAGGCGCGCGCGCGCGGGTCGACGAGGCATGGGACCACTATAAGCTCGGGTAGCGGCGAAGGGGAAGTATCGGAGAAGCCGGCGGCCGCCACTCCGCGAGTGAGAAAAACTGCGGATTTTAGACGCAAAACCCCCGGCAAATGCGATATTCAAAGATGAAGCAAAGCACTGCTGAAGCCACCCCCAGGGCGGGCGACGTCCCCCGGCCGTTCGCTGAGGGGCTGATCCATGATGCCAGGGTGTATATTCGCGGGAATCCGACGCGCTCGCTCGCCATCGCCGTCGGGTCGGGGTTCGTCCTGCAATCCGCGCCGGTTGGGCGCCTCATCGGCGGGCTGGCTCGAGTCGGTTTTGCACTGCTCCGGCCAGCACTGATCGTCCTCGGCGGCATCAAAATCTGGGAAAAAGTCAAACATCGTGAAATCCTCTAATCCTCTCCCTCTGCACGTTATGAACCAAATCGACACCTCTTCTCTTCCCGACAACGCCTCCGCCAGCGAAATGCTCTATCCCGAAGAGGCCACCTTCACCCGGCGGGTCGAGGCCAGCGTTCGGGCCAACCCCGTCCCGGTCATCGTCACCGCCGTCGCCATCGGTGTCGCCGCCGGCGTGGTTATACGCCTTCTCACACGCGACACGACCCCGTCAGGCCGGGCTGCGGAATTCTTTCGTCGCGCCTCCGATCAGTTCCGTGACGCCTCGGATCAGCTCCGGGATTATGTCGAGCCGTTCGCCACCAATGCGCGCAGCGGACTCACCAGCGGGATTTCGCGCTCCACTGACGCGATTCGCGGCGTGGTGGACGATCTTCCGAGTATCAAGTCGCTCGGCACGCACCTGCGCGAGTGGTGGTTGGGCCGCTGATCCTCAGCTTCGGCGAAGGCTTGGAAATGCCGGTGCGGCGGCTATGCTCCGCGCACCGGTGCGTCGTTGAAAGGAATCTTCGCGGGCGCCGGTGACATCCCGCGCCATGCCCGTCGCCCTCCGATCCTACGCCCATCTGGAGGATGCGTGGACGGACGGCCTTGAAGCGTGGTGCCGCGGGGCCACCGACGCGGCGCTGACGACGGGCGCACGGTCGTGGCTCGTCTGCGCGACCCGCGGCCAGGCCGCATGGATGAAAGCGAGGCTGCTGCGCGCCGGGGTGCCGCTGGTCGGACTCCATTTCCTGCCAGCCTCGACGCTTCGTCGCGAATTGTGCCTCAGGCTGGGTGAGCCGCTCCCGGGCAGCGAACATGAAGCGCTGACGCTCGTGGCGCGTTCGCTCGCCGGGTCGGTTCCGGAGGATCGAGATTGCGTCGCGATCCAACAGCAGCCGGATGAATGGTTGCGCGCGTTGGAAGATCTCGACGCCGCTGGCTGGCTCGAGAACGCCGCGGAGTTCGCCCGCTTTGTGCCCAGGCCGCTTCGCCCCTTCGCCAGACGCCTTCGCAACGAAGCGGTTGAATGGCTCGTCGGTGTCGATCGACGTTTGCGGGAGCGTGCGACTGCTGCAGCGAAGCGCGCGGATCTTCGCGTCGCGATCCTCGGCTGGGAGGCATCGTGTTTCGGCCGCTGCGATTTATTGGCGGCTGCCATTGCGACGTCGTCCTCCGCAACTTGTTTCGTTCCGCTTCCGCGCTTCGCCAACGAGGAGGTCCAGCAAGGATGGGTGCATTGGTTTTCGGAGGTGTTCGCGACCACCGACTATCCTTGCGCAGCGTGGTCCGAACCGCGATTCGCCACGCTCGCGGGCCGGCTGGAAGGCGTGGACCTTGCCACGACGCCGGCGGAAGTCCCAGGTCTGCTCGTTGGCAGGACCTGGAGTGATCAAATCGAACTCGTCGCTGGAACGATCGCCCGCTGGTTGACGGATCACAGCACGGATCATGACCATCGACTCGTCGTGGTCCTGCCCACGCGCAATGCCACTTCCGTGGCCCTGGGTCGTCGTCTGACCGAATTCGGCATTAGGCACGAGAATGGCATCGGCGAGCGTCCCGAACCGGTCTGGGAGGCCCGCTTGCTGCGTGCGCTGGTTGACTACCATCGCG
Source organism: Verrucomicrobiota bacterium (assembly GCA_031370675.1). Classification (GTDB taxonomy): domain Bacteria; phylum Verrucomicrobiota; class Verrucomicrobiia; order Chthoniobacterales; family SZAS-18; genus SZAS-18. The sequence goes on from JANMQT010000286.1 coordinate 3,752, forward strand.
AGGGCTGCTCCGCCGCCGCCTTTCTCCGATTGCTGGCGGTGCGCGGCGAGGGCGTGAGCGATTCATGGCACGAAGCCGCCTCAGATCTCCTCCCGCGCGCTTTCGATCGTTTGCAAAGCGGGTTGGCGCGGCACCTCGCCGCGGATCCCCCCTTTGCGGAGATCGTCGCCGGGCTGGCTGACTGGCAAAAGGCAGAAAACCTGTCCATTCGGCGCGACCAGTTCGTTCGTTCCATTCGCGCGCTCCGGCTACCGACCCTGGTGGTCGAAAAAATCCACCGCCTGTTGGATCCCGTCTGGCCGTCACTTGAGCGGTGGTTTCGACCGGACGAACTTGTGGCCGGCGCTCAGTGGTTGGAATTCATCAACGAGGCATTGAATGCGATTCCGACCGCGCAAGCCGGCGGCGCGGCAAATGCAAGGCACGCGCGCGTGGTTCTCGCCACCCTGGTGGATGCAGCCACACAGACCTGGCAGGCCGTGATTCTGGCTGATGCCAATGACGAGGTCTGGCCGTTTCCCGTGGTGGAAAACCCGTTCCTGGTCGATCAGGTCCGGAGAGCGCTCAACGCGCGGCGCAAGCCCGGCCAACCACTTTTGCTAACCGCGTCCGACCGCGCTGGCATCGACGAAACGTGCTTCCTCGCGTTGCTCGAGAACTGCGATGGACCGTTTTGGTTTGCGGCGTCCGGCGCGCTGGCGGAGTCGCCGCATCGCACCGCCCATCCCAACGAATGGGCGCTGCGCAGCCTGATCGAAACATCGCCGAGCGCGTTGGACACCTGGAACGCGGCCCGGCGTCGGACGTTGCGGCCGACCGCGCTGCTCTCGAACGATGAGGCGTCTCATCTGGTGGCCGTGCGAAACAGCCGGCACGATCCGCGGGTTCCATTCGACGATTACTTTCTGCGCTTCGGCCCACTCGCCAATCCCCCGAAAGCGCTTCGCTCCTTCGCGGCTCGCACGCTGGAAACGCTCATGGCGACACCGGCGGAGCTTGCCTACAAGCTGGTCTTCGCTGCGACTTCACAGCGCGACGCAGAATCCCTCTTCACGCGGGAGGAGCGCAAGATTATCGGCACGATTGCCCACCGCTGGATGCACCGGCTGTTGGCGCCCGACGGGGATTTCGAGCAAAGGTTGAACAAGTCGCTCCTCCACGCTGCGCTGCTTCAGGGCATTGCAGCGCAGCGCATCATCTCGGAACGCGAACTGTCGCGGCAACTTCATCAGGCGGACAACGTCGCACCGACCGCTTGGTGGAAGAGTGTCTTTGGCCAGGCCGAACGTGTCGCGCGCCGATGGACCACGGCGCTGCTCGCGTCTCCGCTTGCTGACCGCAGTTTTCTCATCACCACCGAACGCGCGCTCGAGGCTGCGCTGCCGGTCACCAAGTCGCCCCCGCTTTCGATTCATGGTCGCGTTGATCTGTGCCTGCTCGGCGAGACCGAGACGGTCGTGCTCGATTACAAGAGCAACGACAAACCCAAGCCGGTGAAGCCGGAATCGGTCGGCATCGATGGAGGGCACCTGCCGTTGGTGGCGTACCTGTGGCTGGCCCTCGCAAATGGACTCCCGCATCCTCGCGTCGGGCTGGTCAGCGCCGGCGGCCCGATCCAGGACGCGCTGGTCGGCGAAGCCGATCGTTCGCGGTTTGAAGATCTCCTCACCCAACTTGCGATGCGGCAACGGGAGCTGCTTTTCGGCCAGCTCGGTCCGCTCGTGGCGGGTGTCGACGGGCGCTGCGAAACGCTGCCCATCGCAACCATTCCGGTATCGGTCGCAGTCCTCAAGCAGAAAGCCCTCGTCTCGGGCCTCGGTGCTTCAACCGTCGAAAGCGAGGAGGAAGTCGATGAATAAATCCTCTCCGCTTCCGCCGGCGGACCAGGAGGCGCGTCAGCGCTTCATCGACGAGACCGATCTCAATTTTTGCGTCTGTGCCGGGGCGGGGGCGGGCAAGACGACCGCCATCACGCAGCGGATCGCCAGCCTCGCCGCCAAGCGCGGCTCCGATCCGCGATTGCTCTCGAAACTCGTCGTCGTCACGTACACCGTGCTCGCCGCCGAGGAATTGCGCACGCGCACGCTCCACGAACTATTGCGCCGCAAGCCGGGTCCCGGGGCTCCGCTCGCGAACAACGGCGTCTCCTCGCTTCGTCGGCAGGAATTACTTCGGGATTTGCGCGGCGCATTCTTCGGAACCATCCACGGTTTTTGCCTGAAGCTGATTCGAGACTTTGGCGGCCGGCTTGGATTACCGGGCAAGCCGGAGCTGGTCGAGGATCGGGAGCTCGATGAGGAATGGGAGCGGTTCACGCAGAGCGGTGCGCTCGACGATCTCCCCGTGCCCGGCGAGTTGCTGCGGCATCTGGCATTCCCTGAACTGCTGCGTCTCGCGCGCGGGCTGGCCACGGCGGATCTCGACGCGGTTCGCCACCGCCCCGCCGCGGGCTCCTACCCAGCTGCGCCCAATCCGGCTGCACTCGATCCTGCCGCGGTCGCGAATGCCAAGAGCCGCGCGGCCGCAGAACGGGATTTCGAGGCCTTCCACGCGTGGCTCGAAGATCTAATGGTGCCCGGTGCCTTTGCCCCCCTGCCCGCTCTCACGTGCGGCAGCAAGGAATTCGCCGCGACTTTCCACGGCTGCCTTGCTGCGCTGCGGCAATGGATCTCGCGGTCGTCGCTGCAGGTCGCAGCCGACATGGCCGCGCGCTTCCGGGAACACCGCTTTGCCCGCGGTCGCTTGAGTTACGCGGACCAGATCCAATGCGCGCGGCGTCTCCTCGATGATCCCGAGATTTTGCGCGAGATGCGGGCGCGCGGCTGGCTCGTCATTCTCGACGAGGCCCAGGACACCGACCGCGCCATGTTTGAAATCCTGACGGAGATCACCCGACCGCTCGATGCACCCCGCGGCACCTGGCCGGATGATGGCGACGGCCCGGAACCAGGCCGATTCTCGTTTGTCGGTGACGAACAGCAGTCGATCTATGGCGATCGCGCCGATCCCGCGGACTACCGGCGGTACGTGAACGCATTCCACGAGGGCCGCGGCGGTGGGTTGCTCACCTTTGACGTGACCATGCGCTGTGCGGTTACGGTCGTGGACGCCGTCAATCAAGTGTTCGCCGAAGGGCTCAAGCGGCAGGAGAACGTGGAATTCCGTGTACTAAAGCCGCGACCGGAGGCACCGCTCGGCGCCGTCTGGCGACTGCCGGTTCCAGAACCTCCGCCGGAAGCGGCGAAGGTTGAGCCGAAGTTTCTTCACGAGGCCGGATCCGTCGGTCGCTGGCTGCAGCAGCGCGGTCCCGCCGCCTTCGGCGCGGATTGCTGGTCCGATCTCGCCGTGATCGCCCCGCGGCGGAAATGGCTCACGGCCGCCGCGCAATTGTGGACGCGCGACTTCCAGATTCCCGTGCGGGAACTTTCCTCCAACCAATCCCAGTTGGAGTCGCCCGCGATGAGCTGGCCCGTCGCCCTCCTCCATGTTCTGGTGGAGCCCCAGGATCGCTTCGAGCTGCTCGGTGTCTTGCGCGAACTTTTCGGCGTCTCCGACCCTGAACTCGCTGCTCAACATCTATCCGGCGGACTTTCGTTCTGGCCCGAGATTCCCAAAATAGCCACGGGCAATTCCGCGCGTTTGATCGACGCACTCCAAGGCCTGCACGATCTGCGCCACTTAATGGCGCAGGATGGCTTCTCGGCGGCCAAGCTTTTCGACGCCGCCCTCGTGACCTGTCGCTTGGAAGCCCGATTGAGCGCGCTTGGCTATGCGACCGACCATCTTCATCTGCTGCGCGCGCAGGCCCTCGACGCTGAGTGCGCGGGGATGTCGACGCGCGCGTGGGTCCGCGCGCTGGTGGCGTCGCTTTCGCAGCCTCCCGCCGAGGTAACCGACAGCGTGAACGCCGTCACGTTTCTGACCTGCCAAAAAGCCAAGGGGCTCGAATGGCCCGTCGTGCTGCTGCTGGGTTTTGGCCGTCCCCTCAGGAAGGGCGGGAAGGCGGAATCCTTTCCGCGATTGGCGCAGGCCAGCAGGGGCCAACCCGAGGTCCAATTGCATGCCGAAAAGGATTCGGCGGACAAGGGCGAGGAGCGCGCCACCAACGCCGCCGAGTGGCAGCGCTTCTTGTACGTAACGATGACGCGAGCGAAGAATTTCCTGGTCGTGCCGGATTCATCGGCCTTGTACGTGAGCGTCGGATCCCGATCACCTCGGGCCGATTTCGCCGGCTTGGTCAATTGGGATGTCGCCGCGCCACCCCGCGGCTTTGTCGCCGCCCCGCCGCCAGGAGAAAGCCGTCCGTCACGCGTCTTGACCAAACCGGAACCCGAGTCAGCCCTCGTTGAGACGGATCCCGCCAATTTCGCCGCCGCGGCTCAAATCTCCCAGCAGATCCCGCAGGCGCAAACGCCCTCCCGCCTCGCGCACACAGACGCTGCAATTGAGCGCGCCAACGAAGACCCTGCGACGCCTCTCGCCGACCCGCTCAATGCCGATTTCGTTCCGCTGCTCGGCGTCGGTGGAAAGGAGTACGGCACCTTGTGGCACGACGTGCTGCAGCAATTTCCCTGGGGCGGCGACGGGGAGAAGCGCAGCAACTTTGTGAAGTCAATCAGCCAGGCGATTCCCAAGCATGAACTTTGGCGCGAGCGCGCGCTGGCCGAACTCAAAACATTCGCTTCCTCGGAAGCGTGCGGTCAGATCGTCGCCAGCGGCGCGCTTTTCCAGCCGGAGATTCCGTTCGCTCATGCGATCGCCGGCGACCCTCCCATCTGGATCGAGGGCATCCTCGATCTCCTCGTCGTCCGCGCCGACGGGACCGCCTGGATCGTGGACTGGAAGACAGACCGGCAGCGCGAAAATGAATCGGCCGGGGAGTTGCTCGCGCGCTTGCGTGACACCTACGCTCCCCAGCTCCAGGCATATGCCTATGCGCTTCGCGCGGCCGGGCGCGAAGTGACGCGTCGCACGCTCTATTCGACCGCGCTGGGCTCGGCGATCGATTGCTGAACCGGCGAGGAACGCCGCCGGCTCAAGGTCAGCTCGGTGCCGTCGCCGAGACATTTGAATTCCACGTTGTCAAAAACGCGCTTCATCAAGTGGAGCCCCAAGCCACCCGGCCGCACCTCGTCGAGCTCGCGGCTCTGCAGCTTGTCCATCTGCAGTGGTCCGGCAAAATCGCGCAGCCGAAAGCGCAGCTCCAGCTCGTCCGCCTCAAGATGCAGTTGAATCGGCTTGCCGGTCGCCCCCTGGTACGCGTGGCGGATGACATTCGTGCAGGCTTCATCGACTCCCAGCACCAGCAGGTCGTGGTCGGCCGCAATCTCTTCGCCGCATTCCTCGAGGAAGGAGCGCACGAACCGCCGGACCTCGCCGAGTTCCCGTGGATCGCTCGCAAAGGAAAGATGCAACCGCATGAAGCGCGGATCGTTCAAGCCGGCGTCGGACACCGGCACCCCGTCGAGCGACGTGTCGCCCGGCAGACTCGGCAAAGGCGCGGGAAATCCAAACGCCAGCAACGTCAGATCGTCATGCGGCGGTCCGTCGCCGCGATGCATCGCCTCCGTCATCTCGAGCGCCGTCACGATCTCATAAGGGTGCCAGATCTTGCGCCGCAAGGTCGCGATCAGGGCCTCCGACCCCAGCATCTCGCCACCCGGCCGGTGACTTTCGCTTAACCCATCGGTGTAGAACGCCAGCCAGCCTCCCGCCTCAAGCTCGAGCGTCGTGGTGGCGAATTTCAACCCCGACACGATGCCCAGCGGCGCGCACGCGCTGACCGTCGGTTCGAAAGCCTGGCCGTCGGCCCGCACCAGGATCGGCAGGCAATGACCCGCGCACGCGATCTCCACGCAGCGCAACGACGGTGTGATGCGTCCCAGCGCGGCGGTGACAAAAAGGCCGCGCACCGTGCGCTCGCAAAGCGCCGTGTTCCAGCGCGCGATTGCCTCACCGGGGTCCAGGCCCAGTGTCACGATCAATCGCAGCAAACTCAGCGATTGCGCCATCATCAACGCCGCCGGCACGCCCTTGCCTGCCACGTCGCCGATCACAAAATAGACCTCGTCCGGACCCAGCTCAAAGACGTCGTAGAAATCGCCGCCCACTTCGCGCGCCGGATGGTACGCCGCCGCAAATGCGAGATCGGACCGATGCGGCAACGTGCGCGGTAGAAAGCTGTTTTGGATTTCCGTGGCGATGCCCAACTCACGCTCGAAGCGCACCTGGCGCTTTTCCTCCTCGAGCAAGCGCAGCTTCTCGATCGCCGTGGTGGCCAGTTGTGCGTAGGCCTCGAAGGCCTCGCGGTCGCGTTCGTCGAAGGAATCCTTGCCAAGCGCATTGACCACCTGTAGCACGCCAATCAACGCGCCCTCGTGGCGCAGCGGCACGCAGAGAATGGATTTCGTCCGGAACCCCGTTTTCAAATCCATCCCGCTGAAGAAACGCGAATCCTGGTACGCGTCCGGCACCACCAGGCTTTGCGCGTTCTCGAATACCCAGCCCGCAATGCTCCCCTGCCGCGGGACGGTTGGCTTCGACGTGACCACGTCGCCCCTCGCGTCGCGCGCAACCACCATCTCCAATTGGTTGGTCGCGGTGTTGAGCAGGATCAAGGAACTGGCCTCGGCCCCGATGACGCGGCGCGCCACGTCCATGATGGCGGTCAGCAGGCCATTGTAATCCGTGATGCCGTTGATCAGCGTCGCGACTTCGACCAGGCCCTTGTACAGATCCAGCGTGCGCCGCAGCGCATGGGGACAATCGGCCGACGGCGCGGAGGAAACTTCGGCGGCGGCCCCGGGAGACATCAGGGAAAGGTAGCGCGCCTCGCGCCACCTGACGAGTCTTGAGTACAAAGGCGGCGGGCGCGCATGCCAGATGCACAATTGCCTCGCGCCTTCGTCTCCCCCTTGGCAGAATCACTCCTGCTTATGAATCTTCCAAGTTTTCTCATCGTCGGCGGCGTCATCGTCGCCTCGATCCTCCTGCTCATCCTGATCGGTGTCTTCTTCAATTTCATCGGCCTCTGGGTTCGCGCGCGCCTCGCCAACGCCCCGGTGGGCGTGCTCAACATGCTCGCCATGCGGCTGCGCGGCGTGCCAGTCGGCCTCATCGTGGACAATCGCATCACTGCCATGAAGGCCGGCATCGCGCTCCCGCCAGATCCACTCGAGGCGCATTACCTCGCCGGCGGCAATGTCGAGCAGACGGTGCTCGCGCTCATCGCCGCATCCAAGGCCGAGATTCACCTCGATTTCAACCGCGCCTGCGCCATCGACCTCGCGACCAAGGGCACCGGCAAGACCGTGCTCGAGGCCGTCCGCACCAGCATCAACCCCAAGGTGATCGACTGCCCGAATCCCAGCACGGGCAAGACCGTCATCGACGCCGTGGCCAAGGACGGCATTGCAGTGAAGGCCCGCGCTCGAGTAACCGTGCGCTCGAACCTCGATCGCTTTGTCGGCGGCGCTACGGAGGAAACGATCATCGCGCGCGTCGGCGAGGGCATCGTCACGAGCATTGGCCTTTCGAACTCCTACAAGGACGTGCTCGAAAATCCCGCCGGGATCTCCAAGCACGTCCTGAGCAGCGGGCTAGACAGCGGCACGGCGTTTGAAATTCTCTCGATCGACATCGCCGAGGTGGACGTCGGCGAAAACATCGGCGCGAAGCTCCAGGCCGAGCAGGCCGAGGCTGACAAGCGCGTGGCTCAGGCCAAGGCGGAGGTGCGCCGCGCCGCCGCCGTCGCGCTAGAACAGGAGATGAACGCCCGCGTCGCGGAGATGCGCGCGCGCGTCGTCGAGGCCGAGGCGCAGGTCCCGCTCGCCATGGCGCACGCCTTCATGAACGGCAACCTCGGCATCATGGATTACATGAAGATGAAAAACATGGAGTCCGACACCCAGATGCGCACCGCCATTGCCGGCACCGGCAATCCCACCACCGGCCCCGGGTCGCCCAGCGCGCCCGGAAGATAGGCCGCCTTACCCCGTCACAGCGCGCCCCACCCGGCCGGAACCTCACCGATGGACCCACTCGTCCTCACCGCACTGGTCATCGTCTCCGTGATCGTGAAGTGGGTTCTGAAGAAACGGGCGGGAGGCGATGCCGCTGAACCAGACGCGCAGTCCAACCCGCCGCCGGTCGTGTTCCGTCCGAGAGCGGCGCCGGCGCGGAACCCGGACGAGGAGAAGATGCGGAAGTTTTTTGAAGCGCTGGGGCTTCCCAGCGACTCGCTGCCGCCCGCACCCGTCACGCCCAAAACGCCGCCACCGGTTCCGAAACACGGTTCGAGTGCACTGCCCCCGCCCATTCAGTCTAAACCAAAATTCAAGCGCGCGCCGGAGCCGCCGCCCCACGTGCGACCCGACTTCATGCCGGCGGCGGCGGAGTCGATTTCGGTCGGCGCCGGGCCGCTCGCGCCCGCTTCGCCCGTCTCGCCGGCGGAGATGTATGCTTCGATGTCAATCTCCGCTCCCTCGCTCCGTCCGGAGAGCCGGCGCGATCGCTCTCCGGCGGCGGCGATCGCCCTCGAATTGATCACCTCACCGGGTTCCGCTCGGCGCGCGATCGTGCTGAACGAATTGTTCAGCAAACCGCTCTCGTTGCGCTGAGCCCCACCCCGCCCGTCCGCAGCGCTCGCCCTGGAGACGCGATTCCCGCTTGCGCGTCGCATCGCGCCGAGGAAACATTGCCGGGTCACACCAAGCCGGCGTGGCGGAATGGCAGACGCGGCGGACTCAAAATCCGTTATCCTCTAAAGATGTGTGGGTTCGAGTCCCTCCGCCGGCAAGCGCACGGTCGAAAGTCAAAAAGTCGTGCGTCGAGAGCCAGCATGGTCCGAAGGAAATCGACCGTAGTTTCGTGGTTCCTCTGCCGAATGGTTCTCCATTCCTGCAAATCTGCGAGAATCTGCGTCTCTCCGCGGTTCCTTCAGCCCGTCTGCTCGTGTTGATTCGCGTTCACTCGTGGTTCCTCGGACCTCGCTTTTCTCCCTTTTTTGCTTTCGAGTTTCGTCTTGAGTTTTTTGAGGCGAACCCTACTCCGGGTGGTGCCCATGAAGATTACGCGCCTCCTCGCCTATCGCGTCGAACTCCCCCTCCACGAGACGACCTACAAATGGTCGGGCGGAAAATCGGTCACGGTTTTCGACAGCACTATCGTTCGGGTGGAGACCGACGCCGGCATCGTCGGTCACGGCGAAGTCTGTCCGCTCGGACCGTTTTATCTGCCCGCCTACGCGGAAGGCGTGCGCGCAGGCTTGCGCGAGCTCGGGCCGCATCTGCTCGGCGAGGACCCGCGCCAACTCAGCCGGTTGAACCGAAAGATGGATGACGCGCTCAAAGGCCACCCCTACGTGAAGAGCGGGATCGACATCGCCTGCTGGGATATCCTCGGCCAGGCCACGGGCCTGCCGGTGTGCGAGTTGCTCGGCGGGCGCTTCGGGGACGACGTCACGCTCTACCGCGCCATTTCCCAGGAGTCGCCCGGGGACATGGCCCGCCGTGTCGCGGCATATCGCGCGGAAGGCTACACCCGTTTCCAGCTCAAGGTCGGCGGCGACCCCGACGTCGACATCGCGCGGATCAAGGCCGTGGCTGTGCAGCTACAGCCGGGTGATCGCCTCGTCGCCGACGCGAACACGGGCTGGACGCAACATGAGGCCATGCGCGTCGTGCGCGGCGTGCGCGACGTGGACGTCTATATCGAGCAGCCGTGCCTCACCTACGAGGAATGCCTGAGCGTGCGACGCCACACGGACCATCCGTTCGTGCTCGACGAGAACATTGACAGCCTCGACGTGCTGCTCCGCGCGCGCGCCGATTTGGCGATGGACGTGGTGAATTTGAAAATCAGCAAGCTTGGCGGCCTGACCCGGATCCGGCAGGCGCGCGATCTCTGCGTGAGCATGGGTATCGCCATGACTTTGGAAGATTCGTGGGGCGGCGACATCACGACCGCAGCCATCGCGCATCTTGCACACAGCACCCCGGAGGCATTCCGTTTCACGGCCACGGATTTCAACAGTTACGTCACGGTGTCCACGGCCGAGGGCGCGCCGCAGCGCGTGAAGGGTCGCATGGCCGCCTCAACCGCGCCCGGACTCGGGATTACGCCGCGCATGAACATCCTCGGTCCCCCAGTCGTCGAGATCGCCTGACGGCGGACGAAAAGGAGCAAGAACAAGGAGAAAGGAAGAAGATTGTCAAAACTCGGACCTGCGTGACGGTCTCCCACGTTTCAACTCACCTTTCTTCCTCGTCGGCCTTCCTCCTTGTTCCCCCCTCCTTGTTCCATTTCCTCCATGCGCCACCTCCCCTCGTTCCTTTGCCTCACCGTGACCTTAGCCCTCACCGCCCCACTGCGCGCGCAGAATGCCGACGCCAAGCTGGCGGCGATGTTCCAGGCGCATCTCGACGCTTCGTTTCAGCTTCAGCCCCTCAATGCAACGCTGTCCGGGGATCATCGTTTTGACGATAAGCTGGACGATTTGTCGCCCAAGGCGCGCGCGGCGTGGCTGGCGCTCGATCGCGCGCGGCTGCAATCGCTGGCCAAGGAAATTCCCGTGACGGAATTATCTCCCGACGGGCGGGTCGACTACGAGCTTTTCCGCGACGATCTTATCCGCGGCATCTGGCTCACGGAAAACACCAAGCCGTTCGAGGAAGATCCCAGGGTTTGGGGCAGCTACATCAGTGACAGCGTTTTCTCGCTCCTAACGCAATCCACGCTGCCAAAGGAAACGAACATCAAGAACGCCATCGCCCGCCTCGCGCAGATTCCGCGCGTGGTCGCCAGCGCGAAGGAAACGCTCCGTCATCCGCCACGGCCGATCCTGGAAACTGCCATCAAGCAGAACCGCGGTTCGATTGGGTTCTACGAGAAGGGAATCTTCGAGCTGGTGGGCGACACCCCGCAGCTTCCCGCCTTGCGCCAGGCGGCGGGTCCGGTGGTGGCGGGGTTGAAGGACTACCAGAAATTCCTCGAGACCGATCTGCTCGCCCGCGCAACCGGCGACTGGCGTTTGGGCAAGGAGCGCTTCGCCCGCAAGCTTGAATTGGAAATGGCCGCCGGGCTCACCGCCGACCAGGTGCTGGCCGAGGCGGAGGAGGAATTCGGGCGAGTGAACCGCGACATGTACGTGATCGCACGACAACTCTGGAGCCGGTATTTTCCGGGCAAGGTGCTGCCGCCGGATGATGACGCCGGCCGGCGTTTCACGATCGCGCAGGTCATCCAAGCCGTCAGCCAGGAACACGGCGACCCAAGCGCGCTGCTGGCCGACGCGCGCGCCACGGTGGATAAGATCAAGACCTTTATCCGCGAGCGCGACATCCTGCGCCTGCCGGCACCGGATCGCTGCCAGGTCCTCGAGATGCCCGAATTCAAGCGCGGCAATTCCCTCGCCTATCTCGAGTCGGCCCTGCCGCTCGACCCGGCTGGCCCGAGCACCTACGCGGTCAGCCCGCCGCCGTCGGATTGGGACGCGGCGCGCGTGCGCAGCTTTCTCGAGGAATACAACCGGCACATGTTGCAGATCCTGACCATCCACGAGGCCTACCCGGGACATTACGTCCAGCTCGAGTATTCCAATCGGAGCCCGTCGCTCATCCGGCGCATGCTGGGCTCAGGCGCCTTCATCGAGGGTTGGGCGGTGTACACCGAACAAATGATGCTCGATCAGGGCTACGGCGACGGCGACCTCGCGCTGCGCTTGAATCAGCTCAAGTTCTATCTCCGCGCCGTGGCCAACGCGATTCTCGACTACAAGATGCACTGCGCCTCGATGACTGACGAGGAGGCGCTGCGCTTCTTGACCGAGGGCGCCTTTCAATCCGACGGCGAGGCACGACTGAAGCTCATCCGCGCCAAGCAAAGCTCGGTGCAGCTCAGCACATATTTTGTCGGCCGCATGGCGCATTACCGTCTGCGCCAGCAAATCCAGCGCGAGCTGGGCGAAAAGTTCGAGCTTGGCCGGTATCATGAGGCCGTGCTGGCCAACGGCTCCGTCCCCATGAAATTTCAACCCGCCCTGGTCCGCGCCCGCCTTGTCCAGCCGCGGTGAAGAAACGGTACAGGGAACAAGGAGAAAGTAAGAAGGGAGCACGCCCGAGCGACTCTATCGCCCGGGTCGTGGGCATCTTCCGTTTGCCCTTCGCGTTCACCCTTTGCCATTTCAAATATCCCAAGATTTGCTGGCCGACGGGACGATGGGGAGGCGGTTACGAAGCTGGATTTCCGCGTTGACCGGCGACGGCTGGCCCTCGACCCTCGATGCTCGACCTTCCGCTCTTATCCATGCGCCACACTCCCATCCCCGCCAAGCTCTTCGCCGCTAACCGCCGGCGCCTCGCCGCCCGGCTCGGGCCTGGCTCACTCGCAATCGTCAACGCCAACGATCTCCTGCCGACCAATCTCGACGGCACGACGACCTACATTCCGAACACGGA
>JANMQT010000369.1:0-9363 GCA_031370675.1 Verrucomicrobiota bacterium
ACTCCGGCCGGGCTCACCTTGAAGAGGGTGCCCAGGCTGTTCGCGCCACCGTCGTAGGTGGTGCCATAAAAGCTGCCATCCGCGCCCTGCACCAAGCCCGCGATCGGCTGAATGCCGCGATTGGTGGCGGCGCCATCGGTAAAGTCTGCCAGCGTCGTCAAGATCCCGGACACAAAACTGAACACCGTGCCGCTGCTGTTTGCCCCTCCGGCGTTGGTCGTGCCGTACAGGCTGCCATCGCCGGCCCTGGCCAGGCGCGACTGCGGATTCGCCCCCCGGTTACCGACGCCATTCGCGGTAAACTCGATTAGCGTGGTAAGCGAGCCGGCCGTGGTGAGATTGAAGAGCGTGCCAAATCCGGTGCTCCCGCCGGTCGAAGTCACACCATAAAAGGTGCCGTCGCTCGCCTCCAGGAGTCCGGCCTGCGGGGATGAACCCTTGTTGCTGACGCCATTGCCGGTGAATTCCACCAGCGTGGTGAGGACCCCGGCGGAAGTCACCTTGAAAATCGTGCCCGCACCGCTGGCGCCGCCGCTGGACGTGGTTCCATAGAAGTTCGTGTCCATGGCCTGCTCCAGTCTCCCAAACGGATTGCCGCCCAGGGTTGTCCCGGTGTTGCCGGAAAATTCCGCCAGCGTCGTGAGGACGCCTGCCGTCGTGACCTTGAAGATCGTTCCAATATCGCCAATCCCGCCGCGCTGGGTTGATCCATAGAGCAAGCCATCGCTGCCCAGCACGAGGTCCGCCTGCGGATTGCGGCCCCGATTGTTCGCCCCCCCGAACGTGAAATCCAGCAGCGTTGTCAGCACTCCCGCCGAGGTCACCTTGAAGACCGTGCCATACTGATTGGGACCCCCGCTAGAGGCCGTGCCGTAGAAGATCCCGGCCCCCACCTCGAGCAGTCGCGCGTTTGGTTTGGCTCCGCGGTTGAGTCCGGCGGTGCCGGTGAATTCCACCAGCGTGGTCAACACGCCCGCTGTGGTCACCTTGAAGATCGTGCCAAAGTTTCCGGTGCCACCGGCCGACGTGGTGCCGTAGAAGTTCCCGTCGCTTCCGAGCACCAGACCCGCGACCGGCTGCGCCCCGCGTTCGCTCGTGCCGGTGGAGGTGAACGACAGCACGGTTGTCCAATCGCTTCCATCCGGCCTGACTTTGAAGATGGTGCCGAAGTTACGCGCGCCCCCGAATTGCGTCGTGCCCCAATAGTAACCATCGGCGCCCAGCACGAGGTTGCTTCGGTTGGGATTGACCGGAGCAAGCCCAAAAGACCACAACGGCTCATGCGTCGGTCCGGCGCGCACTGTCGCCGCGAGCGCAGCGGCGAGCAGCATCCCGCCAAGCAGCGGACCGATGCCAGCCAGACTCAAAAAACACGCCTTCAATCGGGGCGACCATAGCGTGCCCCAGCCATTCCGAGAATGAAAACTCCGGCCGCGAGCGTTCCACCCATTCCACCTACGGCAGCAACTCGGCCACATACTGCTTCCAGAGCCCGGCCTGACCGAGATTCTGGTGGCCCTTGGACTTCGGACCGGACGTAATCATGGCCACCCGGCCATTTTTCACCTTCGACATCTCGCGCTCCATCGACTTCAGCACGATCGGGTTCAATTCGTCATCCGAGAAATTCACCGCGATCACGCGCGCCTTCACCTCGCCGAGCGCGGACGTCGGGTCGTAGTCGCGCGAGGAATCGAGCGCGTAGAGCATGTCATTCGCGTCAAAAGTCCTTTCCGCGTCGGCCATTGCAATCGCCACGAAATTGTCGGCCTTCTCGATGTTCGGAATCGTCTCTTCCAAATTCTGCGGGCTGTCGATCAACATCCGGAACACCGGCAGCAGCGCGCTCCAGCCATGTGGTTGTGCCGGGTAGTTACCCTGGTCCCAGGCGGGATCCGATTTGATCGAATTCACGATGATCCGGCGCCAGAGCAGGTTCCTGCCCGTGATCGGCGCGGGCTGACAGGCGACCGGCATCACGGAGTCCATGAACCCCGGGCGTTTCGTCGCCCACACCCAGGCGTGCATCCCGCCCATCGACGTGCCGAGAATCAAGCGCAGGTGGGTCACCCCGAGTTTCTCGCTTACCAGCCGGTACTGCAGGTCCGCGGCATCCGTGTACCCATAGCGAGGAAAGTTCATCCTGAGTCCCTCGCTTGGCCGGCTGGATTTTCCGCGTCCGATGCTGTCGGGCACGATGACGTAAAACTTGGTCGTATCGATCGGCTGGCCCAGGCCGAAAAGTTCGCCGGCGAGCGTCGGCGAGAGAAACTGCACGCCGCTGCCAGTGGTGCCGTGGAGCAGAAGCACCGCGTTGTTGATGCGCCCCTGGGCGTCGCGGGTGGGGACGCCGAACGTGCGGTAATGCAGCTTCACCTCCGGCAGCGTCTCACCGCTGGCAAACTGATAGTCCTTGATCGCGAAATCGCCCTCGGTCGCATTCGGGTAAACCGGCGCGTCGGCGGCCAGGCCAACGCGAGTGACGAGCAGCAGGAGAAGGAGGAGAAAGGCACGGGCGCGCATGGCGGAAGGCTAAACCCATCTATAACGAAAATTGAACCCAATTCTTCCGGCTGACCGACGTCCACCCCGATGAGATTCGACGTTTCCGACCCGGCTTGGATCGGGCATGTTATGGTGCCGTTGTCTGCCATGCCCATGAACTCCCGCTTCCTCCCGCCGTTTCTCGCGGCGTTCTTCGCCGCCGCCCTGCTGTTCCCCGTCGCGGGATTCGCCCAGTCCGGGGATCGACGCGCGATCGGGCCCGACACCATCGTCGTGCTGCCAGTCTCCGGTGAAATTACCAAGGCGACCCACATTTTCCTTCGCCGGGCGCTGAAGCTTGCCGAACGCGCGAACGCGAAAGCCGTCATTCTTGAGATGGACACATACGGCGGCGATCTCGCCGCCACGAGCGACATCCAAAAGGCCCTGCTGTCCGTGAAGGTGCCGACCTACACGTTCATCAATACAAACGCGGGCAGCGCGGGCGCTCTCATCAGCATCGCGACGAAACAAATCTGGATGGCGCCGGTCAGCACGATTGGCGCGGCCGCGCCCGTCAGCGGGGGCGGACAGGATCTCGAGAACACCATGCGCGAAAAGGTGACATCGTATTTCTCCGCCCGTGCGCGTTCCATCGCCGAGCAGCAGGGCCACAATCCCGACATCGCCGAGGCGTTCATGAACAAGGAGAAGGAGGTGAAGATCGGCGATGAGATCATCAACCCCAAGGGCACTTTACTGAGCCTCAGCGCCAACAGCGCGGCGCGCTGGATCAACGGCAAACCCGTGCTCGCGCAGGGGATTGCGACCTCGCTCGCGGATTTGACCAAACAAGCGAAGATCGACGCGCCGCTGATCAAGCTCGAGCCCACCGGCTTCGAGAAAATGGCGCAGTTCATCGCGTCACTGGCGCCGCTCTTCCTGCTCGGTGGACTTGTCTGCGCGTATCTTGAATTCAAGATGCCCGGCACCACGCTGCCGGGCGTGCTGGCGGTGATGTTCTTCGCCTTGTTTTTTGGCGGGCATTACCTCGCCGGCCTCGCGGGCTTCGAGACCATCGCCCTCTTCCTCCTCGGCGTGATGCTCGTCCTCGTCGAGGTGATCTTCTTCCCCGGCGTCATCCTGCCCGCAGTGGTCGGCGCCGCCCTGATGCTCGTCGCCATCGTGCTCGCCATGGCGGATCGGTATCCGAGCCAGCCCTTGCTGCCGTCGCTCGATCAACTCGCGCTTCCGCTTATCAATCTTGGACTCGCGCTCGGGTTCGCCGCGCTGGCCATCACGATTCTCATGTCCATGCTGCCCAAGACTTCGATGTACCGCCGCTTCGTGCTCGCCGCCGCCGTGGAGGGTGGATCGGCCGGGCCGTTGGTGGCGGCCGGCAGCGTGTTGAGCGGACTCGGGCTCGGCATGACCGGAGTGACCCGCACCCCGCTGCGTCCGGCGGGCAAGGCCCAGTTCGGCGACACGATCGTCGATGTGGTGAGCGAAGGCGGCTTCGTCGAAACGGGCGTCGAGGTGCACATCGAAGAGATCGAAGGCGCCCGCGTGATGGTCGCGACCAAGCGCGCCGCGGCGCCGGATGTGCGCGGGTAACGATTATTCCAGCCAGATTCGCCCTGCGCGACGACGAACGTGACGGTCGAAAGGCAGGTTAATCTTGGCGGGATGGCCCTCCGCATCGGGGTCGAGCAAGCTCCGCACGGCTTCCACCTCGGCGTACCCGGCGGAAATTCCCCGCTGCTCCAACCAGGCCCGCAGCAGCCGACGCTGTTTGGCCAGCGGCGCGACGCAAATTGACTTCACCCGCAATTCCACCGGCAGCGCGTTGATCTCCGAATGAAGCGTCGACTGCATCCATTCCTCCTCGGCGCCCAAGAGATCGGCCGCGCGCCAAATGGCCGGCTTCACCTCGCGCCCAAGCTCGCGGGCCAGCGCGGGCAGAAGGCTTAACCGGATGCGATTGCGCGTGTGCGCATCATCCGTATTCGACGCATCCTCGCGCCAGCGCAGGCCGCGTTCTTCGATCCAGGCGTCAAGCTCGCGACGCCACACCGCGAGCAGCGGTCGAATCAACGTCAGCGCGCCGCGTTTCGAGACCGGCCGCATTCCCGCCAGACCCGCCGGACCCGCGCCGCGCAGGAGATGAAACAGGAAGGTCTCCACCTGATCGTCCGCGTGGTGCGCGAGGAACAGGGTTGTGACCCGCTCGCGGCGCCCGACGCGTGCGAAGAAATCATGCCGGGCCTCGCGCGCGGCGGTTTCGACGGAAATTCCGCGTTCCGTCGCGAGGGCAGCCACGTCGACGCGTTCGGTCACGCACGGCAGCTTGAGCGACGCCGCGAGACGGGCCACGAATCGGGCATCATCCCGCGCCGCCCGACCCCGCAGGCCATGATCGAGGTGGCAGACGATCAGCTTGCGATCTGCGCGCTCGAACAGGAGATGCAACAGCGCGACGGAATCACGCCCGCCGGACACGCCTACCAGATGCCGCCGGCGGGAAGGGCAGGCGCGCAGAAGTTGATCGATGGCGATACGCCAGCGCGGTTCATTCACGGTTCGAGCCTAGCGAAACGGTGGCACCACCGCACCATCCATTCACGCCTCTGCTGTTTCGACGCCGCCCACCGGCCACGTGCACGGGTAGGTTTGCGAGAGACATTGGAATCCACGTCGCTGCAGGATCGGCCGGCTGCTTGGCCAAGCGTCTACGAAGAGGAATGGCACGCCGCGTTCGCGCGCCTCGGCGCCGCGGGCGGCGACCAGCGCCGTGTAGAGCCCGCGACCGCGAAACCCCTCGAGCGTTGAGCCGCCGAACAATCCGGCAAAACGACTGCCGGGTCGGAAGTCGACGCGCGCGCACGAGACGGGCCTTCCCTCGGCGTACGCGACGTAGTAGCTGACCTCGTCCGGATGCTCCAGAAACCGGCGGCGTGAATTCGCGTGCATCGCGACCGGATTCTCCGGCCAGATGATTTTTTCGACGGAAAGAAAATCCTCGAACTCGGCCCTTGTGTTCATCCGCCGCGCTTCGATTCCGCCCGACACACCCGCGGCCGGCGCCCCGAGATCCTTGGTCGGCAGAACGAGAAATGCCTCGACCGGTCCGATCTTGAATCCCCGGGCCACCAGCCGTTGTCGAAGGTCCGCTGGTCGATCGTGATCGTAAACCTTCCACTCGAAACTGCAGCCCAGCGAATTGAAGTGCGCGATCTCCTCGTCCATCGCGCGGTCCAGATCATCCGGCTTGTGCGCCGACCACGCAATCCAGCCCCAGCCGTCGTCGAGCGGGATCGAGCGCGTGATCGTCTCCGTTCGTTCGAGGCGATACCCGGCGAGGCCGAGGGTGCGCCGTTCCTCGTCGAAAAGCGCGAGGATTTCGCCCGGGCTCATGCGTGCTTCACGCGAGCGCGCGCAATTCTTTCCACGGCAACTTGAGACCCCTGGCGTACGGCTCAAGAATCGCCGCGCCGCGCCGCATCACGGCCTGCACGATGACGGCGTCATCGAGTTTCCCAATGCGCCGGATTTGATCTGGGATCACGTCGACCTTGCGGTGAAAATAGCGCACCGCGAACGCGGCCTCGAGGAAGGTGTCGCCGGCATTCTCGCGCGAAAGCACCCCGCCGTAGACGTCCTCCACAAAATGGCAGAGCAACTCGACCTGCGCGGGCAGGTTTGGGAACTGAGCGGGCAACTTGGCGGTCGCCACCTCGACGCGCACCAGCGGGATCGCGCGCACGGCGTCCTCGATTTCCGCAACGGTGAGCGCCCGTGCGGAATCGGCAATGTAAAGGTCGAGCTGGTTCATCTGGGAAAGTCCAACCAGACTATCGCCGCGGCGGCGCGGCGGAAGCTCGAAATGCGGGACCGGAAACTTGAAGAAAAAGCGGAAACAGAACTTCGAGTTTTCCCCTACCCCCGAATCTCCGCCGCGCCAAAGTACGGCTGCAACGCGGCCGGCACATGCACGCTTCCATCGGCGCGCTGGCCGCTCTCCAGGATCGCCACGTACAATCGCGCCAGCGCGGTGCCGCTGCCGTTGAGCGTGTGGCAAAACCGGTTCTTCCCCTCCGCGTCCTTGTACCGGAGATTCATCCGGCGCGCCTGGTAATCCGCAAAATTCGAACAGCTCGAGACCTCCAGAAACGCGTTCTGGCCCGGCGCCCAAACCTCGATGTCGTACGTCTTGGTCGAGCCGAAACCAAGGTCGCCCGCGCACAACTCAATGGTCCGATACGCCAGGCCCAGCAACTGCAGCACGTTTTCGGCGTCAGCCGTGAGCGCGTCCAGCTCCGCCATGCTGTGCTCCGGCAGGCAGATTCTTACCAGCTCCACTTTGTCGAATTGATGCATGCGGATGAGCCCGCGCGTCCCGATCCCCGCCGCGCCGGCCTCGCTTCGGAAACAGGGCGTGTAGGCCGCGTACTTAATCGGCAGTTGGGCCAGCGACACGATTTCCTCGCGATGCAGGTTCGTGACCGGCACCTCGGCCGTCGGGACGAGATAAAGATCTTCCCGTTCGCAATGGTATTGCTGGTCCGCGAATTTCGGCAGCTGCGTCGTGCCAACCAACGCCTCGGGTTTCACGACAAAGGGCACCCCCATCTCCGTGTAGCCGTGCTCGCGCGTGTGCAGGTCGAGGAGAAAATTAATCAACGCCCGCTCGAGCCGCGCGCCCTTGCCGGTGTAGACGACGAAACCCGCGCCGCTGATCTTGGTGGCGCGCTCAAAATCCAGCAGGCCCAAGGCGGTGCCGATCTCAATGTGGCTCTTCGGCTTGAAATGGAACGTCGGCTTGGTGCCCCATTCGCGCACGACCGGATTATCTTCGGCCGTGCGGCCCAGCGGACACGCGTCGTGCGGGACGTTCGGGGTCTCGAGCAATACCTCGCGCTGGCCGGCATCGGCCGCGGCGGCCTCGGCATCGAGCTCAGCAATCCGCTCGCCCATCGTGCGCACCTCCGCCGACGCGGCCGCGATATCCTCGCCCTTCGCCTTGCGCGCCCCGAGTTCCTTGCTCACCCGGTTGCGCTCGGCCTTCAAGCCCTGCGCTTCAGTTTCGGCGCGTCGGCGCGCTTCATCGAATGCGAGAATCCTGGCGACAGTCTCGCTGGCAGAGGCATCGCCGCGCGCGACAAGGCGTTCGACGAAGAAAGACGGGCGTTCGCGGAGGAGTCGGATGTCGAGCATGGCGTCGGGAAAAGGGGTGCCATCCTAGCACAGGACGCCGCGAAGTTGTAGCCACGCGACACCCTTCC
Organism: Verrucomicrobiota bacterium; assembly: GCA_031370675.1. Lineage (GTDB taxonomy): Bacteria > Verrucomicrobiota > Verrucomicrobiia > Chthoniobacterales > SZAS-18 > SZAS-18. The sequence continues at coordinate 7,767 of JANMQT010000369.1, forward strand.
CCGGCGCCTTTCCGGGTCCGGCCACGGCGGATTCGCGCACCGCGAAACCCTCCACCGGCCTCTTCCCACGCGGGTGCCGTCCAATGCGGCACCCGCCATTCAACTCAGCCTGCTCCTAGGATCCGGCCGTCCACTCCCGCGGACGACTCCGGATGAGCTTGGTGCCCGACCAAGTCGAACGATTCGAAACGTCAGCGATCTTGAACGTCAGTGGTACTTCATCGGTCCAGGCCGAGGGCACCCCATTGGGTGACATCGACTTGTACTGCATCGCCTTGGCGAATTGGACCGCGGCCTTGTCGATTCTGGCATCGCCGCTCGACTTGGCGACCGCGACACTCTCGAGCTTGCCATTCTGGCTCACGAAGACCCGCACCGTTGCCGACCCCTCGATCCCCGCGCGCCGGAGGGCCGCTGGATAGACGTCGTCGGCCACCTTCTCCACCGGGTAGTAGCCCTGGCCGTGCATCGCCAACGGCAGTTGTTCAAAGTTACGTGTGACCATCTTGCCATCCGGGCCGGCCCATGCCGCCGGAAGGCCCAAAAGCGCCGCAGCCCCTGCGGCGAGTACCCGACCGCCCCAACGCATTTGCGTTTTCATAACAGGTCAGCATGCGCAAGTCGCCAGCCGGTTGTCGAGCTTTCTGTGACGAAATCCGCAAATGTGGACAAGCCAATCTTGCTGGCTTGCCCCTGGCCTGCTTCGCCGCTGGCTTGAAACCACTTCCAGCGATTCGCCGCGAAGGTCACCGCCGCGGGGGCGGGGGCGTAGGAGCCCCCGCAGCGGCAGGCGGCGTGAAAGCCACCGCGTAATCAAAGAACCACGCGACCGGCTTGCTGTTCACGATGTAGGGAGAAAACTTAAAGCTCTTTTCCGCAAAGGTCACCGCCGCTTTGTCCAGGATGTCGTTCCCGCTTGATTTCGTTACCTTGGTCTTGTCGAGCGTGCCCTGCTTGTTCACGTAGACGCGCAGCGCGGTCGTGCCTTTTGGCTTTTCCGGGGCGCTGGCCAGCGCGGAGGGATAACCGGGTTTGGGCAGCTTGCTAACCACCGCGGACTTCATGTCCGCGCCAGCCGGGATATAGTTGCTGTCCTGCGCCAAGGAGGTGGACGCAAAGCAAAACGCGAGGGCGAAGGCGCCGGCGACGAGGGAGCGAAATTTCATGCCGTGATGGAAGCGAATTCGCGCGCGAAATCAATCCGGGATTTTCGTTTAGCAACCCACCGCCCAAACCGCCCGCACTAAACCTTAAACCGCCCACACTACAAAACACTGCAAAAGACCTGTCCCTTTGTAGACTCTCTATTCGATCATGGCGACGCTATGAAGTGATGGTAGCCGTGGGTGCCAACCCCAGGGTCACGGAGGAGATGGATTCTCCGCCGCGACAGCAGAGGCGGGAACGGCAGGACCGACTTGCCGCCTATCTGGGGAAATCGCATCCACTCCCGATCACGCGATCACGTCTCGTATTGATCCATCCCCGCGCACGAGCAGACGAGATTCCGGTCGCCATAGACATTGTCCACGCGGCCGACGGCCGGCCAGAACTTGTGCGTGCGTGTCCACGGCAACGGGTACGCCGCCAACTCGCG
>JANMQT010000078.1:0-12772 GCA_031370675.1 Verrucomicrobiota bacterium
GAGGGTTTCGCGAGTTGGATGGGGACAAAGGTTTCCGACCATCTCAATCCCACCTGGCAGGTTTGGCTGCGCGCGGACCACGCCAAGGAGGAGGTGATGCCGCTCGATGCGCGCAAGGGCACCCATCCGATCCAGCAGGCCGTCCGCACCGAGGCGGAGGCGAACCGCGCGTTCGATGCAATCACCTATGTGAAGGGTCAGTCGTTCCTGCGCATGCTCGAGGTCTATCTCGGTGATGAGGGCTTTCGCAATGGCATGCGCATCTACATGAAGCGCCATCAATTCAGCAACACGACCACGGAAGACCTCTGGGCCGCGCTGGAGGAGGGGTCAGGCAAGCCGGTGCGCGCCATCGCGGCGGAGTGGACCACGCAGCCCGGCTTCCCGGTCGTCAAGATTGCCGCCGAGTGCCGGGACGGAAAGCACGCCTTCACGCTGACGCAGGAGCGGTTCACCTTGAACGATCCCGACGCCGCCCCGCTGACCTGGAAGGTGCCGGTGCGATTTGGCGTGGTGGACGACCCGGCGCAGACCGCACAGGTGCTGCTCGAGGACAAACCGGTCGCGCTGACCTTCGGCGCCTGCGACGCGGCCGTTTTCGCCAATGCGGGGGACGCGGGGTATTACCGGACCCAGTATTCGCCGCAGCTGTTTGCCTCGCTAGCGCGTCGGATCACTTCGTTGCCGGAGGCTGACAAGCTGAGCCTGCTCGGCGACACCTGGGCGATGGCCTGCGCGGGGCGTGGACCGGCCTCGGACTATCTGCAACTCGCGGACGCCTTGCGGGGCGAGAAATCGTACGCCGTCTGGAACCAGATCTTTGACGTGCTCGAGGAGATGTATCGACTCGAGCGGGACCAGCCCGGCCGCAAACCGCTGCGTGAGTTTTCCGTCGGGCTGCTCCGGCCGGTCTTCGAATCGGTGGGTTGGGACGCCAAGCCGGACGAGGCGCGCAACGTTGGATTGCTGCGCGTGAGATTGATCGAAACACTCGGCTATTACGGCGATGGGGCCGTCATCGACGAAGCCCGTGCGCGATTCGCGGCTTTTCTCGCGAAGCCTGATTCGCTCGCACCGGATCTGCGCCCCGTGGTCGTCCGCGTGGTGGGTCGCTATGCGGACGAGGCCACGTGGAACAGGTTGCACGAGCTCGCGCGGCAGTCGTTCCGGACGGAGCAGAAGCGCATTTTCTACGATGGCTTGCAGCAGGTCGTCGATCCCCAGCTGGCCGTGCGGACGATGGCCATCTCACTGATCGATGAGATGCGCCCCGCCGAGAAGAATGCCAACCTGGCGCGCGTCGCCGAGGCGCGGGATGGGGACCGTCTGGCCTGGGAGTTTTTCCTCGCGAACGACGTGAAGCTGATGGCTGAGGTGGATGAATTTCGCCGGGACCGCTACATCCCGGGGATGTTGCGAGGGTCGATCGATCCGGCGGCCGCCGATGAATTGCTCGCGTACATCCGCACCAAACGGCCGGACGATTCCCCCATCGAAGCCGAGCGGGCGGCCGCGCGAATTCGTTACCGTGCTGATCTGCGGGCGCGGGCGGTCGGCGACATCGATGCCTGGGTCGAGACGCGCAAATCGGTCGTTCCGCTGCGGTAGCCGGAGCCCCGGCAACGGTTTGCGATTGACCCCTTGCCAGCCCAGCGAGGCGACCGCTAAGGTGCCGGCATGATCATCGGCGTTCCCAAGGAAATAAAATCATCGGAAAACCGCGTCTCGTTGCTGCCTTCCGGCGCCTACCAGCTCATCAAGCACGGCCACACGGTGCTGGTCGAACGGAACGCCGGCATCGGCGCCGGCTACACCAACGAGGATTACGAGGGCGCCGGCGCGAAGTTGATCGACACGCACGAGGAGGTTTTCGCGCAGGCGGACCTGATCGTGAAGGTCAAGGAGCCGCTGAAGAGCGAGATTCCGCTGCTGCGCAAGGGCCAGCTGCTGTTCACCTACCTGCACCTCGCCGCCAGTCGCGAACTGACCGAGGGGCTCCTCAAGACGGGCTGCACGGCCATCGCGTATGAGACGGTCGAGGTGAACCGCCGGCTGCCGTTGCTCGAGCCGATGAGCGAAATTGCCGGGCGCATGAGCATTGTGATGGGCGCCTATTTTCTGGCCAAGTTCACGGGCGGATCGGGTGTCCTGCTCGGGGGCGTTCCGGGCGTCCTGCCCGGCCGCGTGGTGGTCATAGGCGGCGGCAGCAGCGGCGTGAATGCCGCGCGCATGGCCACGGGCCTGGGGGCCGACGTCACGATTCTTGAGGTCGATCTCGAACGCATGCGTTTTCTCGACATCACCATGCACAGCGCGCACACGCTATTCTCAAATGAGGCGCACTTAATCGAATTGCTGCCGAATGTGGATTTGCTGATTGGTGCGGTGCTCGTGCCCGGCGCGAAAGCCCCCAAGCTCATCACCCGCCAGATGCTCAAGCGCATGCGGCCTGGCAGCGTGCTGGTGGACATCGCCATCGACCAGGGTGGCTGCGCGGAGACGTCGCGACCCACCACGCACCTCGATCCGATCTTTGTGGAGGAGGGAATCACGCACTATTGCGTCGCCAACATGCCCGGCGCGTATGCACGCACGGCCACGCAGGCGCTCACGAATGTGACCTATCCCTACCTCGAGAATCTGGCCGATCGCGGCGTGACCGACGCCATCGCCCACCAACCCGCGCTGCTCAGCGGCGTGAACTGCCACGACGGCAAAGTGACCTATCGCGCGGTTGCCGATGCCCTCGGCATGGACTTCCACGATCCGAAGCCGTTGCTCGGGCTGTAGCAGCCCGAGCGGGAAACTCGAAACTCGAATTTCGAGTTTCTTCAGCTGCCGCACGCTCACCAGGTGGATTTCTGCGCCTGCAATTCATCCGCGAGCTTGGTCCGTTCCTCCCTCAGCGGCAGCAGTTTTTTCCGCGCGGAATCGACCTCGTCAAAGAACGGGTGGCAGACGCGGCGGATCTCCTCGTAAATCAGGCTGAGCTTGGCTGCGAGCTTGTCGCGCACTTCGCGCACAAACTGCGTCCGTCCGTTGTCGAGCGCCGCCTCGAAATCACGAATCAGCCCGCGCCGCTTGAACATTACGAACAAACCGGCGCCCGCCGCGGTCACCGCCGTGAGGATGCCGCCGGTCAGATCCACCACCAGCACGTGCGCCACCGCCGCGGTCACCACCGCGATGATGGTTGCGAGTCCGCCGCCAATCGCGACCGGGATCGCCTTAGCCCCGGAGCCCTGCAAAGCCGTGGCGAAGCGATCGTCGGTCAGCAGATCGCGCAGCTTCTTCACCACGCTGTCGCTCGTCTCGCCGTGCCAGCCGGGCAGCTTCATGTAGAGCTGTGGGGCCGTGGACGAGGAAGCAGGCCGCGCCCGGCTGAGATCCGCGATGAGATCGTTCAACAGGAGTCGGACACCATCGAGGTAGTGCTCGGCGCCTTCCTTGGCGATCTCCTCGATGCGCGGGCCGAGCCGGCCGGTAAAATCGGCCTTCAGCTCCTCAATCCAAGCGGCGATAGTCTTCGTGCTGCCGAAAATGGGACCGATCGTTCGCGTGAACAGCTCGCCCATCGACAGCCCGCCGATGAAGCGGGTTTTCAAGTCACCGGACAGCCGATCGTAGTTCAGCTCGAGGCGCGAAATCAGATCCTCGATTTCCCGGCCCGAGCGTCGTTCGCCGTTTGCCAGGCGATCCGCCAGCGCCTTGGCCACAGCTTCATCCGACGCCAGGGCTTTGCGCTGCTCGTCCAGGCCGGCGCCGATTTCCTCGAGGATCTTTTGTGCGACGACCGCGGCGTTCGCCAGCTTGGAGCGTGCCGGAGCCTCGCCGGTGATGGTTTTCCGGATGAAGTCGCGGATCTCCTCGAAACCGCTGTCGCGTTCGCCGCGTTTTTCGCGAATCGCGGACGTGGTGAAAAGGATTGGCTCCCGAATGCCGCGCTGCGCGGCGTATTGCTCGACCGCGCGCCGGTTCACTTCCATCTCGGTCTGCGTCACCCGGTCGGCCTGCTGCAGCACAAAGACGACCTTCTTGCGCCATTCGTCGTTGACGAAGTCGAGCATCTCCCAGGCCGCGCCTGTGTGCGGATTGACCGCGGAAAAAACAAAGATCGCGAGATCGCTGTGCGGAATGAAATTTTCCGTGATGGTCTGGTGCTCCTTCAGAATCGCACCTGTGCCGGGCGTGTCGACAATCGCGATCGTCTTCAGGATGTCGGCCTTGACGCCGATTTTTCGAACGAGGCCGCCGGCGTCGCGCTCGAAAGGCTCACTGGAGTAGACGATCTGGTTGACGCGATCGGTGCATGGATCCGGAGCGACCGCGCAGACCTCGGCACCCAGCAGGGCATTGATGAAGCTGCTCTTGCCGGATTTCACCTCGCCGACGATCACGAAAAGGAACGGTTCGGCCACGCTGTGGCGGAGTTCCTCGAGTGTAGTCACCCGATCCTTCAATCCGAGTTCGTCAGCCAGCTGCGCAATCCTCGCGAGCAGCCCGGACAGCGCGTCGCGATGGGCTTCGTAAATGGGATCAACGAGTTCGGTCATGGGAACGGGGCCTAGCATGCCGCAAACCGGCGGTTTGGTCGTCAGGGAAATTTTCGGTGCTGGTCGCGGTCGGTTATCGTCATCACTGCGATGTGGCAGTTTCTTGGACTAAATTTCTAAATTGTCCAAATTTGCAGAATTATTCATCTTGGCTGACCAGCGCAGCCATTCGCCCATGGGGGCTGCGTTGTGCATTCGTGTTCCCGCGCATTTTCCGTTGCGCGGAGCCGCATCGATTTCATATTTCGCCCTCCCGCTGCTTCCGATGCCCCGCTCGCTGCTTTCCCTCGAATCGCTTCCCGCCGAAGCGATGCTGGAAATCCTCGCGTCGACCAAGCGGCTCAAGGCCGAGCGCGGGCGGCACGCGGATCATCCGTTGCGGCATCAGTGCTGGGGCATGATCTTTACGAAAGCTTCGACGCGCACCCGCGTCAGCTTTGAGGTGGGCATCCGTGAGTTCGGCGGGGATCCACTCTTTCTCAGTGCCAACGATCTCCAACTCGGCCGCGGGGAACCCATCCGCGACACCGCTCGCGTGCTCGGTCGCATGCTGCATGGGGCCGTGCTTCGCACCTACGCCCAGGCCGACCTCGAGGAGTTCGCGAAATACAGCGGATTGCCGGTGATCAACGCGCTGACCGACGACGAGCATCCGTGCCAGATTCTCTGTGATCTCTTCACGATTGGTGAACGCCTCGGCGACTGGCGCGGCAAGACCGTCGCGTTCCTTGGCGACGGGAGCTGCAACGTGCCGGCGTCGTGGCTTTGGGCCGCCCGGAAACTCGATTTTACGCTCGTGATCGGCGCGCCGGAGAAATATCAGCCGGCCGCGGCGCTCCGCTCCCGCCTGGGCGCTGCGCCAAACATTCGTTACGAAACGGATCCCGCCGCGGCGGTTCGCGGGGCGGACGTGGTCTACACCGACGTCTGGGTCAGCATGGGCAAGGAGGAGGAATCCCGCGAGCGGGTCGCTGAGCTGTGCGGCTGGCAGGTGAACGACGCCTTGCTCCGGCACGCGCGGCCGAACGCGCTGGTGCTGCATTGCCTGCCGGCGTACCGCGGCCAGGAGATCACGGAGCAGCTGCTCGAAGCCCATGCAGACGCCATCTTCCAGCAGGCGGAGAATCGCCTCCACGGACAAAAGGCGGTGCTGGCTTGGTGCGTCGCGGGGTAGACCGGCACGACAAGCGCCTTTTTGAATTCAATCGCACAGCGAATTTTCGCATTTTTTTGGCGATTTCGGATTGCGGCGAAAACGGAACCCTTTACCTTGGCGCCTTCTCGCGCAGACCCACCCCCGGCCGGGCGCGCGAGACGTCTATCCTTCTCCTGACCTATGCTTTCCTTCGTCGCCGCAACGTTCTTCGTGAACCAAGCCATGACGCTGTCCCTCGCGGGCGGACTCATTGGCCTCGTCGTCGCCATCCTGCTCATTCGCGGAATCTTTTCCGCGCCTTCGGGCAATGAGAAAATGCGTGCCATCGCCAGTGCGATTGAGGAGGGTGCAAAGGCCTATCTGGGTCGTCAGGTTCGCACGATTAGCGTCATCGCAGTGTTGATCGCCATCCTTGTTTTCACCTTCAAGGACGCTCCCACCGCCGTTGGATTCGTGATCGGCGCGGTTTGTTCGATGATCGCCGGTTTCATCGGTATGCGTATCGCCGTCATGGCTAACGTCCGCACCGCCCAGGGTGCCACCGTCAACCGCCGTACCGCCATGCGCGTTGCCTTCAATGGCGGGGCCGTGACCGGTCTGCTCGTGGTCGGTCTCGCTTTGCTTTCGGTCGCCCTGTTCTACCTCGTTATGCTGCAAAACGCCGGCGAGAAGAAGGCGGTCGACAGCCTGATCGGCCTCGCGCTCGGCGCCAGTTTGATTTCCGTGTTCGCCCGTCTCGGCGGCGGCATCTACACGAAGGCGGCCGACGTCGGCGCCGATCTCGTGGGCAAGGTCGAGCAAAGCCTCGAGGAGGACGATCCCCGCAACCCGGCAACGATCGCGGACAACGTCGGTGATAACGTGGGCGACTGCGCCGGCATGGCGGCAGATGTCTTCGAAACGTACGCGGTCAGCCTGATCGGGGCGATCTTGATTGGCTTCCTGACGGCTTCCGCCGGTGCGACCACCTCGGCGGTGATCCTGCCCTTCCTGCTGGGTGGCATCTCGATCGTCACGTCGGTGTTCGGCATCATTCTGGTCAATACCTTGAGCGGCAGCCCCAGCAACCTGCTGATGGGCTCGGTGGCGGTGAGCAGTGCGCTTTCGGCCGTCGCGTACTGGCCTGCGATTCACCATCTCTTTCCCAACCCGACCGTCATCGGCGGCGTCATGCGCTCACCCGCGGAGCTTTTTGTCTGCGCGCTCATCGGCCTGGTCCTGACCTTCATCGTGGTGCTGATCACGAATTACTACACGTCGACCGAATACGCGCCGGTGCGCAAGATTGCGGAGGCTTCCAAGACGGGCCACGCGACGAATATCATTGCCGGCCTCGCCATCGGGATGCAGGCCACCGCGCTGCCGGTGCTGTTCATCGGGGCGTCGATTTGGTCGAGCTATCATTTTGGTGGTCTCTATGGCGTGGCGCTCGCCACCATGTCGATGCTCTCGATGGCCGGGATTATCGTGTCGCTCGACGCGTTCGGACCGATCACCGACAACGCCGGCGGTGTCGCCGTCATGAGCGAAATGCCGAAAGAGGTGCGCGGCATCACCGACGAGCTGGATGCCGTGGGCAACACGATGAAGGCGGTGACGAAGGGTTACGCCATCGCGTCGGCCGGCCTGGCGGCGCTCGTGCTCTTCGGATCGTACGTGCAGGAATTGAAAGCGCACCTGACGGCGATCGGCAGTCCGCTGCTCAAGACGCTCCAGTTCTCCCTCGAGGACCCGCTCATCATCATCGGCCTCTTCATCGGCGGCTTGCTGCCCTACATGTTCAGCGCGTTCAGCATGAGCGCGGTCGGCCGCGCAGCCGGTGCCGTCGTCCAGGAAGTTCGCCGCCAGATCAAGGCCAAGCCCGGCATCCTCACCGGCGCCGACAAACCCGAGTACGGAGCGTGCGTGGACATTGTCACGAAGGCCGCGCTCCGGGAAATGATCGTGCCTTCGCTCCTGCCGGTGCTCGTGGTCATCATCGTCGCGGCAATTCCCGCGCTGGGCGCCAAGGCGCTGGGCGGCGTGCTCGTCGGCACGATTGTCACCGGTCTGTTCATGGGCATCGCGATGACGTCGTCGGGTGGCGCGTGGGACAACGCCAAGAAATTCATCGAGGAAGGCAATCTCGGCGGCAAGGGTTCCGAGGCGCACAAGGCGGCGGTCACGGGCGACACGGTCGGCGACCCCTACAAGGATACTTCCGGTCCCGCGATCAATCCGATGATCAAGGTCGTGAACGTGGTCGCGATTCTGGTGATCCCGATCTTTTTCAAGTAAGGGCGATCGCGGGGTCTCGCACTCCGAGTGGATTCAAATTCGACTTTCGCCGCGGCTATTTCGCGCCACCGTTGCGGGCATGGAATCATCCGCTGCTCCCGCCAAAGTCGCTTTCCTCGGTCTCGGCGTCATGGGCTTCCCCATGGCGGGTCACATCGCCACGCGCGGTCATGACGTGACCGTGTACAATCGCTCCGCCGCCAAGGCCGCGGCTTGGGTGGCCAAGCACGCAGGAAAGTCCGCTCCGACGCCCGCGGCCGCGGCGCAGGAAGCTGACTTCGTCTTCATGTGCGTTGGTAACGATCGCGATCTTGCGGAAGTCGCGCTCGGACCGGAAGGCGCGCTCGCGGGGATGAAGGCTGGATCCATCCTCATTGATAACACGACCGCGTCTGCCGACATCGCGCGCAGGATTTACGCGGCGGCCAGGGAACGCCAAATCGGATTTCTGGATGCGCCCGTTTCCGGTGGTCAGGCCGGCGCGGAGAATGGCCAGCTCACGGTTATGGTCGGCGGCGACCAGGAGGTCTTCGATCGCGCGCAACCCATCATGGCGCCTTACGCGAAGGCCGTGACGCGGATGGGTGCGTCCGGCAGCGGCCAACTGACGAAAATGGTGAACCAGGTCTGCATCGCCGCGCTTGTGCAGGGTATTTCCGAGGGCCTGGCTTTTGCCGAGAAGGCGGGGCTGGACGGAAATCTGGTACTCGACGTGATCACGAAGGGCGCGGCCGGATCGTGGCAGATGGAAAACCGGGGACGCACGATGCTGAAGCGGAAATTCGACTTCGGCTTCGCGGTCGATTGGATGCGCAAGGATCTCGGCATCGTCATGGCGGAGGCCAAGCGCAACGGCGCGAAGCTGCCGGTCACCGAAATCGTCGACCAGTTTTACGCCGAAGTGCAGGAGCAGGGCGGGGGACGCTTCGACACTTCAAGTCTGATCACGCGTCTGTAGCGTTTGTCGCCGGCCTCAGCGAGGCCGGCTACAAGTTCGGCTAAGCGGCTTCGGCCGGCTTGGCGGCTTTGGGCGCCTTTGGGGCTTTGGCTGTCTTGGGTGCGCCCTTGGCGGGCTTCGCAGCGCGCGGGGCAAACTCGAAACCGACCTTGCCACCCGCCTCGAGCTTGAGGAACGCCGAGAACGGACGGCCCTTCTTGGAAATGAAGCGCGGCAATAGATCGGTCTTGCCAGTCTGCATCAGCTTCACGACCTGCTCGGCCGGGATCTCACGCTGCAAAATGGTGCGACCCATCTTGAATTTGCAGATAGGATCGGTCTTTGCGACCGCGTTTTCGCAGACGTATTGCATGGGCATGGAAAAGACGCGGCCCTTGTTGCAGACCTTGCAATCGGTCACGGGCGTGAGCGTCGAAAAATCAAAGGCGATTTCGACGCCGTTCTCGTCCTTGTTGCTCGTGCCGTTGTCGCCAAAATCAAACTCGGCCTTTCCCTCCGCATTGAGCTTGAGCGCGGCCGCGAAGGCCCGTCCCATCTTGCTCCGGAAGCCTTCGAGCGGTCCTACGCGACCGTCGCGGATGAGTTGGGTCGCCTCTTCGGGACTCATCACACGGCCGGCGATGGTTTTCCAAAAGACGTAGTCACACGACTGGCAGCGCCAGGTTCGATAGTCGCCCTTGAGATTCAAGGCGCCGCATTTCGGGCATTTGACCTCGAGCTCGCCGAAGTCGCCTTCCACCGTGTCGCCCTCGAAATTCTTGGTCTTCTCGACGATGTCGCGCGTCATTTCGCGAATCTCCGCCATGAAATCCTTGCGCTTCAGCTTGCCGGCCTCCATTTGCTTCAGCTTCGCCTCCCATTCGCCGGTCAGCTCGGGCGAGGTCAGCGCGGGAATGCCGATGCCGTGCAACAGCGCGATCAGCGCCATGCCCTTCGCCGTGGCCACGAGTTCGCGACCGTTTCGCGCCATGTAATCCTGCGCGATGAGTCCCTCGATGATGGACGCCCGGGTGGCGGGGGTACCGAGTCCCTTCTCGCTCATGGCGGCGCGCAACTCCTCGTCATCGATGAGCTTCCCTGCACCTTCCATCGCGGAGAGCAACGTGGACTCAGTGTAGCGCGCCGGCGGCTTCGTTTCCACTGCCTTTATTTCGATCGCCCTGGTCTTCGCGTCCTCGCCCGCCGTCACCGGGACCAGCGCCTTGTCGGAATCCTCGCCCTCGGCTTCCCGGCCGTAAACGGCCATCCAGCCTGGATCCACGATGATGCGGCCGTCGGTACGGAATTGTTCGCCCTTCACCTTCGTGATGCGGGTGGTGACCTCGAACTGCGCGGAGGGGAAGAAGACGGCGATGAACCGCTTCACCACAAAGTCATACAGTTTCTGTGCGACCTCATCGAGGTTCTTGCCCTCGGTCCCGGTCGGGATGATCGCGAAGTGGTCGCTGACTTTCGTGTTGTCGAAAACGCGCCGCGTGGGCTTTACCCACCCGCTCTCGAGCGCCTTGCGCGCGTGCACCGCGAGGCTGGGATCGTGAATCTTCGACATGGTCGCCTTGACCGTGGAAAGATAATCCTCGGGCAGGTGGCGCGAATCCGTTCGCGGATACGTCAGGACTTTGTGCTTCTCGTAAAGGGACTGCGCGATTTGCAACGTGCGCTTGGCGCTGAAGCCAAAGCGGGAATTCGCCTCGCGCTGGAGGGTCGTCAGATCAAAGAGGAGCGGGGAGGCTTGCGACTTGGGGCTCTTTTCCTCCGTGACCTCGCCGATCTGGCCGTCGCACCGGGCGGCGATTTCATCGGCCTTCGTCCGATCCCAAATCCGCTCGGGCCGGCCGTCTTCGTCGTCAGCTTTCTTGAAAGCGGGATCAAACCAGCGGCCGCGATATTCACCGGCCTTGACGCCGAAATCGCCGTAAACCTCGAAGAAAGGGCGCGCCTTGAACGCCCGGATCTTGCCCTCGCGTTCGCAGAGGATGGCCAGCGTCGGTGTCTGTACCCGCCCCACCGGCGTGAGCTGGAACCCACCCAGTTTGGAATTGAAGGCGGTCATCGCCCGCGTGCCATTGATGCCCACGAGCCAGTCGCTTTCGGACCGGCTGTAGGCCGCATTCGCGAGCGGCTGCATCTCCACGTCACTGCGGAGATGCGCGAAGGCGTCGCGAATCGAATCCGCGGTCATCGACTGCAGCCAAAGCCGGCGAATTGGTTTGTTCGTGACGCCGGCGTGCTTGAGCACGAGGCGGAAAATGAGTTCGCCCTCGCGCCCGGCGTCGCAGGCGTTGATGAGTTCGGTCACGTCCGGCCGCTTCAGCAGGCGCTTGAGCAACTTGAAGCGATCCTCATTCTTCTCGATCGGACGCGTCTCAAATTCCTCGGGCAGGATGGGCAGGTTCGCGAAGCTCCACTTGCCTCGTGTCTTCTCCATCGCACTGGGCGGGATTAATTCGACGAGATGGCCGACCGCCGAAGAGATGACGTATTGGTCGTTCTCGAAAAAATTATCCTTCTTGTCGAAACGCCCGAGCGCCTTGGCCAGATCGGCGGCGACGCTGGGTTTTTCGGCGATAATGAGAGCTTTGGACATCCGGGGGGCGGTTCGAGTGTTCCACGCTTCGCCTTGGCTACGAGAGCTTTACGAAGTGTTTGCCAGGCAGTTGTTTGACCACCCGCTTCAGTTCAAGAGCGAAGAGGGTAGAGGAGACCGTGCTGGTTGGCAAACCGCTGTGGCGAATGATGACGTCGATGTGGGTTTCACGGTCGCCCACGGAATCAAAGATTCGCCTTTCCTCGGCCGACAGATTTTCGGGTGCCGGCCGCGGCGCGCTGGCGGGCGGCAAATCCGCGGGGGCGAAGAGTCCGGGCAAGTCGTCGAGAATGTCGGCGGCGTCCATCACGAGCTTGGCTCCCTGCTGGATGAGGCGGTTCGATCCGATGCAGCCGGGGCGGTCAATCGGGCCGGGAACGGCGAACACGGTACGCCCTTGGTCAGCGGCAAAAGTGGCGCTGTGCAGCGCGCCGCTTTTGACGCCGGCTTCGACCACAAGCACGCCGTAGCTCGCGCCGGAGATGATGCGGTTGCGCATCGGAAACGTCTGGCGGTCGGGTTGCACGGTCATGGAGAATTCGGAAATGAGCGCCCCCTGGCCCGCGATAATTCTTTCGGCCAGTTCAAAATTTTCCGGCGGATAGATCTCGCTCAGCCCTCCGCCCATCACGGCTACGGTGCGCCCCTTGGCGGCCAGCGCGCCCAGGTGCGCCGCCGTGTCGATGCCGCGGGCCAGTCCCGAGTAGACCGTCAACCCGGCATAGGCGAGCTGGTAACCGAACTTCTTCGCGCACTCCGTGCCGTAGTGGGAAATTTGCCGCGAGCCCACAATGCCGATGCCGTGTGCATCCTTCTCCGTGAGCTGGCCCCAGACGTAAAGCACGATGGGCGGATCGTGGATCTTCCCCAGCATCCTCGGGTAGAGGGGATCGGCCGCCGTGACCGCGGTGATGTCCGCATTCCGCATCCGGGCGAGCTCAGCCGGGAGGTCCACGTGATCTTCCCACCGCGCGAGACTTGTGGCGAGTTCGCGTCCGATGCCGTCGACCTCGGCCAGCTTGTCGCGCGCCGCGCCGAGCACCGCTTCCGGCTTGCCAAAAACATCCAGCAACTTCCGCAACCGCACGGGACCCATCTGAGGAATCATGTTCAGCGCGAGGCAGGCTTCGGTATGATTCATCGTTCGCCTCCGTGGGAATATCCTCACCGCAGCGCGTCGATCGCCCCAGCAATCTCGGGCTCCGTCACGTCTGACGCCACGTAGGCGCTGCCCAGAGTGC
>JANMQT010000092.1:0-4815 GCA_031370675.1 Verrucomicrobiota bacterium
GAGGGGTCCTCCGAGGACGGAAAGGCTGGGGAGGGACGGGAAGCCCCGACCCGCGATTCGGTGATTTCGGCCATTCGAAACGTTGCGCCGACCGTGGCAGCGCGCTTGGACTGACGGAGAACACCCCCACCTACCGGCCCCGCTGGGCGGAAACCCGTCGGTGGCACCGCTTAAAGATCCTTGCGCACGGCCTGAATTCGCGCGATGCGCGCCTCGAGGTTTGGAAGCAACCGCTCGGCATAAGCCTTAAGATCCACATCGGCCGTGGTCTTCAGAATTGTTTCGCAACTCCGCTGCAGGGTGGGCAAGAATTGCAACAGAGTTTCGAGATATTTACTGTCGAATTCATCCAAGGACGCGCTTGAAAGCGCGTCGACCAAGCTTTGGTTCTTCGCCTCGAGGCTATTGGAAAGAATGACTCCCTTCTGAATCGAGAGCGTGGTGACCTCCTGCTGCGCCTGTTGCAAGCTGCTGATTACCTGGCCGCCGAGTTCGCGCACGGCAGGCTTCGTGGCGCGATTTTTTGCCGCCTGCGCCAGGAGGAAGCTGGTCCCGATGTCTTGCGATAACTCCTTGATAAACGCCTCGTCCTGAAAGCTGACGCGGTTTGGCGCGGGCGTGGGGATGGGTGGCACCTGGGCGCCAAGCGGCGGGCTGAATCCGACAAGGAGCATCGCGGCTAGGATGACGGTAGTTCCAACGAGATTTGGTTTCATATGAATCAATCGATCGACTCACGGTTGAATCGTGTCTGCGGGCCCGGGACGCCCTAAATATAAAGATCTCAGAGGGGGAGGTAGTGGCTGGTCCGGCGGTAAAATCGATCGTCGTCGCCCCCGTCATTTCTTTTTCAAATCGGCACGACCAGGCGGTTTCTCTGGAACGAATGATCTTTAAGCAACCGCAGCCCGAACCCCCAAAAACCATGTCCACCGAAAATCCTGCAGCGACCGAAACTCCTACCGAACACAATCCGAACGCCGATTTGATCACCGGTGAACCAGGCTCTCATCCGGTTGCCACGGCCGCTGGTTCGGCCACGGTCTGTGCGGCCGGCGCCGTGCTCGGATCGCTGGCGGGGCCGGTCGGCACGGCCATTGGCGGCGTGGTCGGCGCGATTGCCGGCGGGCTGGGCGGAAGCGCGGTGGGTGAGTCCATCGATCCGACCGTGGAGGACGCCCATTGGCGGGACTCACACCCCACCCAGTCCTACGCAAACGGTGGGCATCCCTACGAAAAGTTTATTCCCGGCTACCGCGCGGGGTACCAAGGGTTTCAACATTACGGCTCGACCAAGGCGACGTTTGAAGACGCCGAGCCCGAACTGCGGGAGCAATATGCGGCGGACAGCCCCGAATTGGCTTGGGACGAGGCCCGTGAGGCAGCACGCGCTGCGTGGGAACGGCGTCAGCGCATCGCATCCGAACGCGAAACGAGCGTTACCCACGTGGGGAGCTAGACCCGCAGCCTTCAGAAGGGATGAGTGAGGGGTGTCGAGAACACCCCCCCACATCACTCATCCCGAATAATCTGTAGCCGCCGGTGCTAGGCGGCCTGCGCCATCCACGCGGCGAGATCGGCCACGAAGCGGTCCACATCTTCCGTGGTCGAGTCCCACGCGCACATCAGGCGCACCGCGCCGGCCGGACCGACGTCATCATAAAAACTCCAGCCCCGGGCCCAGAGCGCCTCGGTCGCCGCGCGGGGGAGATGCATAAAGACGGCGTTTGCCTCGCGCGGCTGCGTGATCCGAATTCCCGGCAGACGCGCCAGCGACTCGGCGAGGTACGCCGCCGTGGCGTTCGAGCGACGGGCATGGGTGATCCACGCGTCGCCCCGCAGGAAACCGAGCCAGGGCGCGGAAAGGAAGCGCATCTTCGACGCCAGTTGCCCGCTCTGTTTCATCCGACGCTTGAAATTGACGGCCAGCGCCGGATCAAAAAACACCAGCGCCTCACCTGCCACCATGCCGTTTTTCGTGCCGCCAAACGACAGCACGTCGATGCCCGCGCGCCAGGTGAGGTCCGCGGGGGCGCAGCCAAGCGACGCGACCGCATTCGAAAAACGCGCGCCATCCATGTGCACCCTCAAGCCGATCTCGCGCGCCGTGGCGGTAAGGGCTTGCAGTTCGACCGGCGCGTACACCGTGCCGAGCTCGGTGGATTGCGTCACGCTCAGGGCGCGGGCCTCGGGCACATGGATGTGGCGGAGCGGCGCACAGGCTTCGCGAAGGGCTTTGGAGGTGATTTTTCCGAGGTCGCCTTCGACCGGCATCAACGTAAGACCGTGCCGGAAAAATCCAGCGGCGTTGCATTCGTCGGTCATTACATGGCTGTGGCGGTGGCAGATCACCGCATGAATGGAGTCGCAGAGCGCGGCCAGTGCGAGCGAGTTCGACGCCGTCCCGTTGAAGACAAAGAAGACCTCCAGTTCGTCCCGCTCGAAAACCCTGCGGAATTCCTGCTCGGCCGCGCGGGTCCAGGCATCCTCGCCATACGCGCCGCAGTGCGGCGTCGCATTCGCCTCGGCCAGCGCCTGCCAGACCTCGGGGATGATGCCCGCGTTGTTGTCGCTGGCGAACGGGCGGGGAGGCGGCGGAGCGGAATCGGACATGCTCCGGCAATATGCAACAGAGAGGCGGCGCGCGAAAGAAGAACGTGGCAGGGCCGGCGCCAAGTTTTGAACCATGGGTTGGGAAAAGCGAATGCTCCCGCCGGGAATCGAACCCAGATTTAAGGTTTAGGAAACCCTCGTTCTATCCGTTGAACTACGGGAGCGTAAGCGCAGCAGCGTAGGGGGAAACGCTCGGGGCGGCAAGCGGGTGGCAACGGTGGCGTTCCCGTCGTGACCGTCGCCGTCTCAACCTCTAATTACTTCGGCAGCTCCGGTCGTCGGAGCAGAAAGACGAAGCGATAGCTCGTCTTCACGTTCGGTCCGACCGTCATGAGCATTTCTCGAATTTGCGGCAGACCGAAATCAGGCGTGTTCACCACCGCGTCGCCTGCCACGACCACGCGACCGCCCTCGCGCCAGCCCTTGGCCTGGCCGGAGATGGGCCGGGTCACGCCGTTGAGCGACAGCGATCCGCGCACCTCGAAGGAGGCGGGATTGGCGGCGCGCGCGTCGCGATAGTTGCCACTCACGACGCGAACGCTTTCCAGCCGGAAGGTCGCAACCGGGTGCTGCTCCACCTTCAACCACTCGCGCATTTTCTTGTCGCGATCGTCGCGAAAGGTTGTGAGCGCGGCGACGCGGAACTGAAGCGCCGCGCGCTGGATGGGCGGAGTCGCGCTTTCGTCGAGCTCGGCGCTTCCGGTCATCTCTTTCGCCTCACCGCGAAAGTCGTGCAGAAAGGCACTTCCGACGAAGGTGAGCGAACTGGCCTTCGCATCAAGCGGCAGGGACTCCGCCCTGACCGAGGCGGTGGCGATCAGGACCGCCAGCACCGGCGCCCACATCCGGCCACATCGTTTCATCCGTTTGCAAACGCTGAACATGTGGAGATCCTAGTCCCATCGGAACGCGCCTGCACGGGCGAAAGTCGGCGCCGTTCCCCGCCTACTTCTCCTCGCGGTAGGGCTTCCCGGCCTGATAGAGCGCGAGTCGTTCCCGGGCGCCGACCCCGTCATTGGCCGGGAGATTAGGCATACCGAGGCAATAGGCCTGCCACCTGGCGGCCTCCTCGAATGCTTCGCTCTCGGCATAGGCGGCCGCGAGCGTGTCGATGAGGGCCGGATTTTTCCATTTGGTCAATTCGCACCCCTTGGTGGCGTACTCAATCGCTCTCTTCCCGTCGCGAAAAGCGGCCTGCGGACAAGTCGACCACAGCCATGCGAGGCTGTTAAATGCGTCGGGCTCGTCCGGAGCGAGCCGAAGCGCGCCCTCGTAGTCTTCGATCGCGCGGGCGAAGTCACCCTGCGTTCGGTAGGCGAAGCCGCGGTTGGCGACAAACAGCGCGTTGGTCGGGTCAATCCGGACCGCGGCACCGTAATCCGCCAGCGCCTGGTCGATGTCGCCCTTTCCCTGATAGACGTTCGCACGGTTGTTATAAGCCATCGCGTACGCCGGGTTGATCCGAATGGCATCGCTGTAGTCGGCCAGGGCAGCCACGAAGTCCCGTTTGGCGACATGAACAATGCCACGGTTGTAATGGATGCCGGCGGAACTTGGATTGAGACGAACCGCCGTGTCGAAGTCCGCCAGCGCCTGGTCATTGTCACCCTTCGACCGGTAGACCATGCCCCGCCAATTGAACGCGGAGTCATTCTTGGGTTGCACGGCAATGACCGCGCTGAAATGACGAATGGCGCCATCGTAATCCAACTTTCGATAGGCCTCGATCCCCTGCTGAAATTCGTCCACCGGTTTGTTCCAGAACCGCAGCGACGGGAAAAGCAAGAGCTCCAGGGCGATGACGCCCGCAATGACGCCGACCGCCAAAATCGCGGCCGCGAACCCGCCGATGGAGCGCGAACGCGAGCCAGCGTTGGGAGCGTTGTTCATGCCGAAAAATGGGTTGTGCGGGTGCGGGAGCCTCTGACGAGCAGACCCGGGCACTAGAACCGGCGGGCTGGCGGGGTCAAGGACCGGGGCGGATCCCCGCGGCATCGCGACCCCGCTGATGAGCGGCTGCGTGGCAGGTTCGTCACCTCCCGGGGGCTTTCCTCTTGCGGTCAGGAACGGCGGATGCTGTTCTTGCTGGAATGCCCCTGCGTGCTGCCGCCTTCCCGGCGCGAAGTTCCTTTCGCACCGTGGCCCCGCTGCGACGCCTGATCGATGAGGTGGGATCGGTCGACGCCGTGGGCGTGGAGGAAC
>JANMQT010000107.1:0-7701 GCA_031370675.1 Verrucomicrobiota bacterium
GGCATTGAATATGGGCGTTTGGCTGGGCAAACCTTGTGAGCCGTGCGACCCTTTCGCGACAAAATTCTTTGTGACACCCGCGCCCTGCCGCCTGAAAAACATCTCGAATCGCGCCCGGATCTGCGGGCGTCGTGGCTGGCGGATCGGTGCCGCAATCGTTCTGGCGACCCTCGCTTCCGTCCCGCCCGCGGCACCGGCGCAACGCCCGGAATCCATCATCCATATTTCCTCGCAGCCGACTGCGCGGGGCGAGGGCACGGCGGTCCGGCCATTCGACGGCAGCGACGCGGACAAACTCGACGCCTTGCTGAAGTCGTTGCCGGCCGGAGCGCTCCACGTCCGGTTTGGCGCAGGAGTTTTCGTGACGGCGGCGGGTGTTCCGGTCAAGGAGGGCTGGACCGTGCAAGGCGAGGGACCCGGCCGCACCACCGTTCGTCTCGCCGACGGCGTGCTGAGGGTGAAAGGTGAACAGGCGCTGCTCATCGGCGGTTACGACTTCGGGGGTGAAGCGGCCCTGCTCGACTACGCTTGCGTCCGTGACCTCCAGATCGATGGAAACCGGCGAGGCCAACCGGCCTATCTGTCGCAAATTCCCGGTGCCATCAATGCGGTCATCCTCTGGGCGCGGCAGTCACGGATTGAAAACGTTCACGTGATCAACACCTATTCGCATCCCGGCGAAGGCTTCCCGGTGCACGTCTATGCCACCGGCGGCACGCTCATTAAACCGAACCGCGCCGACATCGAGCGCGTGCACGTCTATTTTCACGAGGGGTACGCGACATCCATCAGCGTGTTCGACCAGACTGGCGGCCGGATCACGGGCGGCATCCGGCATTGCCTCGTCAAAGGGTACGGACGGCCCCCGAGTTCCGTTGGCTTCGGGGCCGGTGGCTGGGTGGACTTCGAAGTCTCGCGGAATCGAGTCGAGGGGATGGCCTGTGGCGTCACGATCGACACGCACAACTACGCGCGCGTCCGCTTCGAGGAAAATACGTTCACCGGTCTCTACAAGTTTGGCTTTCTCGTGAACGGCAGCGGACAATACGATTCCCTCACGTTTCGAGGCAACCGGACGGAGCTCGGTCCCAGCGACGGCGCGCACTACAAATTTGATGTCTCGCGTCTGACCAATCTGCGACTCGAAAACAATGTCCTGATCAGCCGGGGCAGTCCCCTCACGGTCGCGCTGCACGGTGGGGAGAACGCCGACGGCCTCATCCGCGGCAACCGTTTGACCCCGGGCGTTTTCTTCACCGTGCCGAAGTCGTCTCGACTGCGGGTCGAGGGAAGCCGGCCGATCAAACCGACCGCGAAGGGCTCAGGTCGTTGAGGGCGCGCGCCGCGAACGGTGCCAGAGCCACAGCAATGCCAGACCAATCGCGGCGCCGCCCGCATCGATCATCACGTCCACCGGCGACCCGGTGCGCGACGGCACGAAGGCCTGGTGAATCTCGTCCAGAGTGGCGTACAGCACGCAGATCCCGAACGGAAGCGCCACGTCAAGCGGTCGCCAGGGCGTACGTGGGGTCACGACCGGCCGGCGCCACAATCCACGACACAGCAGCACCGCGAGCAACGCGTACTCGGTGAGGTGCGCACATTTCCGGATGGCCAGAATGAATCCCCGAATCGCCGGATCGCCAAATCCGAGCCATTGCAGGAGCGGGAGCAAAAAGCGCGATTGATGCGACGCCGCCCCGAGGTCCGTCGAGCCGAGGAAGATGATCGCCATCATGACAAACGCCGGCCACCACCAGCGCAGAGGGGAGTCGGACCTTGGTCGGGCGTTCATCGTGCATCGCACCCTTGCCCCAGAACGGCGGGGCCGGCAACGCGTCCGGTTGGCCGCGGTCCGGTCTTTTTTCGGGACATCCATCCCCGCTTCCTGCTAGTGATCAACCTCGCTCCCTCATTCCAAGCCCATGCAACGCACCGCACCCCTTCTCGCCGCGCTCGCCCTCGCGGCCGCCGTCCCCGCCTTCGCCGCCAATGAGCCGCCCAAGGCGCTCACGCCCGCGGAGATGAAGACCGACAACTACATTCTCCCGCCCCCCGAGGAGGTGTTCATGGCGCTGCGGGGCGTGAGTACGATCGATTTCGGCAAACTCTGCGCCGCCATCGCGAAGGATCCGTCCACCTCGAAATCCAAGTTCACCACAGACGGCGCCAAGGCCGCCAATCTCGGCATGCGCGTGGCAGACGCCTTCGTCGCGGTGCAGGCGAGGGACGCCAACGCCCTCCGGCGCGCCTCCGACGTCATTGAGATTCTTTCGCTCGAACTCTCCGCCGATCTCTCGTTAAAGAACAAGATCGCCGTTGCCAACAAGCTCGCCGAGGAGGCCAAGTGGACCGAGCTCCGCACGATCCTGGAATCCGTCCGCGTCGACGTGCTCGACGAGATGAAGGCCAACAAGGACAAGGATTCCGTCACCCTGGCCACCGTCGGCGGCTGGTTGCGCGGACTAAACATCGCCACCATGGCGCTCTCGGAAACCTACGAGCCGGATGCCACCAAGCTGCTGCGCCAGCCGCAACTGGTCGCCTATCTCAAGAAGCAGCTCGAGGGCCTGGGCCCGAAGTCCAGGGACCTGCCGTTCGTAAAGAAAATGGTCGGCCAGATGGATGCGGTGGCCAAGCTCACCGACATCCCCGAGGGCAGCACGATGAGCCAGGATGACCTGAAGAAACTCAACCAGGTCAGCAACGAACTCATCGCGGCCGTCGCGAACGCCGCCTGATTCCCAAGCGACCCCCACCTCCCCCGAATTTTATGAAGCGCTTGATTCTCTCCGCTCTCGCCGCCGGCAGTTTGCTCGCCGCCCCTGTCGCGCACCTGCTGGCCAGCCAGCTCGGCGCCAAGGTCACCGCCCTCGCCATCATGAAGGCCCTCGCCGACAGCGGCTGGACGATTCGCGACGGTTCCATCGACGAACTCGGCCAGGGTGAATCAAAGGTGTATCCCGTGACGCTCTACTACGGCAACACCTACAAAATTGTCGCCGCGGGCGACGAGGACGCGGCCGACGTCGACATCGGCGTGTACTACGGCCCCGAGGGAAAATTTCTCATCAAGGACGATGACAACAGCAACGTCGCGGTTGTTACGGTCACGCCGGGCTACACCGATCAATTCTACATCAAGGTCGTGATGGCGAAGACGAAGACCGGCGGCACGGCGCATTTCGTCGTGCAATACGCCTCGAAGACCAAGAGCAAATAACCCCCGGCGCGAGCACGCGCGCCCCCGTGCTGACGGGCCAGCCGGGAGGCAAATTCGTGAACATGGCCTCCCTCTTTCGCCGGCAGCCCAAGGCGGCCACCGCCGACCGCGCCCGCCAGGATCGACTGCTCTCGGGCGTCCTGCAGATTTTCGCGCTCATCGCGAATGCCGACGGCTCGGTGGGCGACGACGAGATGCGCTACGTCGAATCGTATCTCCTTTCGCTCAATCCCGGTGACACGCCGCGTCTGCTCGAGGAGTTTCAGCGCAACGTCGCGCAGAATCTGCCGATCGACTCGACCGTGGCGGCGCTTGAAGACGCGTTCAGCTACGAGGAAAAGCTCTTCGTACTCGGAAAATCCTACGAATTACTCGACGTGCATCACATCTCGGACGCCGAGCTGAAGGCCGCGCGATCCGTGGCGTGGAGCCTCGGCATCCACGCGCTCGACGCGAACCTGATCGAGGATCATTTCATCCACGAGATCCCCGCCGCCGCGCCCGCGCCGGGGACGCCGGTGCACATCCATGTCCTGCGGCTGTCCGACAATCGCAATGCTCCCGACGAGCTCGCGCTGCCACTGCCGGGCCTGCGCGCGGACATCTACGGGCTGGCCGGCGGATACTACATCCGCCAGCGCGATGACCAGCAGGTGATCACGATTGGCGGGCAGCGTTTACGGCGGAATTTTCTAACCAAGATCCGGCGGCTCGATGCACTGCGCATCGGCGGGGTGATGATCCGGCAGGGTGACCTACCGTTTTACCTGCATCGCGTCGCCAAGAGCGGACAGATCCAGTCGCTCTTCGTCTCCTCGTCCAGCAACGGCACGTTCACCGTCACGAGCGAGCGCACGGATCAACCGACCCTGCTGCAGCTCGATCTCGAGGGCATCCTCATCATCGCCTCGACGCCCGAACCCGCCGCGGTGCAGATCAATCGCCAGCCCCTCGCCCGCCCGCGCCGGGTCGTGCTGGGCGACGCCTTTGAAATTCGTGGCGTCCCGCTCGATCTCCGCAAGCTGCTCTTCAATCATCTCACCGATGAATTTTCGTTCGAAGGCGATCCCGATGGCGTCTGCATCGTCGCGTGTTCCATCTCAAACAAGCCGGACTCGGACATCCACGTGCCTGACCGCCAGGGCCGGCGCTGGCGCGCCGAGATTCGCCGCGAGCCCGACGGTGGATTTCGTTTTTTCCCGGGCGACTGTCCGCATCGCCTGCTCCGGCACGGCCATCCGTTCTCGGAAAATCAGACGCTGCCGAACGGTGAGCGACTCACGCTCGCCGGCTTCGGCCTCGAGCTCGACGGGTCTCTCGTCCATCGCTTTCCCCCCGGCGTGCAGAATCTCGCCGCCGACCGGCTGACCTATGTCTTTCCCGATCGATCGATCGGCATCGATGACGTCGCGTTCGAAGCCGAGCGCGGTGATCTCATCTGCATCCTCGGGCCCAGCGGCTGCGGCAAGTCCACGTTGCTCAGCATCCTGACCGGCGCGACCGAGCCCACCCGCGGCAGCGTGCGGGTCGATGGCGCCGCGCTCCATCGCAATGCGCGGCTGCAGTCGCGCATCGGCTTTGTGCCGCAGGACGATCTGCTCTTCGAAAATCTCACGGTGGGCGAGAACCTCGAATCCTCCGCGCGCCTGCGCCGGCCCGCCGAAACGCCTGATCACGTCGAGCGCATGGTGCGCAAGTCGCTCCGCGAGGTTGGCCTGCGCGAGCGCCGGTATGTGCGCGCAGGCGGACCGCTCGACAAGACCCTCAGCGGCGGCGAGCGTAAGCGGCTCAACATCGGCCTCGAACTGCTGGGCGATTACGAGATCCTGCTGCTCGATGAGCCCACCTCCGGCCTTTCGTCGGGCGACGCGCTCAAGGTGGTCGAGGTGCTCAAGAATCGCGCGCTCGACGGCGGCATCATCTTTGTGGTCGCGCACCAGCCGAGCGCAAAGCTGCTCGAACTGTTCGACAAGGTCCTGCTGCTCGACAAGGGCGGGAAGGTTGCGTTCTTCGGCGACGTGGGCGCAGCCTTCCGCTATTTCCACGAGCACGAGCACGGCGAGATCCTTCCGCCCGGCGGCGAGATCGCGGCCCTGGACGCGGATTTTCTTTTCCAGGCGCTGGAGCGGTCCAGTCTGCGCATCGACGGCACGCCCGACCAGACGCGACGCCACCCGCCATCCTATTGGCAGGAACGTTTCGCCAAATACCGCGACACCAACGTGCTCGGCCGGCTGTATCACGCCCGCCCGCCGCAGTGGAGCGATGAGGGCGGGCCGCCCGTGCCGAAAATCGCCGCGCGCATCGGGCAGTTCATCACGCTGCTGCGCCGCGAGTCGCTCAACAAATGGCGCAACGGCTTCAACCTCGTCGTCAATCTCGTCTCCGCCATCGGCCTTGCGCTGATTGTCGCGCTCGCCTGCCGCGAAAGCGCCGACGGAAATTACGAGCTCGCCCGCAACCGCGCGTTTGGAAATTTCCTTTTTCTCACCACGGTGGTCGCGCTGTTCCTTTCGCTCTCGGCCAGCGTCACTGAAATCGTGAAGGACCGCGCCATCCGGCTGCGCGAACGACTGCTCGGCATCCCGCACGTGCTCTACCTGTCGAGCAAACTGTTGCCGCTGCTCGCCATCTTCCTGGTCCAGATCGCGTTGTATCAGGTCACGGCTTTTTCCGTGCTCGGCGTGCGCGAACTGTGGCTGCCGTACTGGGCGGTGCTGGGCGTAACGGGATTCGCCGGGCTGGCGATCGGACTGTTCTTTTCCGCGCTGCCGTCCATGACCGACAAGGCCGCGTCCGCGTTGATCCCGATTTTGCTTGTCCCGCAGATCATCCTCAGTGGTGCGCAGCCGTTTCCGTTCGAGCGGATGGCGCACATCCACTGGCCCGGAGCGCGACCGGCCGACGCGAAGGAGGCCGCGTCCTCACCGCCGTGGGCCGCGGAGCTGATGCCCTCGCGCTGGAGCTACGAGGCACTGGTTTGTTTGCAACGCGATCGCGGCTTCGAGCAACAATACCGCGACGCGCTCACGCTCGTGACGAAGTCGCGACGGGAACCGGGCACCGTCAGCGAAAAGGCGCTCGAGACGGCGCGCGCGGTGAAGGCGTCGGGCGAAGGGGATGGCGCCAATGCAACGCGGCGCATGACGTTGTTTTACAATGAATTTTCGAAGGAGGGAGCGCCGAGCCGCGATGTCGTGCGGCGCTGGACCCCCGCGAACGTGAACCGCGTGTTTTGGAACGCGAACGTGCTCTTTGCGATGGGCCTGGCGTGGCTCGCGCTGACCTGGCTCGTCCTTAAATTCGGCCGGCCGATCCGAACCTGGCTGGGGCCGAAGAAGTAGGCCGAATCGGTCGTGGCACGGGCAACTTGCCCGTGGGGTATTGAGACAATACCTGCCCACGGCGAGCGATCTTCAGGCGTTGAATCGCACGCGCTCGCCGCCGAAGATCTGCGGTCCCCAGCACGGAAATAACCAACAACGCCCCAGCCCTCACACACGCCACGGGCAAGATGCCCGTGCCACGGCCGATCCCCGTCCCCCGGGGCACCCCTCCCACTAATCTTGACCCCGCCGGTCCGACTGGTAGGTTTACCGTCCCACCTCGGTATTTCGCGGTCTCCCCAAAAACTCCCGTCCCCTTTAGTGAATATGAGCGACTCCGGGTCCCCAGTCGCCGCTGCCAACGGCAACAAGCTTTCCGAAATCTCGGAAGCCGTCATCCGCATTGCGGGCAACTCGCAGGACGGCATCCAGGCCATCGGCGGTTTCCTCGCGCGCCTCGCCGGCCGCAGCGAACAGGAGGTCATGACCTTCATGACGATTCCGTCCACGATTTCCGGCGGGCCCTCTCTCTTCCAGGTGCGCATCGGATCCGGCGAGGTGCTCAGCGCCGGGGATGACGCCGATGTGCTGCTCTGCTTCTACGAGCACAGCTACCTCGCCAACGCCGGCGCGCTGAAGAAGGGCGGCATTGTGCTCTACGACAGCGATCACATGGAGCCTAATCCGGAGTGGGAGACGCTTTACCGCCACATCGGCGTGCCGATCTCGAGCCTGACGATCGAGGCCGTCGGTGGCACCGGCAAGGACAAGGGCAAGAACATCTACGCGCTCGGCCTCGTCGCGAAAATGTTCCACCTCGATGTGCCCAAGCTGACGCGCCTGATTGAGGAACGCTTTACCGGCAAGGATCCCAGCGTGGTTCAAAACGCGCTCGGTTGCTTCAATTCAGGATACGGCCACGAGTTGCAGCACCTGTTCCAGAGCTTCGCGTTTGAACCAGGCCACAAGCACGGCGAGCGCGGGCAGGTCGTGATGGGCGGAAACGAAGCGATCGCCTATGGACTCCTCGCCTCCGGCGTGCGCTTTGGGGCGGGTTACCCGATCACGCCGTGGAGCGACATCATGGAGTTGCTCCGGCGTGAACTGCCCAAGTACGGCGGCACGTTTGTGCAATGCGAGGACGAAATCGCC
>JANMQT010000119.1:0-6751 GCA_031370675.1 Verrucomicrobiota bacterium
GCACGAAGAACTATGTCGTGGCGATTCGCCGCCGGATGGAGTTCTACAAGGCGAGAGGAGCGCTTTGAGCCGATCGGCTCCTGTTCATGCTTCACTGATCACTCTGCCTTTTTGCCGGGAACTCGGCACGGTCTTGGCTCATAGTTCCGGCATGAAGGGCCGTCGATGCGGGGCAATTGCTGCGAGCTTGGGAATCGCATTGGCGGCCTGCGCGCCGGGTGCACGGGCGATCATCGTGCTGGGAAGCGGCGATCCAGCGTTCAACGATTACACGCTCCATCCGCCCACCGGTCCGCTGGCGAACAGCGGCGGTCAGTTTGAGGGATTCTTCAACGGATTTCTCGGCACGCCCATCGCCCCAAGTTTTTTTCTGACCGCGAATCACATCGGTGGCCAGGTGGGCGACATCCTTTCATTCCGCGGCGTTGACTACACGACGATCGCCACTTGGGGCGACCCCGGCGGGAGTGACCTGCGGATCTGGCAGGTGCGCGGAATCTTTCCCGAGTTCGCGCCGCTCTATCTGGGCGCGGGCACCGAGGTGGGACAACCGCTCGTGGCGTTCGGCCGCGGCACGCAGCGCGGCGCGGATCTGATCCAAAATGGCAGCACGGCCGGCTACGCGTGGGGCCCGCTCGATTTTACCGAACGCTGGGGTATCAATCTGGTGGCCGACATTTACATCGACCCGGGCTACGGCGCCCTGCTGCACGCCACCTTCGACGCGGGAGCCGCGGGTCTCGGCGGTTTTGAATGCCATCTTTCCGACCACGATTCCGGCGGCGGTCTGTTCATCCAGGAAACCGGCATTTGGAAACTCGCCGGCATCCATCTGGCGGTGGATGGTCCTTTTTACGACGCGCCGTCGGGCGGCGCTTCGTTCAACGCCGCACTCTTCGACATGAGGGGCTTTTACGTCGACGACGGGCAAGGCGGACGAACCCTGGTCAGCGGAGCAACCCCGAGACCTAGCGGCTTCTATTCCACCCAGGTCTCCACTCGCCTCGGCTGGATTTTTTCCGCCGTCGCATTGCCGGCCACCGAGATCGTGCACGTAAACGCCGAAACCTACCTCGCGCTCAGCTATTCGCGGCCGAATGACATTGGGGCTGTCGTGTACGCGGTTGAGGTATCCGACAACCTGCAGACCTGGAACAGCGGCGCCACCTTTACCACGCTCGTCTCGGACGTGGACCAGGGGGGAATGCGCCGCGTCACCGTGCGCGACAACGCGCCGCAATCCGCCAGCGCGCGCCGCTTCATCCGTTTGCGTGTCACGCGGCCGTAGCGCGCGGCTATCGCATCGACTTCCCCTTTGCAATCGACCAACGTATCCAAGGTCACACGTCATCCACCAATCCTTCCCATGCCCGCCTACCTCCTGGTTGATATCAAAATTCGCGATCCCGAGATCTACGAGCGCTACAAGCAACTCGCCCCACCCTCGCTCGCCGCGTACGGCGGGAAGTACCTCGTGCGCGGTGCGCCGGTGGAGACGCTCGAGGGGAACTGGCAGCCGGGACGGTTCGTCATGGTTCAGTTTCCCTCACTGGAGCGCGCCCGCGCGTGGTGGGCTTCCTCCGAATACGCCGAGGGCAAGGCACTGCGCCAGTCGTGCGCCGATACCGGGATGGTCCTCGTGGAGGGATTGTGATTCCTTCAGCCCACTTCCGCGTTGCGCGACCCACCGATCATCTCGCCGAGGTCGTTCGCTTTTATCGCGACGGGCTTGGCTTCGACGTGCTCGGTGAGTTTGAAGATCACGACGGCTTCGATGGCGTGATGCTGGGCCATCGCGGCCACGCGTATCATCTCGAGTTCACCGGCAAGCGCGGCCATCCCGCCGGTCGCGCTCCGACCGCCGACAATCTGCTCGTTTTTTATCTACCCGATGGGGCGGACTGGCAACAGGCCGTCGACCGCATGCAAACGAATGGCTTCGCGCCGGTGCCGTCGTTCAATCCGTATTGGGACCGCCACGGCCGAACCTTCGAGGATCCGGACGGTTACCGCGTGGTCCTGCAAAATGCCACCTGGAGCTCAAGCTAGGGAAATTCGACGGCGATCTCAAATCGCGGGCAATTTCATCTTCCGGACCGCCGCAGTCTGCCGGGCGCGGAAGGCGTCGAGCAACTTCCTCAGCTTTTCGCCTCCAGCGCCGGTGGCCCACATCGAAATGGCCAGCAACGCCGCATTCCGGGCACCCGCCTCGCCGAGGGCCACGGTCGGTGCGCCGCTGAGAGTCGCTTCCCTCAGCAAACGAAGTCCACTTTCCGAATCGTCCGCGATCGGCACGAAAATGAGCGGATTCGGTGCGACCAGGCGCCTGAAACCGGCCAGGTCATCTACCCGCGTCGCGGCGTAAATCCCGACAAAACGCCTCGGCAGGCCACCCGGACGCAATGCCGCCGACCCGGCTCCCACGCGAGCGGCCCTCCTCGCTCCCTCGACCGTGACAGCCAGGACCCGCAGGCCCTCGAATTCGCCCAAAACCGATTCCGTTTTCTGAAGGGCGACGTCAGCGGCGGCTTCGCCACTGAAGAGAACGACACAGGGATGAGGCACGGGATCCAAACTAGGACGGAAAAAAGTGGATTCGCAATGCGAATTTGCTCGCATGTCGCTCAAAGAGACGGTGGTATGCCCGCCTGTCGTTTGCCGTTCCCCCACCCCCCCGCTCACTCCCTCCTTATCGCAGTTGTTATGGAAACGTCGACTCTCAACAAAGGCACCGTTAAGTGGTTCAACGAGAAAAAAGGTTTCGGCTTTATCACCGATCCCGCGGTCGAAGGCGACGTTTTCGTCCACTTCTCGGTCATTCAGACCGATGGCTTCAAAACCCTCACCGAGGGCGAGAACGTCGCATACGAGGTGTTCATCGATGACAAGGGTGCAAAGGCTCGCAACGTTCAACGGCTTGGCTAATCTTGGCGGGTGAATCCCGCTTCGGGCTCCTACCCGCCGGCCCTGCCCGGCAGCCTTGTGCTCATCGGCCCGATGGGCTCGGGCAAGTCATCCGTCGCGCGCCTCCTCGCCGGGCTGAGCGGTCACCGCTCAGCGGATACCGACCGGCTCGTCGTGATGCACAGCGGAATGAAGATCGCGCAAATCTTCGAGCAGCATGGCGAGGCGGAATTTCGACGCCTCGAGCGCGCGGCGCTGTTGTCGGTCAAGGGCTGGTCCCGCCTGGTCATCGCCACCGGCGGCGGCATCGTGGAACTTCCCGAGAACATTGTGACGCTCCGCGAGATGGGTTGCGTGATCTGGCTCACCGCCCGGCCTGACTCGCTCTGGCGGCGCGTTTCCGCCGACGCGAACCGGCCATTGCTGAAGACCATCGACCCTCGCGCCACTCTCCAGGCGCTGGTCAACAAGCGCGAACCGCTCTACGCCACGGCGGCGAATGTCGTGGTGGACACCTCGGACATCAGCTCAAAGGAAGTCGCGGACCGCGCCCTTTCAGCCGCGAAGGGCTGGTTCGCCCAGCAAGCGGCCTGATCGTCGCATCGATCGTCACGCGCACCATTTCGCCCATGAAGATTTCACTTCAACACTGAGATGTCAGCGACCACCGCCACGTCCAAAGCGGAACTCGTCGCGCGGGCGAGCGAGCTGGGCTTCGCGTTGTGCCGCGTCGCGCGATGTGCGCCGCCGCGCCACGGCGAAGCGTTCGTCGACTGGCTGGCCCAGGGTCAGGCCGGCGACATGGCAGGGTGGCTGGGCCGCAGTCGCGCAAAGCGGACCAATCCCGAGCTCGTCCTCCCCGGCGCCCGCTCCGTCGTCGTTCTCGCAATGAATTACTGGCAGGGGCAGGAAGTGTCGAAAGTCGAAGGTCGAAAGTCGAAAGCAGTCGACGCCAGCGACCAAGCGTCCATTTCCGCAGCACGCCCTACAACAGATGAGCACGGACGAAATGACGCCGGTGGACCTCTGGCTTTAGACTTTCGACCTTCGACCTTCGACCCCCCGGCCCGCGGCCGGGTAGCCCGTTACGCGTGGGGTGACGACTATCACGAGTTGATTCGTGATCGTCTCGCGGTCCTTGACGAATTTCTTATTTCGCACGGCGGGCGGCAGCGCTGCTATGTGGACACGGGTCCGGTGTTGGAGCGCGACTTCGCCGCCGAGGCGGGTATCGGCTGGCAGGGGAAGAGCACCATGTTGCTGCATCCGGAACTGGGGACGTTTTTCTTTCTCGCCGTGATTCTCAGCACCCTCGAGATCGAAACCGACGCGCCCATCGCCCCGCGCTGCGGCACCTGCACCGCGTGTCTCGACGCGTGCCCGACGGGCGCCATTCGAACGGACGCGCCCTATCATCTCGATGCCCGCCTCTGCATCTCCTACCTCACGATCGAGCACAAGGGATCGATTCCGTTGGAGCTTCGGCCGCTGCTGGGGGATCGGATCTACGGCTGCGACGAATGCCTCGACGTCTGCCCGTGGAATCGATTTGCCATCGCCTCGCGCGAAACCGCCTTTCAAGCGAAGCCCGCGACGATCGGTTACGCACTGCGCGATTATCTCGCGCTCGACGACGCGCAGTTTGCCGCGCTATTCCATCGCTCACCCATTCTTCGCACCAAGCGGCGTGGATTATTGCGCAACGTCTGCGTCGCGCTGGGCAACGTCGGCACTCCGCACGATTTGCCTGCGCTTGAACTCGCGGCCGCGGATCCCGAACCGCTCGTGGCCGAGCACGCGGCGTGGGCCATTGGACAAATTCAAGAACGCCACCGGGCGGTCGTCCGGACCAACCCTTAGACACCTAAGGCCTCCAGCGTGACTGATGAATCCACTCCGCCGCCCGCGCGTCCGCGCGTGGCCGTAATCGGCGCGGGCGTGGGTGGACTCGCCTGCGCGTTGCGTCTCGCCTACGCCGGCTGCGAGGTCACCATCTTCGAGCGGAACGAACGCGTCGGCGGAAAGCTTAACGTCCTCCTGCTCGACGGCTTCGCCTGGGACATGGGGCCGTCGCTGCTCACGATGCCGCACGTGTTCGATGAATTGTTTGCCGACCTCGGGCGCCAGCGGAGCGACTATCTCAAGTTTGTCCCGTTGTCATCGACCTGCCGGTATCGGTGGAGCGATGGCACGGCGGTGAACGAGGACAAGGAATTCTGGGAGCGGCCGGACGTCGCGCGCTTCCTCGCGTACGCGGCGGGACTGTACGAGATTTCCGCGGACGCGTTTCTGCACCACCCGCTCGAAGATTGGTGGCGCCAGTTGAAACCCGCCTTCCTGCCGAAGCTGCGCCACCTGCCAAAAATCGCCTCGCGACACACCATGGCGGAGACGGTCCGGCGCTTTTTCCCGGACAACCGTTACCTCCAGCAACTGTTTGATCGTTTCGCGACCTACAACGGCTCGTCGCCGTACGTGACGCCGTCGGCATTCAACATCATTCCCTACGTGCAGGCCCGGTTCGGCGGCTGGTACGTGCAGGGAGGCATGTACGCGATTGCGCGCGCCCTTCTGGCGGTCGCCAAGGAGATGGATATCACGATCCGACTCAACACCGAGGTGAGGGGCGCCCGGCGTGCCGGCGGCCATTGGCAGGTCAACGGATCGGAAAACTTCGACTACGTGGTTTGCAACCAGGACGTGCTCTCGGCCGTCCCGCGCTTCTTTGCGCCCGATCAGGCGCAGAAGTTCGCTGCGAAGCACGGGAACCGCGACCAGCTCTCGATTTCGGGGTTCGTCATGTTTCTGGGCGTGGAGCGGCAATACGAATCGCTCGATCACCACAACATCTTTTTCTCGGACGATTATCCCGCCGAGTTCCGGCAAATGTTTGACGAGAAACGGCCGGCGGAAGAGCCGACCATCTACGTCGCGGTGAATGCGCGAAAGGATCCCGCGCACGCCCCCGAGGGGTGCGACAACTGGTTTGTTCTCGTCAACGCGCCGCCGGTCGATCCGCAGCATCCCATAGACTGGGCGGACATCAGCGAATCGTACGGGGCGCGCATCCTGGAGCGGCTTGAGCGGCGCTTCGGGTTTGATGACCTCCGCTCGCATATCCGGGTGCACCAGTTTTTCACCCCGGCCGACTTCGCGACGCGCTACCTCTCCCAGGGCGGCGCGCTCTACGGCTTTGCCTCCCACAGCCCCTTGAGCGCCTTCCGTCGCCCCGCGATCGAGCCGCGCGGCCTGGAGAATTTTTTCTTCGTCGGCGGATCCACCCACCCCGGTGGCGGTCTTCCCCTCGTTTGCTTGAGCGGAAAAATGGTCGCGGACCGGATCCTTCGGCGCATTCGACCCTCCGCGTGAGGTGCGAACCATCCGCCAGCGAGGATTTCGGCTGAAGTCCGCTGCTTCTGCCCGTAGAATCGAGCGCGTGCCCGAACCCGCCGCCGAGTCCAACGCAGAATTTCGATCGATCACGTCGGACGCGTTGGAAGGGGTCACGGAATCGTTTGTCAGCGTCTGGCTCTGGCGACTGTTCGTCATCTGGACGGCGGTCGGGGCGGTCGTCATGGTCGCCGGGCTGAACGCCGCCAATGTCGGGCGCTGGTTTTCGTCGCCGGCGATTGCTCCCATCGCCGCGCAATTTCTGGCCTGCGCGGACCTGGTGTGGATGACCCTCGCCGCCGCGGTCGTCTCCCTGCGCGTGGCGGCGCCCGATGGCCTGACCCGCGCGCGGGTCGCCGCCGCCATCATCCTGGGCGCCTCGGCCACGATCGAGTGGATCGGCGCCCGGACCGGGGTCCCCTTCGGTCCCTACCTCTACACGGATGCCTTTGGCCCG
>JANMQT010000139.1:0-5698 GCA_031370675.1 Verrucomicrobiota bacterium
CAAGCGTGACGAGCGACTTGTCGACCAACTGCGAGAGCAGATCCAAAATCTCGCCGCGCTCGATTCCGTCGCCCGCGCAGATCCCCTCGACCGCCTCGAGCGTTCGTCCGCGTGAAAAGGCGGTCAGTCGCCGATACAGGATCTGCTCCTTTTCGCAGAGCAAATCGTAGCTCCAGTCGATCAGCGCCTGCAGGGTCTGCTGCCGCGGCTGCAAGGTCGTGCCGCGCGCCGAGAGCAGGTGAAAGAGATCGTCGAGATGCGAGGCGATTTGCTCGAGCGTGAGCACCTTCACGCGCGCAGCCGCCAGCTCGATGGCCAGCGCAATGCCATCGAGCGCCCAGCAGATCTTCGCGATCACTGGCGCGTTGTCGCTGGTGATCGCAAACGACGGTTTTGCCGCCGTGGCGCGTTCCACGAAGAGCCGCATGCCTTCGTACTGGGAAAGATTCCTGACGAGCTCGTCGCCATCCAGCGGTCCCCGCCACAGATCCGGCACGGACATGGTCGGCACCGACCACGTGACTTCGCCGGGCACACCCAGCACGTGGCGGCTGGTGACCAGCAGGCGCAGCGCGGGGCAAGAGCGGAGCAGCGCCTGCACCAGCAACGCCGCGGCGTCGGCGATTTGCTCGCAGTTGTCGAGGATGAGCAACAGCGTGCGCGAACGCAGGTAGTTCACGAGTGTCTCCACCATCGGGCGGCCCGGCTCCTCGGAAACTCCCAGCGTCGCGGCGACCACGTGCGGGACACGCTCACGGTCGGTCAGCATGGCGAGCTCGACCAGCCAGACGCCGTCCGGAAATTCATCGAGCACCTCCCCCGCAGCCTGTAACGCGAGCCGCGTTTTGCCCGTTCCGCCCGCCCCCATCAAATTCAACAAACGCGTCGTCCCCAGCAGGCGCTGCACCTCCGCTGTTTCACGTACGCGGCCGATGAAGGTAGTCAGCTCAACCGGCAAATTGCCCGGCACCACCGCCGCGACCTCGACGGTTCGGAGCGGCGGAAAATCGGAGGGCAGCGCGGGGTCGACGAGTTGAAAGACACGCTCCGGGCGATCCAAATCCTTCAGTCGTTGCTCGCCTAGGTCGCGCAGATCCATTCCGGCGGGAAGCATACCGCGCAGCAATTCATGGGTCGCATACGAAACGAGGATTTGTCCGCCGTGACCCGCCGCCAGCAGGCGCGCGACGAGATTCATGGGCGGGCCAAAATAATCGCCATCGCGCGCCTCGGGGGCACCCGTGTGCAGCGCCATGCGGACGCGAAACGGCGGAATGCCTTCCCACTTCTCCGCCGCGAGCGCCTGTTGAGCATCTACCGCCGCCCCCGCCGCGGCCACCGGCGTGTGGAAGGCGGCGTAAAACGAGTCGCCTACCGTCTTGAATACGTAGCCGTCGTTCATCTCAATGACGTGCCGCAACAGATCGTCGTGCCGCGCCAGGGCGCGCTGCATCGTCGTGGGGCACTTCTGCCAAAGCTGCGTGCTCCCCTCGATGTCGGTGAAGAGAAACGTGACGGTGCCGGTGGGGAGCGTGGACATGGTCGGATCGTCGAGCCCACAATGTGCCAGCCTGCGGGCGTCGATCCAACTATCTTGCGTGGCAGCGACCGACGCGACGGAGCGCTCGACCGAACGAGAACGGCCGCCTAAGCTGCAGCGTCACGTCACTCCACGAAGGAAATTCCAATGCTGCACACGTCAAAGCTCGTTTGCTTCGCCGCCACGAAGAACCCGGCGGAGGCCAGGGAATTTTACGCGAACACCCTGGGCTTGCCACTCGTGGAAGACGGCCCTTTTGCCCTCGTCTTCAATGTCAATGGCACGATGCTCCGGGTCCAGAAAGTCCGGAGTCATCTCCCAGCGCAGCACACCGCGCTCGGCTGGTCGGTCGATGACATTCGCGCGACGATCCAGCAATTGTCCGCGAAGGGCGTGCGCATCGAGCGCTATGACCCGCTCCCGCAGGACGCGCTGGGAATCTGGACGACCCCGGATGGATCACTCGTCGCCTGGTTCAAGGACATTGACGGAAACATTCTTTCCCTCACCGAATTTCGGCGGTGAACGCGTCGGGATTGCGTTGTTGTTGATCTACCTCGGTCCATCGGGCTTAATCGGGAAACTTCGACGGACAGATTCACGCAGCCCCCCGGCCATGTTTCTCCGACAAATCTCCGATCCCCGCCTTTCCCAATACGCCTACCTGATCGGTTGCCAGCGCACGGGGGAAGCCATCGTCGTCGACCCCGAGCGCGACGTAGAGCGCTACCAGCGGATCGCCGCCGAGAATGACCTGAAACTCACGGCGGTCACGGAG
This sequence comes from Verrucomicrobiota bacterium, assembly GCA_031370675.1. GTDB lineage: Bacteria > Verrucomicrobiota > Verrucomicrobiia > Chthoniobacterales > SZAS-18 > SZAS-18. The sequence continues at coordinate 2,319 of JANMQT010000139.1, forward strand.
ACGCACATCCATGCCGATTTCGTCAGCGGGGCGCTGGCGCTGGTGGAATCCGGCGGAGTCCACGCCTACCTCTCGGCCGAGGGCGGCGCGGACTGGCAATCCGAGTGGGCGCGCGGGCGCAAGGACGTCACGCTGGTGCATGACGGCGACCACTTTTATGTCGGACGCATCCGCTTCGATGTCCGCCACCTGCCGGGCCACACGCCCGAGCACATCTGTTTCGTCGTGACCGACGAGGGTGGCGGAGCGACGGAGCCGATGGCGCTCTTGAGCGGGGATTTTCTTTTTGTGGGCGATGCGGGGCGGCCGGATCTGCTGGAGACCGCGGCCGGCGTGGCCGGGACGCAGGAGCAGGGAGCTCAACATCTCTACGCGAGTCTCCGGCGGTTGGATGACTTGCCGGATTATCTGCAGGTCCTGCCGGCGCACGGGGCGGGCAGCGCTTGTGGCAAGGCGCTCGGCGCGGTGCCGAGTTCCACCCTGGGCTACGAGCGGCGGTTCAACCCGACCCTGCGCCTCGCCCTGCAAGGCGGCGCGGGAGATTTCAGCGCCTCGATTCTGACCGGTCAGCCGGAACCGCCGCTCTATTTCGCGGAGATGAAGCGCGTGAATCGCGTCGGCCCCGCCGTCACGGCACCCCCCGCGCAGCCGCCGCCAGCGTGGAATCTCGACGAGGCGATCGCCGCGGCCGAGCGCGGTGAAATCGTCATCGTCGACACGCGCGCGCCGGCGGACTTTCTCGAGGGCCATGTGGCGGGCAGTCTTTACGCGCCGGCGAGGGGAAATTTTTCGGATTCCGCGGGAAGTTATCTCGCGCCCGCGAACCACATCGTCCTCGTGGCCGAACGCGAAGCCGTCGCCTGCGAGGCCATGCTGGAACTTTTTCGGATTGGTTTTGACCACGTCGTCGCCTGGGTGCCGGCGGCAGAACTCCGGAACGCCAGCGGGGCCCGGGCGAAAGTGGAACGCGTCCGGTTCACTGAAGTTGGCTCGTGGCTGGTCCGGCATCCAGGCAGTCGCGTGCTCGACGTCCGGCGCGCATCCGAGTTTGCGACCGGCCATTTGCGCGGGGCGGCCAACATCGCCCACACCCGGTTGCGGGCCCGCCTCAGGGACGTGCCGGACGCGCCGTTTGTGCTCGTGCACTGCCAGAGCGGCGCGCGCGCCGTTCCTGCGATCGCATTTCTCCGGCGGTCAGGCCGGCAAGCGGCGCTGATCGAAGGCAGCTTCAACAACGCCCCGCGCGAACTCGTCGAAGGCGCGTGACCCGTTGGGTCTTCCTCCGCCCGGGACGTGCGGTTAGAAAACCGACAGAGATGCGAACCCGACTTCTTTGTTGCGCGGCCGCGCTGACCGCGTGCTGGCTTTCGGCGGCGCGCGCCACGCCGTTTGTGGAAATTGTGGCGGAAAATCGGGGCAATGAAATCGAACTCTACGCGCAGCTCCGAAATTGCCTTCACGCCAGCCTCGAGTTGACGATTGACGTGAAGAACATGCTGTCGAGCAAAACGCTTCCGTTGCGCGTTGAACTCACCGAGCCGCGGACGTTTCTGACCACCCTGCACCGGCGCAACCGCCACAAGGGTTGGGCCTATCGCTGGCACGCCCGCACCGCCGTCGGCCGGATCGGGGGACAGCCGGATCCCGCCGCCGTCTATCGACTCCCGTTCGCGCCGGGCCAGCACCATCGCGTCATCCAGGGCTACGGCGGCACGTTCAGCCACCGCGTCGGAACACCGAGCGAATATTCCATCGACTGGTCGATGCGGGTCGGCACGCCCGTGCTCGCCGCGCGGGCCGGCCAGGTCGTGGCCCTTCGGGACGATTCCGACGAAGGTGGCCTGACCGAAGACGCCCGCAAGAAGGCAAATCTCATCGTGATCGAACACGCCGATGGCACGCTCGCCGACTATGGGCATCTCAAGTTCCATGGGATCGCCGTGGCGCTTGGCCAACGCGTCCGCACGGGGGAACTGATCGGCTATTCCGGAAACACCGGCTACTCCAGCGGACCGCATCTGCACGTTCGGATCTCGGTGGTCAGATCGCCGGGGTTCGAACAGGGTTTCCCTGCCCGCTGGGATCCGCCGGTGAATTTCGGAGCGAGCCCGGCGAAAACCCAGACAAATATCGACGGTGCCAGGTAGGGCGAGTACAGGAATCCGGCCCGCCCTCCGCCATGCACCTCGAAGTCATCACGCGCCGGCCAACCGGTCAGTCGCGGCCGACGCCGTTACTGTTCGTGCACGGCGCGTGGCATGCGGCCTGGTGCTGGGAGACGCATTTTCTAGATTACTTCGCGAGCCACGGCTATGCGGCGCAGGCGCTCAGCCTGCGCGGACACGGCGCCAGCGAAGGTCGGGATCGCCTGCGGTGGACCCCGATTTCCGAGTACTTAGCCGACGTGGCGCAGGTCGTCGCCGCGATGCCCATCGCCCCCATCATGATCGGCCACTCCATGGGTGGTTTCGTCGTGCAGAAATACCTGGAGTCCCATCGTGCGCCGGCCGGCGTGCTCCTCGCTTCGGTGCCGCCGGCTGGAGCGCTCCGAGCCACGCTGCGCCTGGCGGCGCGCCAGCCCGTCGCCTTCGCCAAGGTCAACCTGACGCTCCGCTGGTGGCGACTCCCGCGCTGGCGCGCGAGGCATTCTTCTCGGCGTCGATGCCCGACGCGCAACTGCGGGAACTCGCGTCGCAACTCCAGGATGAATCGTATCGTGCGTTTCTCGATTTGCTCGCGCTCGATCTGCCGCACCCGGACCGCGTGCAGGCGCCGATGCTCGTGCTCGGCGGCGCGGACGATGCGATCTTCTCGCCGGCCGAGGTGGCGGCGACCGCCCGCGCGTACCGCAGCGAGCCGGTAATTTTCCCGCGGATGGCGCATGACATGATGCTGGAGTCCGGGTGGGAGAACGTGGCCGGCCGCATCCGTCAGTGGCTCGACGCGCTCGCAACCTGACGATGATCACGGGGGAAACATCGCGCTGCCACCGGCGATTTGCGTAGGCCGGGCGCCAAAAATCCGCTGGCGAATTCCGGACGCGTCGTGGACGCCACTTGGATTTAGATCATCGCTTTCGTCTGTGTTTTCGGAGGCGCGCTTTTCGGGGGTGTATCACCTGCGCGTCCTGTCGGCGCATCATCCGCTAAGGGTCCAGGTGCGGGCGAGCGCCGTGCCCATCAGCGGGGAAATCGCCCGTACGCGCTGGCTGCTGCTACCTCTCCGGCGACCGGCTCGTCGATGCGGCAGAGCGCCTGGGCCCGTGACTTCGGGCGCCCCCGGGGGGAATATTTTCGGTTTTGTTGAAACCAACGCGGTCAACCCGGGGTCCAAGTCACATGGGTCATTCACGTCCAAGACCAACGCGCCGGGATTTCGTC
>JANMQT010000172.1:0-3964 GCA_031370675.1 Verrucomicrobiota bacterium
CCATCCAGCCAAAGCTGCGCCTCGATTGCATTCATCGCTGCCAAGTCTTTCGCCGCATCGGCCGCCTCGAGCGCAGCGTGCCGGGCCTGGACCCGTGCGGAATAATTCACCGCCGACTCCGGCACGCCGGGCGCACTCGCGATCACCACCAATGCACGCACCCGATCCGGATGCATAAGCGCCGCCTGGACAGAAATTCGTCCGCCCAAGGAGCAGCCCACCAACACCGCTCGCTCGATCGCGAGCGAATCCAACACTCGCAATAGATCCTCGAGTTGATCAAACGGCTCGGGCGTGGCGCGGGTCAGCCCGAAGCCGCGACGATCGTAGGACACCGTGCGATAACTCCCCTGCAATCGCCTCTGCTGTCCCGCCCACATGCGCCGGTCCGCCACGCCAGCGTGGAGAAAGACCACGGCCTCACCGCGCCCGACATCCGTGACGCATAATTCTGCCGTCGGGGAGCGAATAAAGATACTCGTCAGTTCCACTGGACTTTTCATTGCGGATTCAAAACTTTGCTTCGCGTGCCACCCTTTCCGAAAGGGCACGGTCCTTACCGCGCATTCGCCGGCTCAATTTGCGACATTCTTGCAGCATCGTCTGGTAGCGTGTTTGCGAGCAGGCGCTGGAATCGGGGATCGCCTCGAATCGGATCCCAGATGGGATCGAGCTTCAGCATGGAAAGGTTTATCTCGCTTGCGGTGGTCTGAAGAAGCCGCGGCAAGTGCCGGACGGCCATTTCGGCATCACCGAGTTGGGCATAAATTTGTGCGAGGTTCACCTCCATTCGTGGACCATCCATGGCGTCGCCCTGGGTGGTCGCAACGGCCCGTTCCCCCGCTCGAACGGCAGCGCTCCGGTCGCCCAGTCCTGCGCAGACGACTCCCAACCTGGCCATCTCATTAAAATCTTCGGGATCGGCGGAAACACCGTTCTCCAGGCAATCCCTGACCTTCAGGAACGAAGTACGCGCACTTTGTTCGTCACCCGCCCACTGCTGGGCCTGCGCCAACTCAATGAGTATGTCGTCGCAGTCCCAATCGGCGATGTCCTTGGGTCGTCCACCAAGACAGGACTCGATGACCTTTTGATAGTTCCGCTGATAGAACCACACGCTGCGGGCATAGTGGACCAGGTCCGAGTCGGCTATCTGTGACGAGATCGACTCCAACAGTCGGGCCGCGGACTCAAGATCGCCCTCGAATTGGTACGTGCGAGCTTTCCAGATAATCCATCGCGGGACCTTTGGCTCTATCGCGATGATGCGGTTGATGATGGTTCGCTCTTCGGGAAAACGCTGCAGCTGTTCCATCGTATTACCCCATTGCTGAAGTCCAACAGGGTTCAGCGGATCCAGTTGCGCGGCTTGTTCCAAATGCATCGCTGACTCGTTCCACCTGCCCTGTCGGCGTACGACATATCCAAGCGCTCGCAACGCGTCGGCGCTATTCGGCAGGCGCTTCCGGGCCTCTGAGAAATCTTGAATGGCGGCTTCATAATTGCGTTCGCACCAAAAATGAAAATAGCCCCGCGCCAGATGCGTTTCACCCTGCCCAGGCTGCAGCCTCTCGGCTATCTCAAGCGCGTTCTTCGCTTGGGCGACCCGACCGTCGGTGTGGTCAAAGTGGAACCAATAATACATGCTGTGCGCTTTGGACAAACGCGCCCACGCCATCGAGAATGACGGATCCAGCCGGACAGCGCTACCATATGCGCGGAGGATTTCGTCCTGGTTGTGATTCCAGTTACTTTCCCTCGCTTCCTGCGCGATCCCGCGCAAGTACTCCTCGTAGGCCTCGGCATTTAACGTGGGAACGCGTCCGGCGAATGCGACTTCCTCGGGCGAAAGCGCGCCCGCCAGAGCCGCCGCGACGTGGCTGGCGATTTGAGCGGGAAGACCAGAAGAATCAACAATCTGGCTATTGTAGCGATTGGCCCAGATCTGTTCAGTGGTTCGGGTGTCAATGAGCTGGAGACTCACAACCAAGCGATCGCCCTCGCGGCTTACCGTTCCGTCGAGCACATTCGCAACCCCAAGCTCCTGTCCGATTTGACGAATGCCAGGTCGGTTTGGTTTCTGGAAACCGCTGGTACTGGTTGCGTTGATCACTCTCAACCCGCTTCTCTTGGCCAAGCTCGTCTGAACGTCGTTTTGAATATCGGCGGCGAGGATTGCGTCCTCTGCGTTCTTGCTCCGGCTCTCGAATGGCAAGATCGCAATCGACGCCTCCGGGGCGAGGACCGGTCGCGCCCGGTGCTCGGTCGCGGAATATTGCCAGGCCACGACGACCGCCAGAACGGCGGCGGTTAACATTACGGCCGCGCCGGCCCGTCGTTTGCGGCGACGACCTGGCACGGATGCGATCTTCGCCCGGCACGATTCCAACTCTGCCAACAGGTCCTTCGCGGACTGCGGCCGCGCGATCGGGTCGGGCGCGAGGACGCGCCGAAGGAGCGTGACCATGACTCCGGGAACCTTCCGGTCGATCAGTTGTCGAACAGGCAACTCAGATAATTCGTGGCTCCGACGAATCTCTTCGATCGACCTTCCGACGTATGGCACCTCGCCCGTCAGCGCATACCAGAGCGTCACGCCCAGCGAATAAATATCGGATCTGGCATCGGCTCGGACACCTCTAAATTGTTCCGGACTCGCAAACGTCGGCGTACCGACAAAACCGCCGTGCGTGGATTCCATTTCCACGCCTTCTTTGGCCACCGCCTTGGCCAGGCCAAAATCGATCACCTTCACCTGCAGTGGGCAATCTTTGGCGGACACCATGATATTGGCTGGTTTCAGATCACGGTGAATCAACCCCTGCAGAGCCGCAGCGACCAAGGCTCGGGTGACCTGAACGGCAACGTCGAGAGCGACCGTCGTCTCCAAAGGGCCGTCCCTTCGCACCCGTGATTCCAGGGTTTCGCCCACGACCAATTCCATTGCGTAGTAGCACCGATCCACTTCCGGTAACGCCTCGAAATGGAACACCTCAGCGACGTTGGGATGGCGCAAGCCCCCCGCCACTCGCGCCTCGCGCAGGAAGCGTTCACGGATCGCACGCGCCCCGTCGGCCCCTGGCCGGATCTCGATTACCTTCAATGCGACGGTTCGCTTTAAAACATTGTCAACCGCGCGATAGGTCACCCCCATCGCACCCCGGCCAAGCTCCCAAAGCGACCCGTCCTCGCGCCGGCTGATCTCAAAATCACCAAAGACTCCGGATGACAATTTGCTCTCGGAACCGGCGCCGGGGTCGTAGAGACCGTCGCGCAGCAGGCAACCAGGGCACGTACCGTTGGCGCTCAAATGACCCCCGCAGACGGAACAAACGCGGCCGCTCGTTGTGAGTGGACTCGCCATCGTCGCATGGTGACCGATCCGAGGGAATTGAACCAGTGTAAACCGTTGTCCCGTCGAAACCATTTGTCTCTGCGGTTGTTTGTGTTGTAATCGCCGGCTATGGCCACGCACGAAGAGGCGTCCGCCACCGGCCAGGGTGCGCGGGTGTTCGCCACCACGCGCTGGTCGGTGGTGCTCATGGCCGGCGGTTCGACCTCGGCGGGCAGCGCCGCGGCCCTCGATAAGTTATGCGGAACCTATTGGTATCCGCTCTATTTTTTTGTCCGGCGACATGGCCTGGGCCCTCATGACGCGGAGGATCTGATTCAGGCGTTTTTTGCGTTCCTGTTGGCAAACGACGTGATTGCCCGCGCCGACCGGGAGCGCGGGAGATTTCGCACTTTCCTCCTTAGCTCGTTGCAAAATTTTCAGGCCAATGAGCGCGTCCGGGCGAACAGCCAGAAGCGCGGCGGCAACCAAACGATCGTCTCGTTCGACGAGCTCAAGGCCGAGGCGCGCTACCAGAATGAGCCCGCGACGAATCTTACCCCCGAGAGGTTGTTCGATCAGAAATGGGCGGCGAGCCTGCTGGAGCAGGCGCTGCAAACCCTGCGCCGGGAA
>JANMQT010000182.1:0-14466 GCA_031370675.1 Verrucomicrobiota bacterium
TCAGGCTGAAGACGGAGCTGGTCAACGCGGCCATTGTGCTCGACCGCGCGTGCGATTCGGTGGTTCCGCTGATCGAGGAGCGGAAACATCACCTGGCCCGCGCGTACGAACACAACTCACTCTGGCTCGATGCGGATCCGACGCGATTGGAGCAGGTCGTAGTGAATCTGCTGAGCAACGCCGCCAAATACACGCCCAGTGGCGGACGCATCGACCTGGAGGCTCGCCGGGAAGGTCGGGAGATCGTCATCGCGGTCCGCGACACGGGTTTGGGCATCCGTCCGGAAAGGCTGGTGGAAATGTTTGAACTCTTCGCGCAGGGGGAGCGTTCGATTGCGCGAAGCGAGGGTGGGCTCGGGGTGGGGCTGACGATTGCGCGAAAACTCGCCGAGATGCACGGGGGGAGCGTGGAGGCCTTCAGCGAGGGAGCCGATCGCGGGAGCACCTTCACTGTGCGGCTGCCCGCCGCGGCCGCGCCCGCCTCCGTTTCGGCCTCTGCGGTTCAAAGCGCCGCGTTGCAGCGCAGCCTGCGCATGCTGGTGGTGGATGACAATCGCGATGCCGCCGATGTTCTGGCGAGGCTGTTGCGTCGGGATGGCCACGAAGTCGTGGTGGCGCGCGATGGCCATGCGGCGCTGGCGAGCGCGCGTTCGACTCCGCCGGATGTCGTCCTACTCGACATCGGATTGCCGGGGATGGACGGATATGAGGTGGCGCAGCGCCTGCGACAGGAACCGCAAGGCCGGCGCACGCTGATTTTGGCCGTTTCGGGTTATGGTCAGGAGGAGGACCGTCGGCGCGCTTTGGACGCCGGCTTTGACCTCCACCTAGTGAAGCCGCTGGACTTCTCGCTGCTGCGCGAACTTTTACTCAAGGAGGGCCAAAAGGCGCCCCGGGAATGAGGTCAGGCGAAGTCATTGGTTCGATATTGTCGTGTGGTCGGAGAGGGCCTGGGGCGCGACTGCCGCTCCCGGCCAGCACCCATGCATGCAGCGCCCTGTGCAAGTTAGGCCTTTTGAACGATTCCCTCCTGCTAATGGCTGGGAGTTTCCAATCCAACCGGCGACAACATGATTACCGCGGATTTGGAAAGGGCGATGGGGAAGGCGCGACGACCCCATCGGTTCGCTCACCCGAGGTGGCGGGACCCTTTGAACGCTCGGTACTGGTTTTCGGCTTCGAGGTGGTCTTGCCGCTTCCGGCGACCCCGTCGGTCGGCGTGGTTGGTGCACGGGCAGTTCCAGTGCTCTTTACCCGCGAGCCGGGCCCTGGCAGAGGCGACGAAGGCCCGCCAGCCACGCCGTCGGTGGGCGTCGTCGGCCCCGTGGCGATGTCGGCCCGCCGGACTGGCTTCTTCTTTTTCTTGGGCAACTTTTTCGGGGCCGTTGAATCGGCCTGAGTGGAATCGTTTTGGACGGTTCGATAATCAGATTGCGATTGCGCGAAGGCATTGCCACCGACAAAAAGCGCCGCGAGGAGCAGGAGTAATTTCTTCGTCATGGATGAACGGTTGGGAGAGTGGTGAGTGGGGTTGACTGCATTTACCAAACGGGGGCGCGCCGGCGAGCGCGCTTGCGCGATTTTGAAATTATCCTAGCGACGCCCCTGGAAAGCCGGATCACCTCGGTGAGGGCCAGTTGAAAACCTGCGGCCTCGCCATGGCTTCCTTGCCATTCAGTCGTAGGCTGATGGGCTGGTTAAAAAGTCAACTGACATGAGTAACTCCGATGGACAGCTTCGAGAACGCGCGGCGGAGTGCGGGGTCGGCGATTGGACCGTGGAGAATCCCGCCCAACACGCCTCGTCCGCGTGGATTTGGAAACAAGTCATGATTCGCAGCCCGGAGATGGATTCCGAAATGGTCGCGGAGTACGAGGGAAATCGCCCGCTCGAAGCGCCGCCCGAGGAATTGATTCCGGCGTGGAAACGAATGCAGTGAGGCCGCCAGGCGGCCGCGGAAAGTTTTCAGGTCGACGTTCGAAGAAGGCGGCCGTGAAGCGAAGCCCATCCACCCGTCTGGTTTTCGTCCTTCGAACTTCGATTTTTGCGCGCGTGCCATTAATAATGGAAACCAGCTGCGGCTGTGTCGCGATTTCAGATTGTGAGCTGTTTCGACACCAATGCGGTGGATTCGAAGTTGAACTCGAAGGCGAGCCGATCGCCGGTGGATTTGATTTCGCAGCCGGGCCACGCGCCCGCAAATCCCACGCGAGAAATACCGGAAACGTATTGGGCGATGTCGCGGGAAACGTCACGTCCCGTTCCCGTGCTGGTCTGGTCCACTCGCCGTGACATGGGTTGTGGCGAGGCTTACGCGGTCACCCAGACGTCTGAAGCCATGGGTCCGCCAGTTACCAATCGCGTTCCGATCATTTGCCGCGGTTCAGCGTTTCCGACGGGTCAGAAGTTCCAGCTGCTAGAAGTAACCCAGTTTGCCGGCGGCCAGGGCAGCAAACGGATCGTCATGATTCGGATCGCGTAGTGCGGGAGCGAAACTGGAGGGTCGGACGTTTACCCTCGCCGACGGTAAGGCGAACGGCCCCATAACGATCACGAAGGGGAAGGAATGAACATTATTCGGAAATGACGCGACGCGATGGCGTTGGATTGCTCTCTACGGTGCCGGATGGGCACAAGGATGGCCCGATCACTCTAAAATCGCTTAATGCATCAAATCCGCCTTAGGCAGCCCTCCAGCAAGTTCGCGGGCGGAAGCTGACAGCGGTTCCCGTGGCTGAAATGCTCCAGGCGAAAGCCCGTTCTCGAGCTTTCGCCTGGCACAGATTTTCCGACTTTTTCCCGCGCTGCGTGCGGATTACTTCGGCACGGGCGTACTTGCGGGAGCGGGCGCGCTCGCCGGGGGAGACGTGGGAACTACGACGACGGTCGTCGAATTCTTTGCCGGAGCGGACGTAGGCGCTGGCGTTGCCGGCACCACGACGGTGGTACTGGTGTCTTTGGGACGATCGCATCCGGCAATGGCCAAACACGACACACAAACTAAGAAGAGTATTCGTTTCATTATTGATGATTCGGTTGCCGACTGCTGGCGGGTGTAAGTATTGTGCCCGGAGGACAAAATCGCGCGTGGTCAGCCTGCTGGCACTTGCCACGTTGGGGTTGCCTCACAAAGAAGGTACCCGCAGGGCGGTATGCTGTTTCGAATAAGCCTCGAATCGTCTTCCGTGTAGCGGCGCCATGGCCTCCAAAACCCAATACTCCACCGCCTTCGGCAAGTCCCTGTCGGAACTGGACACGATGGTGACGAACATGCTGCGCGAAGGCTACCAACTTTACGGCAACCCGTACGCCGCGGCGGCCCGGGAGGAATCAATTTTCTGTCAGGCTGTCACTCGTGGCGAGGGGGAGTCGATGCAGGAGCAGATCGAGCGCGCGGTGGTGGCGGAACGACCCGTCTCCGTCCTCCCCATCGACCTGCCAGCCGTGCGTTAGGAATTTTTCCGTGTTGCCTTATCATTGCGCCACGACCGGAGCCTCGCCAAAACCACTCGGCCGGAATTGGGGTTGAAGGAGCGGACTCCCGGCGAAGCGAAATTTTCCCGCCATGACCTCGAAACTGGGTTTGTTGCTTGTTGTCCTGATCGTTGTGGCGACGATGCATTTCGCAAGGGATGTATTTATCCCCATTGCGCTGGCGATCTTGTTGAGTTTTCTGCTCACGCCGGTGGCCTCGCTGTTTGAGCGCGTTGGCATCCGCCGCTCCATCGCGGCCGCATGCACGGTGTTCCTTGCGCTCGTCGTGCTGAGCGGCATCGGGCTGCTCGTCGTCGGTCAGGTGGTCGATCTGACCGAGCAACTCCCCGCTTACCGAACCAACATGCGGAATAAGATCGAGGCCCTGAAAAGCCAGGGGAACGGTCCATTCAGCCGAGCCGTCGGCACGCTGCGCGAGATGGCGGATGAGGTCACCGCCGTGGACGCCACGCCGGCACCAAACCAAGGCAGGCCGAGGACCGCGCCGGAACGACCCATGCGCGTGCAAGTCGTCGATTCGACCGGCACCTGGGGGCAGGCCGCGCGCAGTGTCTTCGGTCCGCTGTTGGCGCCCCTCGGCATGGCGGCGGTCGTGGTGGTTTTCGTTTTGTTCATCCTGATGGAAAGGACCGAGCTCCGTGATCGCATCATCCATTTGGTCGGCCGGGGCCGTCTCAATGTCACCACGCAGGCATTGGATGAAGCGGGTGAACGGGTCATTGGCTACCTGTCGATGCAAGTCCTCATCAACGTAAGCTTCGGGGTCGCCATTACCGTTGCGCTGTATTTTCTGGGCGTGCCGAACGCGATGTTGTGGGGGTTGCTCGCGGCAATTTTGCGTTTCATCCCGTATCTCGGAGTCTGGATTTCCCTGGCCTTCCCGCTCATTCTCTCGCTGGCCATCTCGACCTCGTGGACGCAACCCCTTGGGACGGTGGCCGCGTTTTTTGCGATTGAGATGGTCACGAGCAATTTCCTTGAGCCCTGGCTTTACGGGGCGCGCACCGGTCTTTCGCCGGTGGCCATTCTGATCACCACAGTTTTCTGGACGTGGATGTGGGGCGGGGTGGGACTACTGCTCGCGACGCCGTTGACGGTTTGTGTGGCGGTGCTTGGAAAGTACGTTCCCCGCCTTCATTTTCTCGAGGCGCTGCTGGGTGAAACGCCGGCCGTGTCCGAAGCGGAACGCTACTATCAACGATTGCTGGCACAGGATCGAAAGGAGGCCCGCGGGATTGTGGCTGCATTCTTGGCGGAGCACCCGATCCAGGAGTTATTCTCCGAGGTCTTCATCCCGGCCATCGCCACGGCGGAAAGGGAGGAGGAGTCGGGCATGCTCGATCCGCGCGGGCATCAGTTCGTCCTGCAGACGACCGACGAATTGGCTGATGAGTTTGGGACGCTGGCACAGGAGGAGCGGCCGGCGGACGCGCTGCCGCCTGCCAACACGCGACCGATTTTCTGCATTCCAGCCTCGGACAAAGGGGACGAAATCGCGGCAGATCTTCTCGCGCGGGTGATGCAGCTCGATGGTTTCCGGGTTGAAGTCGTTTCGTCTAAGTCGCTGATGAGCGAAATCGTGGAACTGATGACGGAAGCGGGATGCACGACGGTATGCATATCCGCCACGCCGCCGCATGATGACTTACGGACGCGGTATCTTTGCAAATCACTGCGCCTGAAAATTCCGGGGCTGCACCTTGTCGTGGGACTCTGGGATTCGCCGTTGGAGGACGCGCGACTGGCAGGGCTGAAGCAGCGGGTTGGAGCCGACCGGATTCTGACGACCCTGGTGGCGGTGGTGAACGAGTTGCGGCCGTTTGCGGCGCTGGATGCGGAGGTGCCCCGGGAGAAGTCAAACGTGAAGCCCGATAGCCCGGTGCTGGCACCGCCAGTCGCCGCCGAACCCGCTTGAGATTTCCCCGCCGTCCCGCGCGACGAACGGCCGGTGCCGCCACGCAGCAAATGGCGTGGGACGCAAACAGGGAAGCGGCCGTCCACTCACACCAGCGAATGAACGATGGGGTCGCGCCACGCGGGCGCGCTTCGCGGGCCTCACCGGGGCGCCGGTGCGGATTTGGACTCCGGAAAGGGCGGCAGCCCCAGCAGGACGGGGGTCTTGTCTCCCAGAACCGTCATTTGGGCGGGATAAGCGCCGGTCCACTGCATCTGGGCGCGTGCATGCAGGAAGGCGATGTAATTGGCTGGTCCGCCCAACGCCTTGCTCTCCTGTTCGAGTCGGGCGGCTTCACCGTTACCCTTCAGCGTGCGAGCTTGCTTGTCCGCCTCCGCTTCGAGCACGACCGCCTTCGCCCGTCCCTGGGCTTCCAGTTCGATGCTCTTGGCGAGTCCGGTCGCCTCGGCGATCTTTTGCTTGGCGAGACCCTCGGCCTCCAGGACCTTTTGCTGCGCCTGAAAGCCCACGACCTTTAGATTGTTTTCCTCCTGCACGGCTCGATTCTTGGCCAGCACGGCGTTGGCGTTGCTGTCATTGAAGGCCTTGCTGAATTCGATGCTGGCGATTTGAAGGCTCTTCACGTCCACCCGAAACAATTCCTTCAGCGTTTGGGCAACGCTCGTGGTGATCTCCTGCTGAAGGACCTCGCGCTTTTCGTTGATTGAGTTCGTGTTTTGGCTGGCAAAAATTCGGCTCACCCGATCCTGCACCACCGGCATGACGTTTTCATGAATGTCCGCATTCCCAGACTTGCCGACCTCGTAGAGCAGGTGAAACACGGCGGAGTCAGGTACGCTGTAAGAAATGTTGATGTCGAGGGTGATGATTTGGTTGTCGATCGTGGTGACCGAGAATTTCGGAATGTGGAGGTTGGTGAGGCTGACCTGAGCACGATCCACCAGGCTGAAGAAAGGCAGTTTCATATGCAGGCCCGGCTGCAATGGAACCTCGGTCGTGATGCTGCCGAAGCGCCGAACGCCGGCGCGCTCAGTGGGCTTTACCACAAAAAATGAGCCGGCCGCCGCGGCGAGAAGGAAGGCGGCGAGCAGAAGGGAGCCGATGAGGCCAGGGCGGAGGAATTGCATAAGGCGTGCGTTTGGGGATCGGAGGACGGGATGGAGGTCAAATTTGCTCACGGTCGGGGGATTTCTGGGTCGGCCGTCGGAAGGGTACCAAGTAGCCAGACGTGAGTCGAGGGTCGACGGCCACAGCCGAGAGATGCGTCGAGGCCCGGAGGACGGAAGACCTGGCTCAGGGGACGAGGAATCAAAAGACGACGAGGCGAAGGCCGGAGCGTCTGGGGAAGCTGGTGGCCGACCGTCGACCGTTGCCCGCCGACTCACCAAAGTTGCGAATTGCCTCTTGGCAGGGGGCGTCGCACCAGATACCAAAACGCAAGGGAACTGGCCCGTCCCGGGCCGCTTCCGTCGGTCCGTTCGCTGTCTTCAAATCATTTCACGTGCTTCAGAAGATTTGCCGATGGGACAACTCCAGCCAATCCGACAGCCGACCACGACGGTCTTTACCTGCGCCGGTCGCGCGTTTTCGATTACCGATATTATCGATGCCGCGCATTTTCGGGGCGACCTGACGCCCGCCTGGCAACAGTTGCTCCACTCCGTGGAGGCGGAGGAGGATGCCGCGGAGCGCGAAGTCGAACCCGACGTGGCTGCCCTGCAGGAGATGTCGGATGACTTTCGCTCCGAGCGCGACCTGATCACGGCCGAGGAAACCGAGCAATGGCTCGCGCAGCGCGATCTGTCGCTGGATGCTTTCAGTGACCACTTTGTCCGGCGATATTGGGGGGCATCGCTGAAACCGAAGGCGGAACCGGAAACCCTCCCGTACGCCGCAGCCCCCGCGGAGCTGCGCGAATTATTGCCCGCCGAGCTGGTGCTTTCGGGAGCGTTCGACCCGCTGGCGATTGCGCTGGGCTGGCGGGTGGCCGCCCGCGCGGCCGCGGCCGGCCGCGAGTTGAGTGCGGAACTCATCAGCGCGGAGCGTCGCAGTTTCCTGGAGCGGGCCGGGGTCGATGAGGGATCCCTGCCGGATTGGCTGGCGGCCCATGGCCGCGACGCCGCCTGGTGGGACGAGATGTTGCGACTGGAGGCGTACTTTCGTCGCGAGCGCGAGGCCCTCGTCACCGAAGAACGCTGCCGGGCGGAAGCGGCGGCGACCCGGCTGCAGCTGGCTCGATTCGAGGTGGAGACCATTGAACTCGAATCACAGGACGCGGCCCGCGAGGCGCTGCTCTGCGTTCGAAGCGACGGACTTTCGCTCGAGGAGATCGCGTCCGAAGGCGCGTATCCTTATCACCGGGACATGGTGCTGCTGGAGGACCTGCCGGATGCGGTGCAGGAGCGATTTCTTTGCGCGGTGCCGGGCGAGGTGCTCGGACCGCTCTCCCGGGGAGATGGATTTCAGGTGTGCCGGATTTGCCAGAAGATCGAGCCGACGCTGGGCGACGCCGAAGTCCGGCGGCGGATCGAAGAGCGACTGCTGCGGCGATTTTTCAGTGAGATGTGCTCGACGCACGTCCGGTGGTCCATTCTCGTGGGTTCGATCGCATGAGACCCCCCGGCGATGAAGTGGTGCGACGTTCCCCGTCGTTTCGTTTCCTGCCGGACGAGCATTTTGAAAAGGTGCGCGCGTTGCTGCGCGAGGAACGCTACGCCTTTGGTGAAGTTATCGTGCGCGAGGGGGATGACGCCGACGCGTTCTACGTCTTGATCTCCGGCCGGGTGCGCGTGTTGAAGACGCGGGAAAAGGGGGATGAAATCGCACTCGCCACCCTGCGTCCCGGCGACGAATTCGGCGAGGCCGCGCTCGTGGCCGGCGGTTCGCGAACGGCCTCGGTGCGCTGCAGCACCAGCGTCGAGGTGATGCGCCTGAACCGATCCGATTTCCTCGAGTTGCTGGCGGAACATCCGGAGATCAAGCGCTCGATCGAGCTGACGGTGCGGCTGCGGGCGCTGAGCAACTTCCTTTACGAGTACAGTAACTTCGGGCGCCTGCCGCAGCGCGCGCTGCATGCCTTGGTCGAGAAACTCGAGCCGGTGGAATTTGCCAAGGGCGCGGTGATCCTGCGCGAGGGCGATCCGCCCGGGCCGATGTACGTGGTGGAGCAGGGCCGCGTGCGGGCTTTCTCCGAGAAGGACGGGCGGACGCGCGATCTGGCGTTTTATCGCAACGGCGATTTCTTCGGGGAGCTTTCGATTCTGAACAAGTCGCCGCGGGCGGCGTCGGCGCAGGCCATGGCGGACTCGCGGTTGCTGGCGCTGGCGCCGGCGGCGGTGCGCGAACTGAAAAAGGAGTTTCCGGAATTCCAGCGGCTGCTCGAGGAGCGGCTCGCGCAATATTCGGCCGGCACCGAGGCGCGCGTGCCGCTGGATTTCGCGAGCGAGCTGCTGCCGGCGGAGACACGCACGCACGACAAGACCGATGTCGACGCGGATACGGGCGAGGGCGGGGCCGAGGATCCATTTGCCGACGAGCGCGGGCTCTTTCGCAAGCGCAAGGATCGGATCCGGCGGATTCCGCACGTACAGCAAATCGATGAGATGGATTGCGGCGCCGCGAGTCTGGCGATGGTCTGCCGGCACTACGGCCGAAACGTCAGCCTGCCGCGGATCCGCGAGCTCTGCCACACTTCGCGCGACGGCACGAGCCTGAAGGCGATTTGCGGCGCCGCGACGGAGCTCGGGCTCGCGGCGCGTGCGATCAAGGTTTCCCTGCGCAACCTGCCCCAGATGCCGCTCCCGGCGATCGTGCATTGGGAGGGCAACCACTGGATGGTGCTTTATGATGTGAGCGAAACTCACGTGCGCGTCAACGACCCGGCCCTTGGCGCGCGCCGGATCCCGCGGGCGGAGTTTGAGGCGAAATGGTCGGGCTACGCGGCGTTGTTCGATTACACCACCGCCTTCGAGAACGCGCCCCTGACCGTTTCACCGCTGGCGCGCCTCGCGCCCTTTTTGCGCAGCCATCGCACGGTGCTGCTGCAGGTTCTGCTGCTCGCACTGATCGTGACGTTCCTCCAGCTGCTCTTCCCCATCTTCACGCAGATGGTCGTGGACAAGGTCATCGTGGAAAACAACGTCGGGCTGCTGACCGTCATTCTATTCGGCATGGCGTTCGCGCTGGTCTTCATGCAGGCGGCGAATCTCGTGCAGCAATACCTGCTTAGCTTTGCCGCGGTGCGGATCGACGCGGCGATTCTTGATTACCTGACGCGGCAGCTTCTCTCGCTGCCGACGACCTATTTCAGCAGCCGCCGCACGGGCGACATCCAGCGGCGGCTTGACGGGGCCCGTCAGGTCCGGCAATTCGCGGTGCAGTTCGGCATCGGCGGTGCGCTGGCCCTGGTGACCCTGGTGGGGGCGATCGCCTTGGTGGCGATTTACAGCCCGCTGCTGGCGGGCGTGTTCCTGATAACCACGCCGCTCTACGTCGCGCTGATGTTCTTTTCAGTGAAGGTCCTTCGACCGCTGCTGGCCGACATCGAGGAGAGCCAGGGCAAGTACAGTTCGCATCAGATCGACGCCATCAAGGGCATGGAAGCGGTGAAAGCGGCGTCGGCCGAGCTGACTTTCCGCGACGCGATGCTGAACGAATACCTGGGGGTCGCGAAAAAGATCTTCCGCAGCAATTTCATCATCATGTCGTACGACAGCGTGCTGCAGACGGTCGGCATGATCTCCACGATCCTGTTTCTGTGGGCCGGAGCGAACCAGGTGATGAAGGGCCAGATCAGCGTCGGCGCGTTTGTCGCAATCAGCTCGCTGACCGCGATGGCTTACGGCGCGATTTTACGCACGCTCGGCATATGGGATCAGGCGCAATTTGTCGTCGTGTTGCTGCACCGGCTGAGCGACATTTTCGATCCGGAGCCGGAGCAGGGGCGGGATCGATCGCAGCTCATCCCCGTGCCGACGCTCGAGGGTCATGTGGAATTGCGGAACGTCGGCTTCCGTTACGGGGGGCCGGAGGCGCCGGATATCCTGAAGCATATCAACCTCGAGTTCGCGCCCGGCCGGACGATTGCGGTGGTGGGGCGCAGCGGGAGCGGCAAGACGACCTTGATCAAGCTGCTGGCCGGCCTGGTGGAGCCGACGGAGGGGACGATTCTTTTCGATCGGGTGGATCTCAAGACGCTCAACTACCGCGACGTGCGCCGGCACATCGGCATCGTGTTGCAGGAGAATCACCTCTTCAACGAAACGATCGCGCGCAACATTTCGTTTGGTGAGCCGGAGCCGGATCTCGACCGCGTACTTTGGTGCGCGGAGACGGCGAACGCGCACGACTTTATCATGCGGCTTCCGCTGGGCTACGAGACACGGGTCGGCGAGTCGGGCCTGGGCCTCTCGGGCGGACAGAAGCAGCGCATCGCCATCGCCCGCGCGCTTTATCTGGATCCGCCGATCCTGATCTTCGACGAGGCCACCAGCGCGCTCGACACGGAATCCGAGCGGGCGATCCAGGCGAGCCTCGGGCGCCTGATGACGGGACGAACCTGCATCGTCATCGCGCACCGGTTGAGCACGATTCGCGACGCGCATTCGATCGTGGTCATGGACAAGGGCGAAGTGGTCGAGATGGGCTCACACGACCAATTGATGGCCCAGCGCGGTTTGTATTTCTATCTTTCCAGCCAGCAACTCGGTCTTTGAACCATGAATCCGACGATTGAAACTGGCCGGCGGGGGACGCTTGAGGAAGCTACGGAAATGCTGCCGAAAGACATGCCGCCGTGGATCGCGCGTTCGATCGCGTGGCTGCTCATCGCGATGGCGGCGACCGCCTTGCTCGCCTCCGTGGTCGTGCGCGTACCCGAGACCGTGATATGCCGATTCGTTCTGGTGCCCAAGGACGGGGCCGATCCGATTCAGTCGCCAAACCTCGCGGTCATTGGCGAGGTGCGGGCGACCGAGGGCGGACAGGTCACCGCCGGGACCGTGCTCTTCGTGCTGCGCTCCGATGAGATCGTCAACTTCCGGACGCAACTGGGGACCCTGACCGAGGACTTTCACGCGCGGCAGGAAAACGCGGCGCGGCTGGAGTCGTCGTATGCCGCGCAGCTCGAGATGAAGAACTCGGAAATCGCGCAGGTGGAGCGCGAGGTGAAATTCCGGGAAAAGCACGCGGAGACCAATCGCGATCTCATCGCGCGGCTCGAGAAGCTGACCGCGCGGGGAGGGTTCTCGCAGGTGGAACTGATCAAACATCAACTGCAGCTCGCTGAATCGGAGAAGGATTTGAATGTCGCGCAGAAGGCCTATGACCAGACGCTGCTCTCGCGCCAGCGGATGGAGACCGAGCGCGAGCGCCAGCGCGTGGAGGAGCGGGCGGACCTGGAGAAATTCAACGTCCGCATCGGCGCCCTGCAGTCGCAATTGCAGAATGTCACGGGCAACCTCCTGTCCATCCGGGCGCCGTATGACGCCGTCGTGATCTCACTCGCGCAGCGCAACGCCGGCGCCGTGGTGGCGGCGGGCCAGGAGCTCTGCCAGCTCGCGCGGATCGATGCCACCCCGCGTGCCCGGCTGTACCTCAAGGAGCAGGGCCTGCCGCGGTTGTCGTTAAAACAGGGCGCGCGGCTTTTCTTCGACGCGTTTCCCTATCAGCGCTATGGCACCGTCACCGGCGCGCTCGATTGGGTGAGCCCGGCAGCGGTGGCGACCACCGAGGGGCAGCAATTCATCGCGCTCGTCTCACTCAATCAGAACCAGATTGAGGCGCACGGCGAGCAGCGGCCCCTGCGGGTGGGCATGAAGGGCGAAGCACGCATCGTCGTGGGCAGCCGCCTGCTGATCGAATACGCCTTTGAACCCATCCGGCAACTACGCGAAAACATGAAGCGTTGAGGGGCCCGCCATGACCGAAATTCCGTCCAGTCTCCGGCTCGAGGACCTGACCTCGACCAACGAGAAAATGGCGCGGTGCCTGAAGCTCGCGTTGCTCGCGGCGAAGTCGGAGGTGCCGGTCCTCATCCTCGGCGAAACGGGCACGGGCAAGACGCTGCTGGCGCGTGCGATCCACAATTCCTCCGCGCGGGCCGGCCGGGCCTGCATTTCCTTCAATTCGTCGGCGATGAGCGACACGCTGCTGGAGAGCGAGCTCTTCGGCCACGAGCGCGGCGCGTTCACCGGCGCGCACAAGGCGGTGAAGGGCAAGTTCGAGCTGGCCGACCTCGGCACGTTGTTCCTCGATGAGATTGCCGACATGAGCCCGCTGGCGCAGGCGAAGATTCTGCGCGCGGTGGAGTACGGCGAGTTCGAGCGGCTGGGCGGCGAGCGGATGCTGCACTCGAACGCCCGCATCATCGCGGCCACCAACCGGTCGCTGCGCCACCTGATCGCCGAGGGAAGATTTCGCGAGGATCTCTACCAGCGGCTCAACGGCGTGACCCTCCACATTCCGCCATTGCGCGAACGAATCGAGGAGTTCACGGCGCTGATGGCGGCGGAATTGAAGGCCGCCACGCGCGCCGCCGGCAAGAAGATTACTTCGATTCATCCCGAGGCCGTGGATAAACTTCAGGCCCACGACTGGCGCGGAAACTTGCGTGAGCTCAATCACACAATCCGGACGGTCGTGCTGTTTTGCGAGGGCGCGGTGGTGCTGCCCGAGCATGTCGTCTTCGAGGAAAGCTTTGACGATGCGGTGCATCCAGTCACCGCGTCTCCCTTGGCGCGAGCGGTACCCGATGTCGCGGGGGACGTGAGGCTTTCATCGGCAATCGACCATCACATTCGAACGGTCTACGAACAGACCGGACGCAATCAGCGCCGGGCCGCGCGAGTGCTTGGCATCTCGCGAGCGCGTCTGACGCGCCATCTGAAGTCCATGGGCTCGAAATGAGGATCACCATGCCTGTTTCGAGACCGTCCTGGGCTCGAATCGAAACCGGTGCCACCAAGGCCGAAGATCCTGTTGGCTCGCCCGGGAAATTTATTTCGGAGGGGAGGGTCGTTTTTCAGTTGACGGAACCGACAGGAAAACAACGAGTTACAGGATGAAGTGATCGTGCGGAAGAACGCTTGGTTTGGGAGGAAAACGAACTTGGTATGGCGTTCGCTAAAGAGGAGGAATGAACGCGAACAAAAAGAAATCGCGTGAAGGCGGGTCAGGCGCTGAAAAGCGCACGCGGCAAAAAACGCGGCTGATCCGTTTGGATGACCTGCTCCCGAAACGGAAAGTTTCCGGTGGCGGAGGCGGCATCGTGTTCGGGTCTACCGACGACAAAGCCGGCGGCCAGAGTCGAACGCAGTAGCACAACCCAAACCAAACAAAAAAACAGAGGACAATCGAGATGAGCACCAAATCAAACAGCAAAGTCAAAGTGAAGGACCTCAAGCCCAAGAAGGACGCCCGCGGCGGATTCGGGAAGACCGCATTCGGTGGCGCGAGCGCGTCCGGCGGCGGCAGCGCGGCGAGTGGCGGCGGAGCCTCCGCCTCCGGCGGCGGCGCCTCGGCGGACACGGTCCGCAATGCCGACTAAGCACATGCCCAAGACAACGGTGCGCGTCGCGATGACGCGCACCGTAGTGAAGTGAGGCGTCGCGCCGGGTTGCGACGCTTCGAATGCCGAATCCCGAAGGCCGAACGAAATCCAAATGACGAAAGATTCGGGAGGTGAATAACGATGAATAAAATAAGCAAAGGCAACAAAGCCAGCGAAGCCAAAAAAGCGAAGAAACAGGCGATAAAACTATCCGACCTGGAACCGAAAAAAAACCCGAAGGGCGGACCCAGTAGCAACCCTTGGCGAACGTAGGTACCGAGCGCGATTGATTCATTGCCTAACAGCAAGGTTCACCTCGCGACGGCGTGTAGCCTCAAAGCAGCGACGAGTCCCCGAATCAGTTCAGCCATGCGATGTCAAAGGGGCAAGACGAAGGAGAATGAAAATGAAAAAAGTAAACAAAACCAGCGGCGCTGACGAAGTCAGCAAAGCGAAGAAAACGGCGATCAAATTGTCCGACTTGGAACCCAAGAAAGACCCGAAGGGC
>JANMQT010000220.1:0-2503 GCA_031370675.1 Verrucomicrobiota bacterium
GATGACTTCGCTCAACCCCGTTTTCACGGTGGGCGAGCAGATTGCCGAGTCGATCCGCCTGCACCAGCGGTTCGATCGCGCGGCCGCGCGGGCGGAGGCGTTGCGCATGCTGGATCGGGTGCGCATTCCGGAAGCCCGCCGGATGCTCGGCCGCCATCCGCACCAGCTTTCCGGCGGCATGCGCCAACGCGTCATGATCGCGCTGGCGCTGTCGTGCAAACCAGCGCTACTCATCGCCGACGAACCCACCACGGCGCTCGATGTCACCATTCAGGCCCAGATCGTGGAACTCATCCGCGCGCTGCAGGACGAGATGCACATGGCGGTGATTTTCATCACGCACGACATGGGCCTCGTGGCCGAGGTGGCCGATCGCGTGGTCGTGATGTACCGCGGGGAAAAGGTGGAGGATGGATCCGCGGGTTCCATTTTCAACGCGCCGCAACACCGCTACACCCGCGCTCTGTTGTCGGCGGTGCCGCGGCTCGGTTCCATGCAGGGCCGCGACCAGCCCGAGAAATTTCCACTCGTGCTGATGCCGTCGGAAGCGACTGCTGCCGTCGCGGAACATCCGAACACCGCGCGACTCGACTCCCCGCCGGTCTTGCGCGTGCGCGATCTGACCACGCGCTTCGATGTGACCGGCGGCCTCTTCGGCCGCGTGACCCACCGCGTGCACGCGGTCGAGGGCGTGAGTTTCGATCTCCATTCCGGGGAGACCTTGGCGTTGGTCGGCGAATCCGGCTGCGGCAAGTCGACGACCGGTCGGTCGCTCCTTCGCCTCGTCGACTTTCAGGCGGGCAGCGTCGAGCTCGCCGGCCGCAAGATTGAGGCGCTGTCCTCGCGCGAGTTGAGGCCGCTGCGGCGCGACATTCAATTCATCTTCCAGGATCCTTTCGCCTCGCTCGATCCGCGGCTGACGGTGGGCTTCACGATCGCGGAACCGCTTCATGTGCATGGCGTCGCGGCCGGCCGGGAAGCCCAAGACCGCGTGGCATCGCTGCTTGGCCAGGTCGGTCTCCCGGCGGACGTGGCGGCGCGTTATCCGCACGAGTTTTCCGGCGGCCAGCGCCAGCGCATCTGCATCGCGCGCGCGCTTTCGCTCAACCCGAAGGTCATCGTCGCCGATGAGGCTGTCTCCGCGCTCGATGTCTCGATCCAGGCGCAGATCATCAACCTCCTGCTCGACCTCCAGCAGCAGCTCGGGCTCGCGTTTCTGTTCATCTCGCACGACATGGCCGTGGTCGAGCGCGTCGCGCACCGTGTTGCCGTGATGTACCTCGGTCAGATCGTCGAGCTGGGTCCGCGCCGGGCCATCTTCGAGAACCCCCGGCATCCCTACACGCGAAAACTGATGGCGGCCGTGCCCATCGCCGATCCCGCACGCCGCCGCGGGCGACGCGAATTGCAGGCGGACGAAATTCCCAGTCCGATTCGCGCGGTCGGTGACGAACCCCGCCGCACGCCGCTGGTGGAGATGGCCCCGGGTCATTTTGTTGCCGACACCGCCTTTCACGGTTAGGTCCCGATTTATGCTTGAGAAACTTCGCTCCGCCGCCGCGCTGATGGCGATCTCGTTCGCCCTGGTTTCCCCCATCATCGCGAAGGAGGTCGTGATGGCCGTCGACTCCACGTTTACGACGATGGATCCGTACGACGCCAACGACACGCTTTCACAGGCCGTCGCAAAATCGTTCTACGAGGGACTGTTCGGTTTCGACAAGGAGATGAAGGTGGTCAACGTCCTGGCCGAGGGCTGCGACGTGAGCGCGGACGGCCTCGTCTACACGGTCAAGCTGCGCCGCGGCGTGAAGTTTCACGATGGCACCGACTTTAAAGCCGACGCCGTGAAAGCTTCGTTTGATCGCGCCTCGAACCCCGAAAACAGGCTGCGCCGCTACGCGCTCTTCAGCAATATCGAGAAGACCGAGATCGCCGATGAATATAGCGCGCGCATCAGCCTGAAGAAGCCGTTCTCCGCGTTCATCAATGTGCTCGCGCATCCGGCCGCCGTGATGATATCGCCCACGGCCATCGCGAAAAACGGACCGGACCTCAAGGATCATCCCGTGGGCACGGGACCATTCAAGTTCGTCGAGTGGAGACAGACCGATTATCTCAAGGTCGAGAAATTCGGCGGCTATTGGAAAGCGGGCTACCCGAAGGTGGACGGCATCATCTGGAAGCCGGTGGTCGACAACAACACGCGCGCCGCGATCTTGCAGACCGGCGAGGCGCATTTCGCTTTCCGGATGCCGCCTGAGCAGATCGCGCTGCTGAAGACGAAGGCGGAACTCGAGGTCATCACGGGGCCCTCGCTCAACCAGCGCTTTCTCACCATGAACACACGCCAGAAACCGTTCGATAATCCGAAGGTCCGCGAGGCGATCAACTACGCGATCAACAAGGAGGCCTTGGGCTAGGTGGCCTTCGCCGGCTACGCCGTGCCGTCCGACGGCGTGATTCCGCCGAAGATGGAGTTCTTCGTAAAATTGGGCCCCTG
>JANMQT010000241.1:0-9833 GCA_031370675.1 Verrucomicrobiota bacterium
CCAAAGCGCATCGGTCAAGACGATGTAGGGCGCCGAGTTGAGC
This sequence comes from Verrucomicrobiota bacterium, assembly GCA_031370675.1. Taxonomy (GTDB): domain Bacteria; phylum Verrucomicrobiota; class Verrucomicrobiia; order Chthoniobacterales; family SZAS-18; genus SZAS-18. Next base: position 44 of record JANMQT010000241.1, read on the forward strand.
CCATGGTCGTCGGCCGACTGGATGAATCGGCCGAGCTGTGGCTGCACCCCCAGCATTTCGAAGTAATTGCCGGTGACCGCATAGCCGTAGAGATTTCTTGAGGTCCCACCCGGGGTCATCCTCGCCTGGGCCCATCGGTAATAACCGGCCAACTCACTGAACGTCGTGTTCCGCCGTTGATAATCTTGAAAGGCTGGATACGACGTCGTCAGCGGCTTCATGTTCGTCCAAGGCTTGAGACGAAGCAGATGAAGATTCTGCGGGTCGCGCACCTCCAGCGGCTGCAACACGAGTGCGTTCACGACGCCAAAGACGAGCACGTTTGCGCCAATCCCCAGCATCAGCGTGAGCAACGTCACGAGCGTAAACGTCGGCGACCTCCAAAGCCCCCGTAGCGCATAGCGAAGATCCGGCAGCAAGTCCTTCATAAGGTCAGGTGACGACTCAAACTGAGCGACCGGTGAGGCCGAATGTAAAGCCGGAAGCAAAGAGCGCGGTAGCGGCCTGAGATTACAGTGGCCCGGTGAAAACCGTTTCCGTAGATTTGCTCCATGCCAGCAGCCACCGTGACGGAATACCTGGCCGCACTTCCCGCGGACCGCCGTGAGGCGTTGAGCGAAGTCCGCAGAGCCATCAACCGGGCCCTGCCACCGGGATACAAGGAGGGAATCCAGTTCGGCATGATCAGCTGGTTCGTTCCGCTGTCGACGTATCCAGCCGGCTATGGCGGCAATCCCATGGTGGCCCTGCCGCTGGTCAGCCTGGTGTCACAGAAATCGGGGATCTCGCTGCACATGCTTTGTTTTTACGGACAGCCGGCGCTGCGCGAGTGGTTCGACGCGCAATACAAGAAGAGCGGCAAGAAGCTCGACATGGGCCAGGGCTGTCTCCGTTTCCAGAAACTGTCGGACCTTGCGCTGGATGTGATTGAGAGCACGATCGCGCGTCTCCCGGTCAAAGAATACGCCGCCGGCTACCAGGCGATGCGTGACGCGATGGGCAAAGGGAAAGCGAAAGCTAAAGCCGGGACGCGCGCACCGGCCAAGAAGCCCCCCGCGAAACGGAAAGCCAGCTGACTACCGCGAGTCGCGGACAAGGTGGAACGCGATTTCCGAGCGCGTTGCCGAAAATAAGTGCCGGCCGCGCCCGTGGGCGGACAAGCCCTTGCCATCGTGCCCGGAGGTCACGATCCACCTAATCGATCTGCAGGAGAAACGGAAGTTCAGCTGAGTTTATTCATCATGCACTAAAACTTCGAGAAAAGGGAGCGCGCTCGGATCATGCCTTATCGGGAAGTGACCGTGTGCTCCTGGACGCGGAAATGAGCGAGGCAGCGCGCCGGAAGAATTCGGCCTCCTTGCCGCCGGGCTTGTCCGAGTTTGAACGCAAGCGTCATCCCTTCGCATGGATGGATGGCGTGGATCTGCCGAAAGAGATGGTCGATAAGTTCGCAGCGGGCCGCGCGAAAGCGTAGTCTGGCGCCAACGCCATGCCTGCCAGCAGCATTCCTCTCGCCGAAATTTTCGCCGCCGCCAACGGTTTGCGGGCGGCGGGGTTGATCGAGGAGTATGCCCTCGGCGGCGCCCTCGCAGCCATCCGTTACACAGAACCATTCACCACCTACGACGCCGACATCTTTTTTATTCCCGTCGATTCGGGCCTAAGCGCCGGAATTCCTGGAATCTACGCTTTTCTGCAAAAGCTCGGCCACACCATGGATGGCGCGCATACCGTGCTCAGAGGCTTTCCCGTGCAATGGCTTGCCGCCGCCGGGCTGACTGAGGAGGCGGTGCGCCAAGCAGACGCCATCGAGCTTGAGGGTGTACCGGGCCGGATCATGCGGGCGGAGCATTTGGTGGCCATCGCGGCGAGCGTCGGACGGTTGAAGGATCGCGCCAGAATCGAGCAGATGCTGGAGCAGGCGGAGCTCGACCGCGACTCGCTGGATGCTATCCTCCTGCGTCACCACTTGAAACTTCCCGATCGATGAAACCCGCGAGGCGACAGGTTCTGGCGCGACTGCCCTACGAGGACAAGCTCCGGCGGGTCGCGGAGCTCATTGAAATCTCCACGCGACTCCGGTCGACGCGGGTCAAAGAAGAGCAAAGCGAAACCACGAAAATCACCCCGAAAGGCCACGAATCCTGAAGGCAGGTTTCGCACAGCTAAGCGCCGCAGTGGCAGCGCGATTCGAATTAGACGAGACGTCCGAGAACGAAAAAGGGGACAAAATACTGCGAGCCGGCCTGGTCGACGAATACAATCTGCTGATCGCGCCGATTATCGCGGGCGGCGGCAATCCCTATTTTCCAGCCAAGGTCCGCGTGAAGCTCGAACTTCTCGGTGAGCGCAAGTTTGGCAATGGTTTGGTTTACGTTTGGTACCGGGCGAAGAACTGACGAGGAGAGTGACACCGTCCATCTTCATTAGGGTTATGATCACGACAATTGAGGGCGGGTGTTTGTGCGGCACGCTGCGATATCGACTCACCGCGTCGCCAACCCCGGGGAGCATTTGTTACTGTGTGGATTGTCGCCGCGCCAGTGCGGCGCCCATGGTGGCCTGGGTTTCCGTCCGCGGGGAAAACTTCGCCCTGTTATCGGGAGAGCTGAGGCGAATCAGATATGCCGAAAGACTTCGGTCCTTTGCCCCTTGTTGCGGTACCCCGATTTTGATTCAGGACGAGGAGGACGCCGAGTGGATTGATGTGACGACCTGTTCGCTGGATCAGCCCGAGGGGTATTCTCCGAAGGCGGCCAGTTGGGTCGAGGACCGTTTGCCATGGATAGCGAACACGGCCTCCCTCCCGGCATTCCCCCGCGCGCCGGAAGCGCCGTGATTAGGCAACAGAGCGAGCCAAGTCGGCGGATCGAGATCGTGAGCGGCTACCGGCCTTAATTTCCGCATCGCCCTGAATCGGAATTGCTGTATTTCGGCGCTTCGGAAGGATTCTAGGATTTAGGGCTCGATCCACTTTCCACCCGCGTAAATGGAAAGAATGATGTGATCGGCGCGCCAGTGCTGCCCTGCCGGCGGCACCTCTAATCTGCTGGTGAAGTTAATCGTCCTACCGGGCCATAGTACATACTTGATCAATCCTCTTTGTTCACCCGCTGGACCCTCCACAAATCTCACGACCCACTTCATGCGGGTGATCTTCACGTCTCCGTCATTCGTGACGGCCGTCCAAAGGCGCCCGGCATAGTGACCGGCCCTCACGGTAATATGCGGAAGCGCTGCGGCAGATTTCGGCGGACAGAGCGTAGTCGCGAGAGCAAGCGCGAGCGCGAAGTGCAAGCGGAAGGTCATTGATTCAGTTTAGCTTGCTGAGGGTGCCATAGCGACACTTTTGGCTCCAGCTGACGGGAGGTTGCGCGTGACGTTTCGTTCGTATTGAGACTTTACTTTCGGCCTCGCTGGTCGCTCAATTTTGGCGTTGAGTTCAATCAATCTTTTGCCCCCGAACAGCACGTTCCTATGAAACACCGACGCTCATTCTTGGTCCCGCTTTTCTCGATGCTCCTCTTGGCGGGTACGTCCTCCGCCATATCCGGACGAACTCCGGCCGCCGATGTGGGATCCGGGCGCGTGGCGTGGTTCGATATCACCACCACCAACCTGGACGAGGCGAAAAATTTCTACGGCAAGCTGTTTGGTTGGACCTTCGAAGAATTGAAAATGACCAACAAGGCGGTAGAGATCGTGGCGGATGGCACCAGCATTGGAACGCTGCGGGTTGCCAATGGCGCGATCAGCGATGCCAACGGCGTCGTTTACGTTCAGGTCGCCGACCTGCCGGCACAGTGCGTGCTCGTTAAGGAGTTGGGAGGCAAGATAGTTCCTGGATTCCCTTTTAATCTCTCCGACGGGCGAGGGGCCATCGCTCTTTTTCTGGACCCCTCCGGTCACCCCCTGGGCATGTGGTCAAAGACTCCCCTGCCCGCGGCCAGTCCATCGCCCAAATGAGAGGCGCGGATCAACCGAACCGGAGATTTCCGCAGATTATGACGGAAGGAATTGACCACCAAGAAATCCAAGGGCACCAACGGAAGACGGAGAGGGACACGAAGGAATGGGATGAAACGCATCTGGTCCGAACAAAACAGATTCGTGTTCTGTTCCTGTAAAATTCGCGGTTCCTTCTCAGTCTTGACGATCTTTGTGTCCTTGGTGGGTTAAAGAATTTTTTCGTGCCTTTCGTGTGCTTCGTGGTGAATCCCGTCGGGAACTTGCGCTACACTGCCGCATGCATGTCTCGGATCGACTCGCGCAGCACCTGACGAAGACACCCGATGTGGCGGGCGCGCTCTTTGTCGCGCCGAATGCGTCGATCGTCGGGGATGTGCAGCTCGGCAAGGACAGCAGTGTCTGGTATGGCGCGGTGCTGCGCGGCGACCTTGAGGCGATTCGCATCGGCGAGGGGACCAACCTCCAGGATCTGACCCTTATTCACCTGGCAGATGACTTGCCCGTGCGCGTGGGGAGCTATTGCACGATCGGTCACAGCGCGATCATCCATGCCTGCGAGATCGGCAACGAGTGTCTTATCGGCATGGGCGCGACCGTGCTGGACGGCGCCAAGATCGGTGACCGCTGCATCGTGGGAGCGGGGGCCTTGGTGACGAAGCGCTTCCAGGCGCCGCCGGGATCGATGATCTTTGGCGCGCCCGCGCGCGTGGTTCGTTCGTTGACGCCGGAAGAGTGCGCGTCGCTGCGCGCCATGGCTGAGAAATATATCGTTGTCGCGCGCGCCCATGCGGCGAGGAATTAGGGACAGCGGAGAAAACCACGAACGAACATGAAGGCACACGAAGGCACACGAATATAAAAGGCAGATTTCGCACGGAGCTCGCGGGGAACACAGAGATATTAAACCGCAGGCTTTCAGGAGAGGATTAACCACCAAGAATTCAAAGGAGGCCAAAGGCTTGGGAGAGTTTCACGCAGAGGCGCGGAGACGCGGAGATTCGAAATACCGGAGAAAGGGCCACGGAGGCTCAATCTTCTGCGCCTATGCATCTTGCTTCGTCAAAATCCTCCGTGCCTCCGTGGTCACGGTGTGAGACCTTCCGCATTGGGAGTATCACCCGATCATGAAGGAGACCCTCGCCGTCGTTGAAAAGCTGCATCGGGACGGCGCGTTCGGAGCTTACGCGATCGGTGGGGCGGTAGGAGCTGCTTTCTATCTGGAGCCGGTGGCGACGCTGGATGTCGACGTCTTCGTGCTTTTCGAGTCGGCGCCCTTGATCCTTTCGCGGTCGCCAATTTATTGAGGCGTGCGCAAAGCTTGGGTATCGGGCGGCGGGCGACGGGATTCAGATCGAAGGCTGGCCGGTGCAGTTCCTGGCCGCCAGTCAGCCGCTGGTGGCGGAGGCAGTGCGCGAGGCGGTCACGCGCGAATCGGCGGGACTGACCACGCGGGTCATGACCGCAGAACACTTGATGGCCATCGCGTTGCAAACGGGACGCGCCAAGGACCACGCGCGGCTGGTGATGTTTGTCGAGGCCGAGGTTGCCGAGATGAATCGCTTCCAGGAAATCTTAACCCGCCATTCGCTGCTTGAGGCGTGGACGAAATTCGAGGATCGATTTCTGAAGCCATGAACTCCGAGGACCTTCAGCGCATCGTGCAGTCGAAGAACGCGGAACGAAAGCGCCTGCGGGAACTTCCATGGCTCGAGAAACTGGCGATGCTCGACCGGCTGCGCGACCGGCACCAGTTGCTTCAGGCGACGCGAGTGAAAGACGGAGAGGGAACCATGAATCTCACACGAAGAGAGACACGAACTTAAGGGCTGGCTTCGCACGGGGCTCACGGAGACTGCGGTGTTTTCTTAACCGCAGATGATTGGGGTCAGGAGTTAGCCGTGGATTCTTCGTTCGAGTCCCAGGCGGCAAGTGAAGTCTGGATCACTCCGAGCGCTCGAGGATCTCCGGCAACCTCAGAAGGTCGGAGGCCACCATGACGGGAGGTGGTGCACCGGCTGGAATCGCCGCGCCGGCCCGATTCGCCCAATACACGGGCATGCCAACCGTGCCCGCTCCCGGCACGTCATGCGGCGAGCCGGCCACAAAAAGCACGCGCTCCGCGGGAAGACCGAGTGCGGCCAATCCGGCCTGGTAAGCTTCGGGCGCGGTCTTGTAGTAACCGGCTCGTTCCGCGCTCATGATGATTTCAAAGGTTCCGCCCGTCGCCGCCGCGGCCAGTTCCGCGAGGTGTTGCGAACAATTGGTCACAATCGCCAGACGACGCCCGCGGAGTTGCTGCAGAATTCCTGGTGCCTCAGGCCACGGCTTTAATTCGGGCCAGCGCGAAAGCAACTCGTCCGCCTTCCCGGCGGGAAGTCCCACCGCGACGGTCGCTTCGCACACGATGGCTTCATAGGGTCGATACGCGCCCGCCGCAGTCACTCGTGCCAGTGACTCCGTCCGCCATCGGCGACCTAGTTCATCGGTCCCGGCCACCGCCGACCATAGCGACCAGCTGTCGATCAATGCGGTCAACAAGTCGAAGGCGATGGCATCAAATCGGGTAGGGTGCATGAGTCACTTTGCGCCAGATTTCAGGTGGCGCACGAAGCACCGTAACTGAAGTAAGCCTCACACAGAGAGCACGGAGACGCAGATCTCCGCAGATTTTTCTGAAGAGATTCAACCACCAAGTAATCCAACGACCGACAGGGATAACCACGAAGGAAGACGAAGGAATACGAATTGGGCTGAGAAAGAAGAGTCTGGTCCAACCAGAGACCTATTCGTGTTCTATGCGTGGTTATGCCCATCGCTTTTCCCAATCTTCGTTCATCTGCGTAAATCTCCGGCTCCTTATCCGTCTTAGTGAACCTGGACAACAAAGGGACAGGTCCTCTGTGGTACGCGGTCTGACACGGATGGTGCGTGATTGTGCTTGTCTGCCGGCGTGGCACGGCATGCTATTGGGCAAGTGAGCGCGCACACCAAGAACCGGCTGAAGGGCGTGGGGGTGTCGCCTGCAGCGTGGACGCGGGAAACGCTGGCATTTGCGGAGCTGTTAAAACACAAGCCGTCCAAGCCGCGACTGTCGCGCTGGGTGAATGAATCGGCGGTGCGGAAGGAATTGTTCGGGCTGACGGTGCTCGGGGTCATCCGCTGGCCGAAGGAACTCGGCCGGCCGGGCACGCGGACCCTGGCCGAGGGCTTTGTCGGTGTGCACCAATGGTGGTTTTCCGAATGGCACTTGGGCCTGGGCGGGGAAGTCATCGAGACGGAAGGATGGGCGCATTCCGATCCTCCCCAGTTCTGGGACGCGCCAGACGATGCGGAACACTACCGCGTTTATTATTCCTTTCCCGAGCGGGCCAACCCGAACTGGATTGAGATCCGTTTTTCCGGGGTGCGATGGATGGAGACCGGCTCGGCGCATCTGCCGTACGCCTGGAGCCTCACGCCGCGCGGTTTCATTTTTACCGGTCAGGGCGGCTTGACCGTGCTGCCGCCGATCACGGTGCAGCGCCGCCTCATCCTGGGGAATCGAATTTAACGCCATGCCTGCCAAACGCGTGATCATCCGGAAGGACCCGGCCGGCCTGGGGACATTTCGCGACCTCGATCCAGTCGTGCGTGCGCGCGAGTTGGCGAGTTTTCGTGATGAAGTGGCAACGAACGGTCCGCTGACGCAGAAGGCGGTCCAGAAATGGATCGGCAGTGCCATCGCGCGGCAGCGCCTGCTGGCCGGCGTGGTCTTCGGGCACATTCGCTGGCTGAGGTCGCTGGGCCGACCGCTGACACCGAATCTCGGGGATGGTTTTGAGTTCCTGCACCAGCGGAAAAACTTGAAGGGCGCGGTCGGTCCGAGCGGGCTGATCGACACCAGCACTTTTCAAACGATGCCTGCGCCGTTCGTGTACGACGCTTCCACCACGGAAGAGTATGTGGTCGCGTTTCAGTTTTTCGCTGAATTACTTAATCACTTCAGCTACCGCATGCGGGAAGGTCCATGGCAGCGGCCGGTAGGACTGCGGCCCGGGTATCGATTTCTTGACCCGTACGAGATTGTTCCGTTCACGAGCGACGGCACCCGGGCAATTTTCCTGGACGATATTCAAGTGCGCTACGTTCCGCTGATTCGCGTCGGCGGAATCCGGGTGCTGAAATAGAAGAGACAGAAACCACCAAGAAATCCAAGGCCGACAGGGAGAACCACGAATTACCACCCATGTTGCCGAGAAGGTAAATGCCGGCCCGACCAAAAGAGGATTCGTGTTCTGTTCGTGTGAAACCCGCGGTTCCTTCCGAGGCTTTTTCCAGCCTCTGATGGAGTGTGCTTCCTCCGTGTGCTCCGAGTGAAATCCAAGCCAGTTTTTGTCTCGGTCTTGGTGCTCTTCGTCTTCGTGGTGGTAGAGAGAGCTGCGACGTCGCTAGGGATTTCACGTGGAACACGATCCCCGAATTGCCCAAAATAAAATTTTAAGGTTTGACAGGCAACCAAACGGTTGCATATTATGCGCGTGTTGGATGCAGTCTTCAAAGCGTTGGCCGATCCGAGCCGCCGGAAATTGCTGGATGTGTTGCACACGAACAACGGGCAGACGTTGTCGGAATTGTGCGGGCACCTGGACATGACCCGGCAGGCGGTGACGAAGCATCTGGTTCTCCTCGAGGAGGCCAATCTCGTCGCCACGGTTCGGCGCGGGCGCGAGAAGCTGCATTTCCTCAATCCGGTGCCGCTGCACGAGATCTCAGAGCGCTGGATCCGAAAATACGAACGCCATCGCCTCCAGGCGCTGAGCGATCTGAAGAGAGGCCTCGAAGAAACCAAAAACCAATAAACCAGATGGAAAAGAGCACCTTCGTGTACGTCACCTACATCCGCACCACGCCGGAAAAACTTTGGGAGAAACTGACCCTGACCGGCGTGCCGCGGGAATTTTTCTGGGCCACGGCGCTGGAATCAGAAATGAAAAAGGGCGCAACCTGGAAGACCGTCGCCCCCGATGGCACGCTGGTGGACGGCGGCGAAATCCTGGAAATCGATCCGCCCCAGCGGCTGGTGTTGTCGTGGCAGCACGAACTGATGCCCGAGAAGAAGGCCGAGGGCCTTTCCCGCATGACCTACGAGCTGGAGGCCAAGGGCGAAATGGTGAAGCTCACCGTGCTTCATGAAATGGATCGCGGGCAATCGGTCTTCATCCAGTCGGTCGCCAATGGCTGGCCGATGATCCTCTCCAGCCTGAAGAGCCTGCTGGAAACAGGCGTCTCGCTGGAAGACACGCGCGACTGGTAGCCGGGAAGGCCATCGTCGTGAAACGGACTGGCTGAAATCGCCGAACCGCTGGCCCGTCCCGGTGCATCCTTCCTCATGAAGGGTGCCGGGGCGGGTTGGATGGAACCTAAGTTGGGGAGTTGAGGTTCGGGAACTTCCAGATGACATCGAGAAGTCCGGTCCGCGGGCGGTAGAGGCGCGGATTTGATTGCCAATCGACGACCGGGCCTTACGCTGGCGGCGCGTTGGCGGACGCGCAGCTGTGCTCGCTTTGCCTGCGGCGAGTCGCCCCTTATGAACTCCCGATCTGCCATTCCCGCGGCTCTGGCGGGCCTTATGCTCCTTCCGCTCCCGCGCGTCTTCGGCCAAGGTGCGCTGACGCCACCCGGGGTACCCACGCCGACGATGAAGTCGCTGGCGCAAGTGGAAGCGCGCATCATCGTCAACGCGACCAACACCCCGGGGGATGCCGCGAACACCTTCATCATCAGCGTACCGGGCTCCTACTATCTCACCGGCAATGCCACGGGGGTGTTGGGCAAGCACGGA
>JANMQT010000250.1:0-5432 GCA_031370675.1 Verrucomicrobiota bacterium
CATCGCCACACAATCCGCGGGTCGCGTGATTCCGGCCGCACGGAGCGTCGTTCCAGCGCCTTGTTTCGAAAGCGCGGTGGGCGGTGATTTGATGTCGGGGGAACGGAAGATCGTGGGCGGGGCACAGCGCCGCACCCGCCACGGCGTTCTGCACCAGGGGAGCATTCAAACTGCTGCACCCATGACCGATCAGACCGCACTCGGTGCCGCGCTGGCCGACGCGTTTGGCTGCGGGCAAAGGCCGCTGCTTGCGGACGCGGGAATGATGGAACGCGCCTCGGCTCTGGCCGAATCGAAGTACGCCACGCCCGCGTGGCTCCGCGCGCGATGACGCGTCAGGAAATGCGCACCGTATAGCGCTTGGGCTGGCCGCCGGACGTCAACGACGGCGTGGCGACGGACGCGAGCATTTCCGAAAAGATGCCCGTCGATTGCGGATGCAAGTCGCTTACCGGCTCAATGTGCGTCGCGAAACTTGGGTGCAACCCGCGATCGCCCGTCTCGGGTGGCTGCTCCGCGATCATCGCGGGCGGCCAGTATTCCATCGCCTCCTGCATGGTGAAGCGGAAGAGAAGCAAATAAGCGCTTTCCGGGCTGAGCCGAAGCCGGCCGGCGATGGTTTGCAGATTCCGCTGGCCGTTGACGAGCGAAGCAAACGCATTCTCGAGATCGGTGAGGTTCAGCCGCTGGATGCGCTCGTAACCGTCGCGCGTATACGCCGGAATTCCGGCCAGATCCTCCTGCGCGGGCACCGGGACGTCGTCCACCTCGATGCAGCGGAGCGTGGATGCGATCCATTCATCAACATCGACAAGCGGACCGGAGTAGCGCGCGGCCCATTCCGGCAGGGCGGGAAGTTTCTCGAACTCGAAACTCAGTCGCCGCCCGATCCAAAGCTGCGCGAAGGTCTCGATGCCAAGTCGGTGCACCCAGTCGGCTGCCTCGCCCGCGTTCAGGTGGTCCCGCAGCGCAAGCAGGATCGGAAACGGGCAGCCCGAATCGGTCTGACCCTGCAGCGCGGTCTCGAGCATCGCGGGATTGATCCGCCGGCAAAGCTGCTCGGCGCGATCGCGATAGATCAACGTCTCCTTGGTCGTCGTCAGCAGAACGCGTCCTTCATGCGTGTACGTTTCGGTCGGGCGACCCTTCGGCGGGAAGACGCGCAGACAGCCGGTGAGATCGCCGTTGCGCACCGCCAGCAAAACCGAGCGCAGCGTGAACGCACTGGTGTCGCCGCGCAGGATGACCTGGCGCGTGGTGCCGGCTGATGCCCCGCCATTGCGGCCATTCACGGCCACCTGGGGAAGGTCAAGCCGTTCGCGGATGCGCACCAGCGGCGTGACGCGGGTCGCTTGCTGATCCTCAAAAAGCGTGCGCAGCGTGGCGACGAGCAACTCGGGCGTGAAGGGCTTGGAGATCGTCTTTACCACATTGGGATGGCGCTTCTCGATGTCCTTCACCTCGCTGCCGCCGCTGCTCATGACGACGACCGGCACCTCCGACGTCTCGGCGGTCTGGCGCAGCTTGACGCAAACGTCGTCGCCGGAAAGGTCGGGCAGGACGTAATCGAGCAGGATAAGATCCGGCCGGTGCGACTGGGCGCGGGCGCAGCCCTCGGCCCCGCGCTTGGCGGTGATGATCTCAAGATTGGGCCAATGCTGCGTGAGTACATTGGCCGCGAAGCGCAGCAACATCAGGCTGTCGTCGATGATGAGAAGTTTCTGTCCCATTTCGATTTCAGTTGGAGCCGTGCGCGATGGCCGCTTGTTCATCGGACCGGCGGACTGCTTCAATCAGCAGAACCTGCCAGTCTTGAAAGATAGTCTGGGGACTGTGGCCCACCGCGGTCAATTCCGCAAAGCTTCCTCCGCGCCAACCCACAATCGTCTGGAAGGCCGCCACACCCTCCTGGTCCGGGGCGTGGGCGTGGGTGATCTGGCCGTCTTCAAAGTGAATCGTTCCCTTTTCACCGGAAGGACTGGTGAACTCCACCACCGCAGTCACGCCACTGAGGCATTTGATCTGGATGATATCGGTGAGATGCAGGTCGCGCAGGGTGCCGAAAAAGCTATCCGAGGCGCCGGGCATGGGCGCGTCGAGTAGCGTCTTCACGAGTTCGACAAAATGCGTGAAGTCGAAGGGCTTCTTCAGAAAATGTATCACGCCAAGGCTTTCTGCGCGCTGCTGGTAGGCGGGTAGCGGCATCGCAGTCATCATCAGGGCGCGGGCCTCCGGCGCGATCGTCCGCACGTCGCAGAGGAAATCAAGGCCGGTGCCATCGGGCAGGTTGATGTCGAGGATGAACAGGTCCATCTCGAACTCGCTGGCGAGCGTCTGGGCCTCCTCGATCGTCCGGGCCAGCAGGAAACGATGATCCGGTAGCTCCTCTTGCAGCAAGCTGACGAGCATGCGGGCCAGCGGCTCGTTGTCGTCGAGGATCAGGATGTATTTGGTCGCGGGCGTTGGGGCAGCTTCCATGCGGGGGCGTTCAGGATAAGTGACGAGCCGGGGCGGTTGGCGAGACGAATGATCCATCCCTCGCCGAATAGAGCAATTTTCGGGCTTGGCGGGGGTGCGCTGACGCAATTCTTGCGCCTGATTGAGAGGCGGGCCCCGGCATGAGGGGACCGCTGGTATCATTCGGGCCCTCGTGTCCCAAGGGGGCCCGGTGGGGCGGCCGATTGCGTCGAGATTGAAATTCCGATTCGGGCGCCGGACCCACTCGGCCACAGCGGCTCATTGCGCGACGGCGGTGCGTCGGTGGGATACCGCGGACCACCGCTTCAGTCGGTTCGTGGGGTTAACACCCCATATTCGTAAGACGCGCCTCCGCTTACTTAGTATCCCGTAGTGAAAAGTAGAAATACGCCATGCGCAAGAGCAACGTGACACGCAACCGAAGCGCCAGTGGGCCTGGCGATGACGGGGATGAACCGCGTCGCGGGCCATTGCCTTCATGGTGGAGAAGTTCAATCGAGGCGCTGCCGTGCTCGCGAGCCGGTCCCATCGTCCCATTATGAATTTCGACGCCCCACTAGACCAGACTGGTCCCGCATTCGGTCGTACACCAACAGGCAAGGAGTGGTCAGCTTTCGCCAACGGACGTGGAGCGCGGTGCAAATTTTCTGGCGAGAATGCAAGCAGGTTACGACTGCCGCCGTTGACCTCGCCCCCGCTCCTTCCAAACCCTGACTGCTAAACTTATGTCTAACAAAGACCTAAACCGAAATCTTCGCCTCGCGCTGATTGCGGCCGCTTGTTCGCTCGCGTTTTTCGGGAGCGGATTATTTGCCCCGCCCGCCGCCCAGGCGGTGCCGAGTTTTGCCCGGCAGACGGGCATGAATTGCATCGCATGCCACACCGATTTCTTCCTGCTCAATGAGTACGGCAGAAATTTCAAACTCAGTGGCTACACCTTTGCGACCGGAAACAGCATGCTGCCGCCGATTTCCTTCATGGTTCAGCCATCCTTCACCCAAACGGCCAGGGGCATCGAGGGTGGAGCGGCTCCCCGTTTTGCGGCCAATTCCAATTTTGCCCTGACGCAGGCGAGTGCCTTCTATGCCGGAAGATTGTTTGGTCCGTATGCCGAGCCATTGTTCGGCGCGGCTGCGGCGGCAATCATGAACAAATTCGGCACGTTCATTCAGGTCACTTATGACGGCGTGGCGAATCGGTTCAACTGGGACAACGTCGAGTTTCGCTTTGCCGACACCGCGACGCTGTTCGGCAAGCCCGTCACGTATGGGTTTTATCTGAACAACAATCCCGGCATGTCGGACCTTTGGAACACCACGCCGGTCTGGGGATTTCCGTTTAGCAGTTCCGGCCTCGCACCCACTCCGGCGGCCGCCACCCTGGTCAATGGCGGACTGTCACAGCAGGTAGGGGGAGTCGGTGGCTATATGATGATCGCGAACACGATTTATCTGGAATTGGCCGCCTACCACACGCTGAGCACCCCTTTCCAATACGCCATGGGAATTGATCCCACAGGCCAGACGCAGATCCCCGGAGCCGCCCCGTACTGGCGGCTGGCGTATACCAAGACCGTGGGAAACTCTTCCTATATGATCGGGCTCTTCGGGCTCGCCGCCCACACCTACCCGGGCCGCGACAATACAGCCGGGAAGGACAAGATTACTGACTTCGGCTTCGACGCGCAGTATCAGACGTCGATCGACAAGCACGATATCACCGTGCTGCTTTCCGGCATCTATGAAAAGCAAACCTGGAACGCCAGCCAGCAGCTCGGACTGGCCTCCAACCCTTCGGATCGCCTCTATGAGGTCAAAGCCACCGTGGATTACCTTTACGACAAAACGTATGGCGGAGCGATTAGCTATTTCGCGGTCAATGGCAGTCGCGATGCCTTGCTCTACTCGGGTAGCGCCAGCGGATTACCAACGAGCAACGGACTGATTCTGCAGGCCAACTACATTCCGTTCAACAAAAAGGGTGGCCCAGCCTTCTGGCCCAAGAGCAACCTGAAGTTGTCCGTCCAATATATTATCTACAACCGCTTTGACGGTGCCCACACGAACTATGATGGGGCGGGCCGCAATGCGCGGGACAACAACACGCTCTACCTGGAGGCCTGGTTGGCATTCTAACCCCGCAGCCGGCCCCATCGAAGGTCGCGGCGCGCGGCCAGATCCGCCGCCGCCAAACTCAACTCACACAACAAAAAAACAAACTCAACGTACCTCCATGAAAACAAGAACCTTTCTCCTTTCCTCGCTCCTCTTGCTCGGGGTCGCGCTCAATCTGAAGGCCGCTGAGCCCGTGAAGCGGGTCACGATCAGCGGTTACGACACAATGAAATTCAGTGTCACAACCATCGACGCGAAGCCGGGCCAACCGATCATCATTGAGCTCAAGAACGAGGGCAGCATGCCCAAGGACGCGATGGGCCACAATTGGATCCTACTCAAGGCCGGCGCCGACCCGTTGGCCTATGTGAACGCGGCGGCGAACGCCAAGGCAGAGAACTATCAGCCCAAGGCGCTGGCCAACCAGGTGATTGCCTCCATTGGGTTGCTCGGGCCGAAGGAGCATGCCGTAACGTCCTTCAGCGCTCCAAAGGAGCCAGGCACCTATCATTACCTTTGTTCGTTCCCGGCCCACACCCAGGCGGGGATGAAGGGAACCTTGGTCGTCAAGTAGGTAGAGGAAGGCCGGCCAATCCGGGACGGCGGGAGCGCGCATCGCCGCGTCGCCCGTCGTCGCTTGGGATCGGCAGATGTCCAAGACGAATGACGCGCCCGGTTGCGGAAACCGGCCGCCACTGGCATGATTTGCCGGTCCCACACGCCACCGGAGGGGTGGTAGAGCGGTCTATTGCACCGGTCTTGAAAACCGGAGAGCCGAAAGGCTCCGTGGGTTCGAATCCCACCCCCTCCGCCAAATTCGACGTAACCAGCGCGACGGAT
>JANMQT010000329.1:0-12111 GCA_031370675.1 Verrucomicrobiota bacterium
TCGACGCGCGCGACATGGCCAACCTGCGCGAAGAATTGGGCGACCTGCTGCTCCACGTGGTGTTCCATGCGCAGATCGCGGCGGAGCGGGGTGATTTCAAGTTTACCGACGTGGCGGCGGAAGCCTGCGAAAAAATGATCCGCCGGCACCCGCATGTCTTCGGCTCGGAGGAGCAGCGCCTAGCCGGCACGGACGCGGTGCTCACGCAGTGGGAGGAGATCAAGCGGCGCGAAAAAGGCGGGACCGACGGGGAGACGGACTCAGCCATGCACGGCCTGCCGACTTCACTGCCCACGCTGATCCGCGCGCAGAAGGCGCAGGTGAAGGCGGCGCGCGTGGGTTTTGACTGGCCGGGTGACGGCGTGGCGCCGCTGCTCGACAAGCTGCGCGAGGAAACGGCGGAGCTCCAGGGCGCGCTGGACGAGGGCGAGCCCGCGGCGATTGAGGATGAGCTCGGCGACCTGTTCTTCACACTGATCAATCTTTCGCGCCGGCTCGGGGTCGATGCGGAACTGGCGGCCGGGCGCGCGACGGAGAAATTCATCGGGCGTTTCCGGACGGCGGAGGCATTGCTCGGCTCGCGCGGCCTGGCGCCCAAGGATGCGAGCCTGGCGGAATGGGACGAGGCTTGGGAGGCGGCCAAGCGAGCCGGAGTGCCGGGCGATCGACGGTGATGTCGTTTGCAGTCGTGTCATGCCTTGCCGTATGTTCTGAACGTTTGGCATCAAGGGTTGTCTAGCATCACGACCCGACTGCAACCTTCTGACATTCCCGCTCATGAACCTGTCTCCCATCGTTGATTTCCTCGCCCAGATGATGACCCCGAGCTACGGCGCGCCGCGGGGCTTTAGCACGCTGTGGATTCTGGTGATTGTCGCCACGTTTGCCATTTCGCTTTGGGCGCAGTGGCGGGTGAAACGCACGGTTCATCGGTACAACGAGGTGGCTGCGAGCTGCGGTTTCACCGGAGCGCAGGTCGCCGCGCGCATCCTGCAGACGGCCAACATTCGCGACGTCGAAATCGTCGAGGGCGAAGGTTTCCTCGGCGACCATTACGACCCGATGCACAAACGGCTCGTCTTATCCCCCGATAACTTTAACGGCACCTCGGTCGCAGCCCTCGGCATCTCCGCGCACGAATGCGGTCACGCGCTCCAGCACAAGGTGGCCTATGCGCCGTTGCATTGGCGCATGGCCGCGGTGGGGGCGACTAATTACGCGAGCACGATCGTCGGCGTCCTGCCTTGGTTGGGCTTGATGGGCGGGTTTTTCCGCGGCCCGACGGCTTTCGCCATCATGGGCATCTGCTGGGGCATGATCATGGCATTTAACCTGGTCACTTTGCCCGTGGAATTTGATGCCTCCAATCGCGCGAAGCTGATTCTTGGCCAGATGGGCTTCATCCAACCGGGCGCGGAAGTGACCGCCGTGAACAAGGTGCTGAACGCTGCCGGATTCACTTATGTTGCGGCCTTCCTCACCTCGCTG
Organism: Verrucomicrobiota bacterium; assembly: GCA_031370675.1. Lineage (GTDB taxonomy): Bacteria > Verrucomicrobiota > Verrucomicrobiia > Chthoniobacterales > SZAS-18 > SZAS-18. The sequence continues at coordinate 1,489 of JANMQT010000329.1, forward strand.
GCCTGGGCATTGTATTACCTCCTGCCCCTGTTGCTGGGCGGCCGACGGAGTGACTGAGCGCGCGCCCGCGGGGCGCGGGAAAATCGAAGTTCGAAGTTCGAAATTCTAAGAAAGTTTAGGACTGACACCGCCGGAAAGTTGAACCGGTGCAGCGGCCGGCGTCGTGGATCGATAGAATTTGAAACTTATTGCTTGGAGTTTTCTTCGAGCTTCGGATTTCGGATTTCGAGTTTCCCGCCATGCCGGCCCGCGATCTGCCGGCTTCCGTCGGGCCGGCGGAACCCCTAGACTGCGGGGTGATGCCGGAATTACCGCCAGCGCAGCCGGATGCAGAGCTGAGGTTCGCGCATTACCGCGTGGAACGCAGCCCGGATGGCTCGCCGTGGAAACTCGGCTCGGGCGCGATGGGCGTGACCTACAAGGCTTTCGACGAACGGTTGCGCATCGAGGTGGCCCTCAAGGTCATTGCCCCCGCCCAGGTCGATGAAGCCAAGGCGCAGGCGCTTTTCCTGCGCGAGGCCCGCGCCGCCACGCGGGTGCGCCATCCCAATGTCGCCAGCGTCGTGTTCCTCAACGACAAACCCGGGAACTTTTTCTATGCGATGGAGTTTATCGCGGGCGAATCGCTGGCCGACTGGCTGCGCACGCGCGGGGCACCCCCGCGGGAAATGGCGATCGGTTTTGCCACCCAAATCGCGCGCGGACTGGGCGCGATCCACCATCAGCAGATTGTGCATCGCGATCTGAAACCGGCGAACCTGATGATCGTGGCGGCGGAAGCGGTGAAGACACACGTGGGCACGGATTCCGACCCGGATGCGTGGCAAATCAAGATCATCGATTTCGGCCTGGCGCGGGGTTTCGGGGGCGGAGGCCTGGGCACCGAGGCCGACGCACAGACCATTGGTTTTCGCGGCACGGCGCTCTACGCGAGTCCCGAGCAATGTGAGGAGCGCGGCCAGATCGACGGCCGTTCGGATCTCTATTCGCTCGGCTGCATCCTCTGGGAAATGCTGACGGGCGCGCCACCGTTTCGCACGCGGACGCATCGCGAACTATTGAATCAGCATGTGTCCGGATCTCACCCCCTGGAGCGTCTCGCCCATCTGCCCGCCAACCTGCAAGCCGTGCTGGTGCGGTTACTGGCGAAGGATCCGGCCGATCGATTTTCCAACGCCCATGCCGTTGTCGAAGCCTTGACTGGTTGCCTGGAGCGGACGCGGCGCGGCGAGGAACCCAGCCCGGCCTCTGGCCTGACCACGCAAGAGTCGAAGGCCCCACTTGTGCTGACCGCGGTGACGGTCTCCATCCCGTCAGACCGCGCGAAAACGGCGTCCCCGGCCACGAACCGGTGGTTGACCCCCGCGGCCGTCGTCATCGTCGCGCTGTTGAGCGCCTCGGCTTTGTGGATGTTCGGACGCGGCCGGGGCGACGCGCTGCCACCGGCTTCAGCGGGCGCGACCCCTGCGGCGGCCCAGGTCACGCCCGTCGCCGGGTTGCGCAAGTCGATCGCGGTGCTGCCGTTTGCGAATCTGAGTGGAGACAAGGATAACGAGTATTTCGCCGACGGCGTGCAGGAGGATGTGCTCACGAATCTCTCCCGGATTCGCGATCTGAAAGTGATTTCGCGCACTTCTGTGATGGGCTATCGCGGCAAGAATCAAAATCTGCGCGAGATCGCGCGCGAGCTCGGCGTGGGAACGTTGGTCGAGGGCAGCGTCCGCCGCGCCGGCAACCGCGTTCGCGTGTCCGCCCAGCTCATCGATGCGCGCACCGATGAGCGGTTGTGGGCGGAGAATTTCGATCGGGAGATGAGCGATATCTTCACGATCCAAAGCAAGATCGCGCAGGAAATCGCGCAGGCGCTCGAGGCGCGTCTTTCCCCGGGTGAAGCGGCGGGCCTGCGCGTCGGCCGGGGCGACAATCTCGCGGCGTACGAACTCTACCGCCGTGGACTCGCGGAATTCCGGAAGTACCGCCACGAGGACAACGAGGCCGCGACGGTGTCGTTTCGCGAGGCCATCGCGCAGGATGCGAAGTACGCCGTTGCCTATGCGGCGCTGAGCGAGGCGTATTCGTTCAAGACCGAGAAACTGGACGCACCGCTTTACTGGCTTGATGCCGCCATCCAAGCGGCGGAATACGCCGTCGCCATTGATCCGCAATGTGCCGAGGCCTACAACGCGCTCGGGGCTGCGTACTTTGGCAAGGGTTGGTTTCGACGGGCGCGGGCGGTGCTGGCCCGGGCGCTGGAACTGAATCCAAACTATGCCACCGCCTTGGGCCGGCTCGCGCTGATCGACCAGAACGTCGGCGATTTGGCGGGCGCGTGGCAAAACTCGCGTCGTGCGCTCGAGATGGATCCGAAAGACGCCACGAATTATCTGCGACTGGGCGACATCTATTTTGGCTTGGGTGAAATCGAAGCTGGTGAACGGTGGATGCGCCTCGGCATGCAGCGGCTGGACGATCCGGCAAAGCAACAACAGATCGAAATCCAAATTGCGCACAGCCGTCGGGAGTACGCGCGGATTGTCGAATTGTTCAAGGCCCGGCAGGCTTCGAACTTGAACCTGGCGGCTAAATCCTTTGGCGAATTGCCGGGCCGGGGACCGGTGGGCTATTACGCGGCCATGGCCAGCTGGCATCTGGGCAATCTTCCCGAGACGAGGAATCGCATTGAAATCGCGCTGCGATTTTCGAATCCCGAGGGGAATGCGCTTCCCTCCCTAGACATCGGCACCGCCATTGTGCGCCGACGCGAGGGGCGCGAGGCGGACATGCGCGAAATGGCGCGCTCGGGAATGCCGTACTTTCGTCAGCAAATCGACGCCGGCAGCGAGTCGCCGCGTGATTCCTACATGTTGGCGATCGGGGCCTGGCTGCTGGGTGAGCGCGAACTTTCCGATCAGCAGATCGAGCGGGCGATGCAAGCGGGTCTTCTGCTCGGGAGAACCGACCAAGCCGACATGCTGCCGGAGACGCTCGCGGAAAACCCAAAATTTGCCGCGGCCCTCGTGAACATGAACCAAAAAATCGAAGACCAGCGCGCGCGGATCCGGGTGTTGGAGAAGGAGTATCCGTGACAATTGCGGGCGGGAGAGAATCGTTTTCAAGTTTCGCGGAGACCGCTAACCTCCCGGCGTGGCGGAAGAACCTCAACCCGCGGCTTCGGCCGGTTCGGAACTAAGATTTGCGCATTACCGCGTTCTGCGGCGGTCCGACGGTTCGATTTGGGAATTAGGTCGCGGCGCGATGGGCGTGACCTACAAGGCGTTCGACGAACGGCTGCGCATTGACGTGGCGCTGAAGGTCATCAGACCGGGACAGGTGGACGATGCGAAGACCCAGGCGCTGTTCCTGCGGGAGGCGCGCGCCGCCGCCCGCGTGCATCATTCGAACGTCGCCTCGGTCGTGCATCTCAACGATACGCCCGGGAATTTTTTTTACGCGATGGAATTCATCGCAGGTGAGTCACTGGCTGACTGGCTGCGCGCCCGCCGCGCGCTGCCGCCCCTGCTCGCCATCGGCCTGGCGGAGCAGATCGCGCTGGGGCTGGAGGCGATTCATGCGCAGCACGTGGTCCATCGCGATTTGAAGCCGACCAACCTGATGGTCGTGCGCACGCCGCGCGGCCACGAGAAGGGAGCGTCGGAAGCGGACCCGGCGACCTGGCAGGTGAAGATTATCGACTTCGGCCTGGCGCGCGCCTTCGCGGGCGACGCGCTGAGCAGCAACCTGGACGCGCTGACCACGGGCTTCCGCGGCACGGCGGTGTACGCCAGTCCGGAGCAATGCCAGGAGCGCGCGGACTTGGACGGACGATCGGATCTGTATTCGCTGGGCTGCATCCTGTTTGAAATGCTGGTCGGGACGCCGCCGTTTCGGGGAAGTTCACTGCATGAGCTGCTGACGCTGCACGTGTCGCGGCCGGCGCCGGTGACGCAGCTGGTGCGGCTGCCGGCGAGTTTGCAGGCGGTGGTGGCGCGGCTGCTGGTGAAGGATCCGGATGGACGCTTTGCCAATGCCGCGACGCTGGTCAGGGCGCTGGAGCGGTGTCGCACGCGGATCGAGCATGGCGTCGAGGGAGCGGACGAGTGTGGTCCCGCATCGGAGTTGGAGACCGCGGTAGATGGCGCGGTAGGTGCACCACGTCTGCCGGGTGATGTTCCGATCTCCGAGCCGGCGACTGCCACCAATGCGAAATCAGTCCCGCGTCCGCGCGTTCTGCTCGGCGCGCTTAGCGTGGTTGTGTTGGTCGCTGTCATCGTGTGGGGGTCGGGTTGGTGGAAGCGGACACCCCCGGTGCCGGCTGCCACGGCCGCGACCCCGGCAGCCGCCTCCACGCCTGCCCCGGCAGCGCCGTCGCGCAAGTCGGTCGCGGTGCTGCCCTTCGAGAATCGCAGCGCGGAAACGGAGAACGCGTACCTGGCCGACGGCCTTCACGAGGACATCCTGACTAGCCTTGCTGGGCTGCAGGATCTCAAGGTGATTTCGCGCGGCGCTGTGCTCGCGTATAAGCCGGGGGCCAGCCGAAACCTCCGCGAGATCGCGCAGGAACTCGGGGTCGGCAGCGTGGTGGAGGGCAGCGTGCGGCGGTCGGGCAACCGGATTCGCGTCGCCGCCCAGTTGGTGGACACATCGAACAACCAAAGCGTCTGGGCGAATACCTATGATCGCGACATGACCGACGTGCTCGCGATTCAGACGGAAATCTCCCAAGAGATTGCGAGGTCCCTTGCCGCGAAGCTTTCCCCGGTTGAAACGCAGCAGTTGGCGCAGCCGCCGACAAAAAACCTCGCCGCCTATGATGCCTACCTGCGGGGACGCGGCCTCGAACTCCGACGTCTGAACAAAACTGACAACGAGAAGGCCATCGGCCATCTCGAGCGGGCCATCGAGCTGGATTCCGATTTTGCCCTGGCTTACGCCGAATTGGTGTATTTGCGGGCGTACAGCTTCATTGCGGGTTGGGATACGTCCGATGCCAACATCGAACGGGCGCGCTCCGAGCTTGAGATGGCCCTTCGGTTGCAACCTGACTCACCGCAAGTGGCCGAGGCCCGGGCAAATTTTCTGTTCCGCGTCGAACGTAATTATGACGAGGCGCTGCGCGTTCTCCGGACCGCGGAACAGACGGCGCCAAACGATCCTTCCGTGCTGGTGACGCTTGGGAACCTCCTGCGGCGACGGGGTCGCTTTGAGGAAGCGCTGGATTACCTGCGCCGGGCGGAGTCTTTGTCTCCGAGGGAAATCCGCCTCCTCTATTTTCAGCTACAGGCTTACACCTACCTGCGCCGTTTTGAAGAAGCAGAACGTGTCTTGCAGCGGGTGAGCGTGTTGCGTCCAAGCTTGGCGATAGATCTGATGATTGCCGATGCCCGCGCGAAAAAGAGCAACGACTGGCAGGCCTATGTTCGCGAGGTGCAACGCCTCGACTCGAAGATGGACGATGAAATGCGAGCTGGTGTCCGTTCCGACACGCGAAACTTTGCGGGAGCCCTCGAGGCGCTGCAAAACGTGAAGGGCGACGAGGTCGAAAGTTTACCAAAGGCTTTCTGGCTCGGCAGAATTCAGATGAAGCTGGGCGATCAGCCGGCAGCGGATGCCGCCTATCGGGAGGCGGAAACTTCCTTGCTTAAGACGGTGGCTGAAGAAGCGAAGCGGAAGCAGGCGGCGCAGGGGGGTGTGGAGCGCTACCACCGGATTAGACTTGCCGAGGTGTGCGCCGCGCTCGGCAAAACCGAGGAGGCGACCAGGCTGGCGGACGAGGTGCTGAAGGACTCGCCCGAGGACTTGGACGTCGTTGAGGGCCGCGCATTCGCCGCACAAGCAGCCTATGTCTTAGGACGCGCCGGCAACATTACCCGGGCCACCAGCATGTTTCGGAATTTGCTGGAGGTGCCCAGCAGCGTGACCCGATTCCATCTCCGCAATAACCCGGACTTTGATGAATTCCGCAAAGATCCGGAGTTTGCGGCGCTGATTGCGGCGCCCGGTCCGTAGAGAATCGCTTTCAAGTTCGCCGCCCTCCCGCTACGGTGCGTCCGTGGCGGATGAACCCCAGTCGGAGGGCCTCGGCGCCCCGGAATTGAAATTCGCGCACTATCGCGTCCTGCGGCGAGACGACGGTTCGTCGTGGGAACTGGGTCGCGGCGCAATGGGTGTGACGTACAAGGCCTACGACGAACGGCTGCGCATCGACGTGGCGCTCAAGGTGATTGCCCCCGGGCAGGTGGATGACGCGAAGACCCAGGCGCTGTTCCTGCGCGAGGCGCGCGCGGCGGCGCGCGTGCATCATTCGAACGTCGCCTCGGTCGTGCATCTCAATGACACGCCGGGAAATTTTTTTTACGCGATGGAATTCATCGCGGGCGAATCGCTGGCGGACTGGCTGCGCGCCCGCCGCGCGCTGCCGCCTACGATGACGATCGAGTTTGGCACTCAGATCGCGCGGGGTCTGGAGGCGATCCACGCGCAACACATCGTGCATCGCGACCTGAAGCCCGGCAACCTCATGATCGTGCCGAGCGGCCGGGGGAGCCGGCCGGGCGAATCCATCGAGTGGAACGCCGACGCCTGGCAGATCAAGATCATCGACTTTGGACTGGCGCGGGGATTTGGCGGCGAGGGTCCGGGCACGGAAATCGACGCGAAGACGATTGGCTTTCGCGGGACCACGCTCTATGCCAGCCCGGAGCAATGCGAGGAGCACCGCGAGTTGGACGGCCGCTCCGATCAGTATTCGCTCGGTTGCATCCTGTGGGAAATGCTGACGGGTTCGCCGCCATTTCAAGGGCGGACGCATCGGGAACTTTTGAACCAGCACGTGGCCGTGCCGCTGCCGTTGCAGCGACTCGCGCAGGTGCCTGACGGCCTGCAGGTAGTGTTGGCGCGAATGCTGGCAAAGGAACCGGCCAACCGTTTTCCCGATGACGATGCGGTGGTGAAGGCGCTGGAACGCTGTCGGGAGAGGCGCGCGCCTGGCGACGGAAGGGTGGCGGACTTTGGGGCGACAACGCGGGACGCGGAACCGATGGTGGCTGCTATGACGGGCAATGCCACTGTCGGCGCGGCACAATCATCGCGCACGCGGACGATCGGGATCGCGTTAGCGACTGTGGCACTGTTGATCGTCGCAGCCGGCTGGTTTTTCTCGCGCAACCGGCTGGCCCTGTCATCGCCCGCGGCCGTGTCCGCGACCGCCCCGATCGCCACGGTGACGCCGGTCACCGCCCCCTCGCCGGTGCCGGCTGCGCTGTCGCGCAAGGCAATCGCCGTGCTGCCCTTCGAAAATCTGAGTGGTCGTCCCGAGGACGCGTACCTCGCCGACGGCCTGCAGGAGGAGATCCTCAACGCGCTGGCGCGCTTGCGCGATCTCAAGGTGATCTCGCGAACATCCGTCAAGGAGTACCGCGGCAAGGACCTGAATATTCGCAAGATCGGGGAGCGGCTTGGCGTCGGGACGATCGTCGAGGGTTCGGTCCGGCGCGAGGGAAACACCCTGCGCCTGACGATTCAGGTGATCGACGCGCGCGATGACAGTCATTTGCTGGCCACCAGCTATGATCGCGAACTCAGTAAAGTGCTCGACCTGCAGAGCGCGGTGGCGCGGCAGGTCGCGGAGGCGCTGTCGGCGACGGTCACGCGGAAGGAGCGCGGGGAAATGGATCGCGTGGCGACCAACAACGGCGACGCCTACGACCGCTACCTGCGCGCGGTGGCGTTGTTCCGGCAGCCAGTACCGGGCGACGACGGCGGCTTGATCGAGCCCACGCGCCTGCTGGAGGAAGCAGTGCGCCTGGACCCGAACTACGCGGATGCCTATGCGTTGCTCTCGCAGGCGAACACCACGCGTTACGTGCTAATAGCCGAGCGGCCGGAGTTCGGCGTCGCAGCCAAACAGAACCTGGAGCGCGCCTACGCCCTGGACCCGCAGTCGCCGGACGCTCAACTCGCCCGCGGGCTCTATACCCTCTATGTTTCCAAGAACCCGGCCCAGGCGCTCACGGATCTAGCTGCCGTGGTGAAATTGCGGCCGAATTCCGCGCCGGCGCACAACGCCTACGGATTCGCCCTGCGTCGGGCCGGGCGCATGGACGAAGCGCTCGAGCATCTGGTGCGCGCCTGGGACCTGGATCCGCTCAACCTGGCGTACGACAGCCCTGGCATCGTTACGCTCATCGGTCTCCGGCGCTACCCGGAGGCGATTAAGCATGCCGAGCTCGATTTCGCGCGGTTCCCCAATGACGTGGATTCCTTCCTGGTACGTGCTCGACTCGAGGCTCGGATTCAAAATTCGAGCGAACCGATGCGGGCGGCTTTGCGCGACTACGGCACTCAGATCGCTCCGCCTGCGCGCAAGTTGTTCGAGGCCGAGATCGCACAGGCGGAAGGGCGCTACCTGGAGGCCATCAAACTTCAGGAAGGGGTCCCCGTGGACGACGAAATGCAGCGCAGCCTTTGGATCGGCAGCCTCTATTACGCGGCGGGTGACAGGGCGCGCGCCGAGGAGAGCTTCCGCCGCGCCGAGGCGTCCGGGCTCGAGGCGGCCAAGGGCGGCCAGCAGGCTGACTATGAGCTTGCGCTCGCCGTGGTGCAATCTATGCTGGGCCAACACGCGACGGCACTCGAGACCGTGGATCGCGTGCGGGCGGGGATTCCCGAGTCCCGCGATGCGGTCAACGGGCCGGTGGCTTCGTTAGTCAGGAGCTTCATTCTCGTGCGCGTGGGGCGAACGGAGGAAGGCTACGCGGAAGTCGCGCGGCTGTTGCGCGTGCCCTTCGGCAACCCACGCGAAGACCATTTCTTCGGACCGCGCGATCCAATCTCCCTGCTAACCTTGGGTGATCCACGTTTCGACGAATTGATCAACCATCCGCCGAGGTTGTGAGGCGAGGGAAGGATCGAAAAACCGCGGCAGAGAATCGCTTCCAAAGCCGCGCAGCTTGGTTAGGATCGACCCGTGGCGGAAGAACCCCAGCCGGAGTCCACCGGCGCTCCGGAACTGAAATTCGCGCATTACCGCGTCTTGCGTCACCCCGACGGCTCGCTCTGCGAGCTCGGCCGCGGCGCGATGGGCGTCACCTACAAGGCATTCGACGAGCAGTTGCGGGTGGACGTGGCGCTCAAGGTGATCGCGCCCGGTCAGGTTGATGACCCGAAGACCCAGGGTCTCTTCCTGCGGGAGGCGCGCGCGGCGGCACGGGTGCATCAATCCAATGTCGCCAGCGTGATCCACCTAGGCACCACGCCCGGAAATTTTTTCTACGCGATGGAGTTCATCGCGGGCGAATCGCTGCAGGACTGGAGGCGCGCGCGGGGGTCGGTCGCACCGCGCGTGGCCATTGCGTTCGCCACGCAGATCGCACGCGGGCTCGAGGCGATCCACGCCCAGCAGATTGTGCATCGCGATCTCAAGCCGGCGAATTTGATGGTCGTCCCCACCGGCCGCGGAAAATCCAGCGGGCCGCTCGACGCCAATCCGGACGCGTGGCTGATCAAGATCATCGATTTCGGCCTCGCGCGTCCATTTGCCGGCGGCGCACTTTCCAGCGTGGCCGCCGCCGCCACCACCGGATTTCGCGGCACCACGCTCTACGCGAGTCCCGAGCAATGCCAGGAACGCAGTGACGTGGACGGGCGCGCCGATCTCTATTCACTCGGTTGCATCCTCTTCGAAATGCTGGCCGGAGCGCCGCCATTCCGGGGGCGGTCGCATCACGAGTTGATGAACCAGCATGTCGCGCAGCCGCCGCCGCTCGGACAGCTCGCGCATCTGCCCGCCAGCCTGCAGGCCATCGTCGCGCGGCTCCTCGAAAAGGATCCAGCCAATCGTTTCGAGGACGCCGATGCGACCGCGAATGCGCTCGAACGCTGCCGTGAGCGGATCGACCGCGGCGAGGAAGTGCTGGCCGACCTGGCCGGCACCACGGTGATGCCCGAGCAGCATTCGCCGTCGCGCGCGACCACGCTGCCGCAACCCCATTCTCCCAAAGCGGCCGCACGCCTTTCGCCGCGCGCGGTCTTCGCGGGCATCGCGCTGCTGGCGGCCGGTTTTGTCGTCTGGCGCCTCTCGCATTCGGACTCGCTGGCCGTGGCGCCGCCCGCTCCGCCGGTTGTGGCCGTGGCCGCCCCGTCGGCAACACCCGCGCCGCCGAGCGGGTCGCGAAAGTCGATTGCGGTCCTACCTTTCGAGAATCGCAGCGCGGAAAAGGACAACGCGTACCTGACCGACGGCATGCACGAGGACATCCTGACCAATCTCGCCAAGATCCAGGATTTGAAGGTGGTCTCACGCGGCGCGGTGATGGCGTACAAGCCGGGCTCCAATCGTAATTTGCGCCAGATCGCCAACGAACTGGGCGTCGGCAGCGTGCTCGAGGGCAGCGTGCAACGGTCTGGCAATCGCGTCCGGGTCACCACGCAACTGGTCGATCCGTCGACCAGCCAGAGCGTCTGGGCGGAAACCTATGACCGCGAATTGACGGACGTGCTCGAGATCCAGACCCAGGTGTCCAAGGAGATTGCCAGGGCGCTCGCGGCCAACCTTTCCCCCGCGGAAATCCGGCAGATGGCGCAGGCGCCGACAAACAATCCGGCGGCCTATGACGAGTATTTGCG
>JANMQT010000362.1:0-1636 GCA_031370675.1 Verrucomicrobiota bacterium
CACCGGATAGCCGATCTCGTCCGCGATCCTGATCGCTTCCGCAGTCGTCGCGATGTCGCCGAGAAATCCAGGGACGATGTTGACCCCGGCCTTCTGCGCGAGCTTCTTCGATTCGATCTTGTCGCCCATCGCCGCGATTGCCTTGGGCGGCGGCCCGATGAACGCGATCCCGGCCTTGGCCAGCGCTTTGGCGAAGCTCTCGCGCTCGGACAAAAAGCCATAACCCGGATGAACCGCTTCGGCGCCGGTCGCCCTGCACGCATCGATAATCAGCTCGGCCTTGAGATAGCTCTCCGCCGCCGGCGCGGGGCCTAGTCGAACGCTCTCGTCCGCCATCTTCACATGCGGCGCCCGCGCGTCGGCATCGGAATACACCGCCACCGTCTTGATCCCCATCGCCTTGGCGGTGCGGATCACGCGGCAAGCAATTTCCCCGCGATTGGCGATCAGAATTTTAGAGAACATGAAAACTCCGAAGTCATGGGGCGAGGCCTTCGACAATAAAAATCCTGGACTTTGATGCCCTGCGGCGAAGCGCGGCCGCTGCCCGGTTTTCCGGCGAGCGCTCGAACGCCGTCGCCGCTACATAGTTGTCGAATTCGATCACGACTACAGGGCCCGTCGGAACGCCCCCCTCGAACCCTCCGACCCGTCCATTGCGCACCAGATAGCGCCCGCCGTATTTCTTGACGACAGGGCCGATCGTTGCCTTGAACCGATCGTAGGCAACCGGATTCTTAACGGTGAATTCTCCGATCACATAGGCTTTTGCGATTGGCCGGTCCTGCGGGGCAGCAGCGCTTGCAGGTTGAACAACGAGCAGGGCAATGAGTGAAGCTGCAGCGAAAATCATTCGACGTTTCATCTTGATCTCCAATCTATAGTTCAACGCCGTCACTCCATTGCCTCCCCAACCGGCGGCTTGTTATGCCCCAGCAATCGCAGCACCTCGTCTGCCGCGTCGGCGAGGTTGGTGCCGGGGCCGAAGATCGCCTGCACCCCCGCCGCGCGCAACATGGCATAATCCTGCGCCGGGATGACCCCGCCCGCGACGACCTTGATGTCCGCCGCGCCGAAATCCTTGAGCGCGTCGATCAGCTCGGGGATCAAGGTCTTGTGCCCCGCCGCGAGGCTCGACGCGCCGACCACGTCGACCGCTTTCGCGACGGCCAGTTCAGCCGCCTCGCGCGGGGTCTGGAACAAGGGTCCGGCGATCACCTCGAACCCCAAATCGCCGAACGCCGACGACACGAGGTTGGCCCCGCGGTCGTGGCCGTCCTGACCCATTTTGGCGACGAGAATGCGGGGTTTGCGGCCCATGCGTTGCGCCACCGCCACCGTCCCCGCGACCGCCTCGCTCCAGCGCTGATCATCGCGGGTCTTGCCGTAAATCCCGCTGACCGGGTGCGGTTGGGTTTCGTAGCGCCCGAACACCCGCTCCAGCGCGTCCGAAATTTCGCCCAGCGATGCGCGGGCGCGGGCGGCTTCGACGCTTAATTCAAGCAAATTGCCCTTGTCGCGAGCGCCGGCTTCGAGCGCATCAAGCGCCGCGCGCACCGCCTCCTCGTCCCGCCCCTTCCGCATCGTCTCCAGCCGAGCAATCTGCCCGGCCCGCACCTTCGCATTATCGACCTCG
>JANMQT010000375.1:0-9311 GCA_031370675.1 Verrucomicrobiota bacterium
CGACGCGTCGCGAAACGGCAACCGGAGCGCGTCGGCCACCACCAGGCGCCGTTGCCCGCGCTCCTGCCAGGCCTGGCGCAGCATGGGCTGGGAAAAATCGGCCCCCACAATCCGGGCGGCAGGATTCCAGCGCTGCACCACGCCAGCGAGCACGCCACTGCCGGTGGCGCGATCGAGAATGTCGCTTGGTTTCCAGCGCGCGACCAACCGGGCCGCCCGGCGGCGCCAGAGGGAGTCACACCCGCCGCAGAGCAGCGTATTGGTCAGGTCGTACCGGCGGGCAATGCGGTCGAAGACCCCGCGCACACAGGCGGGGTCCTGGTGGCGGGTCTCAGGCGCGGAGGGCGGCGGCATGCGAGCTGGAACCTACGGTGGCCGGGTCCGGGGGCAACGCCTCAACGCGCGGCCGCCCGGAGAATTGCGGTGAAATTTGACCACGGCGCACGACGGTGCGGAAAATCGGTGGCGGAAATTTCTCAGCAAATCGCCGTTACAAAATTGACACCCAATTTTTTTCGTGTCCTTCTTGCGGAAATTTGCGTGCAACCGCCCAGCCCCCACAGTAAAACCGACCCTACCTAACAGCCGTTGATGATTTTGCGGATGGTGGCAGACGAGTTGCTACCCGCGCGTCCTGTCACCGACCCAAAGCTGATTTCACCCCGACACCACCATTGCCATGTTGATGCTAGCTGCAACTTCCCTTACCCAGACAGCCCATACCAACCCCCTGGTTGATTTGTTCCTCAAGGGCGGCCCGATTATGTGGCCAATCTTGCTGGTGTCGATTGTCGCGTTCACGGTCATCGTCGAGCGCGTTCTATGGTGGGCGCGCGAGAAGCGCCGCCGCGAGCCGGAAAAAGTGGAGAAGGTGTTTGCCTGCGTGGAAAACGGCGACCTCAAGCAGGCGTCCACGCTTTCCCGCAGCTCGGAAGATCCGGTCCTGCGCATGATGTGGCACGGCCTCAATCACTATCACGCCTCGCTCGAAGGAGCGTTGCAGGTGGCGTCCGGCATTGAGGTGCAGCGCGCCAGCCGGTTTCTGCCGGTCATGGACACCATCATCACGCTCGCCCCGCTGCTTGGTCTGCTCGGCACGGTCACCGGCATCATGGGCGCCTTTCGTGCGGTCAGCGAGTCGGGTCTCGACCCCGGTGCGGTCTCGGGCGGCATCGGCGAGGCGCTCATCGCCACTGCCGCCGGCCTCGGTATCGCGATGATCACGCTCATCCCCTACAATTACTTTACCTCCAAGGTCGAACGCCTGAAGTTTGAACTCGAGACGGCCTCGACCAACGTCGTGGTTATGACCGACGCCCTCGGCAAGGACAAACTGCACGCGAGCGAACTCCAGCATGCCGGCTAGCCGCCCGCCGCTGCCTTGTTTCAACCCTGCTTGACGGGGGGCGGCAACCGCCCGATCGATTTGGGGATTTTTTCAGACGGTCCCGCCGTCACCACCAGCACCACCACCCACGCATTTTCATTTATGGCCGGAGGATCCTCAGGAGCCACCACCCCGGGCGGCCGCAAGAAGGCCCGCATCGAGATCATTCCGCTGATCGACATCATGTTCTTTTTGCTCGCGAGCTTCATGCTGGTGAGCATGAGCATGCTGAAGGTTCAGGGTTTGAAGGTGCAGCTTCCCACGGGGATCAAGACGTCGAAGCCGGAGAACAAGCCGGATTTCCTGACGCTCAGCATCACGAAGACCGGGGACCTGGGGATCGACAAGGAAGGGATTCGCGCCGAGGAGCTGGTTCCCCGGCTGCTCAAACGCATCGAGGAGGACGCGAAGATGAAGCGTGAAACGCGCGTCTACGTGAATGCCGATCGCGAGACGCCGCATGGGATTGTGGTGGATGCCCTCGACCGGGTGCGCACCGCCAAGATCACCCATATCTCCTTTGCGATTCAATCCGGCGGGCCGGTGGACCCAGCGAAGACCGTGGACGCTCCCAAGAAATGAAGCATTTAACCGCCAACGCCCCGTCCCCGCGGAGGAAGGCCCGGATCGAGATCATCCCGTTGATCGACATCATGTTCTTCCTGCTTGCCAGCTTCATGCTGATCAGCCTGAGCATGATCAAGCTTCAAGGCATGGCGATGACGCTGCCGGCGAAGACAATGGCGCCGCCGCCGAACCCCGATGAAAAACCGGATATTGTCCGCATCGACGTCGGGGCCACGGGGGATTATTTCCTCGACAAGGTGCCCATCACGCCGACTGCGCTGGTCGAGATGCTGGAGAAGAAATTCGAGGCCGACACCAGGGACAAGAAGGACACGCGCGTTTTTATCAATGCCGACAAGTTTTCGACGCACGGCATGGTCATCGATATTCTCGACAAGGTCCGCCAAATCGGAATCTCGAAGGTATCGTTTTCCCTCAAACCGGGGAGCGTGACGATCCCCGGAGCGGTCGCCCCGGGGGCCGCGGCGCCCAGTGCGCCCAGTGCGCCCAGTGCGCCCGTCGCACCCGTCGCGCCCGTCGCGCCTCCGCCGCCAAAGAATCCCTAACATTTCTCCCGGAACACGGTCCAAGATCTCCGGTACTCATCGCCTCTGATGGAACAAGCACGCAAAGCACAACGATACTACATCTATCGCCCCACGCCGAAGCGCTGGATTGCGATCATGTTGGTTCTTTCGTTGTTGATCCATGCCGGTTTTCTGGGCGTCGCGGCGATTTGGCGGACCCGCATCAAGCCGCCGCCCAAGGAAGAGGAACCGCCCGAGTTGATTGCGGACTTCGACGCGCCCGAGGAGGATCCGAACAATACGCCCGAACCGACGCCCGAAGACACGCCCGAGCCGACGCCTGAGGAAATGCCGGACAGCACGCCCGAAATGGCGGACGTGATTGAGACTCCGACACCGACCCCACCGCCGAAGCCGCCAGCGGCCAAGCCGAAACTGACGCCTGTGCCCCCCGGCACGAAGCGCGGTCCGGTGCCGCAGGCAGGTGCGCCGGGCGGAACCGCTGCACCCGGAACGGGCTTCTGGTCCACGCCCAAGCCGACCTATCCCTACCAAGCCCGGAAGTTGCGCCTGCAGGGCTCGGGCGGCGTACGCGTCACCACCGATGCCAGCGGCCGCGTCGTCTCCGCCACCATGTCGCAGAGCATTCATCCGATTCTCGACCAGGTCGCGATCAGCTACGCGCGCTCTGCCTGGAAGGGCCCGCCCAATACCACCAAGGTCGTACCCATCACGTTCGTGCTCGAGTAACGCATGTCAGCCGCAGAAAAAAAGCTGGCTGACCTCGGGCTGGCGCTTCCCGATGCGCCCGCTCCGGCCGGGGCATATGTGCCGTCGCAACTGGTCGGCGATGTCCTTTATCTCGCCGGCTCCTTGCCCACCTGGAATGGCGAGTTGCGCTTCAAGGGACAGGTCGGACGTGACGTTGACGTGAAGACCGCCTACGAGGCGGCCCGCCTCTGCACCCTGAATCATCTCGCGATGATCAAGGCGGCGCTGGGGTCGCTTGATCGGGTCCGCCAGGTCATCAGCGTGAGTGGATTTGTCAATTGCGTTTCCGATTTCCCAGACTCGCCCGCCGTGTTGAACGGCTCGTCGGAGCTGCTTCTGGCTGTTTACGGTGAAGCCGGCAAACACGTGCGCGCCGCCGTCGGCGTTGCGGGGTTGCCGCGCGGCGCCGCCGTCGAGGTGCAGATGACGGTGCTGGTCACAGCGTAAGTCGTGACGGCGTTGGAAATTTGGCCACCTGTTTTCGCGGGTCGGGGTGGGGCGGACGGCGGTGGCGGTCGTGATCAACATCAGGGCATGAACGAACATTTTCTCTCCCACGATTCGGCCCACATTCATCACCGCTGGAATCACGCCTTGCCTCCGGCCCTGACCGTTCGTCCGGGCGACGGCGTCCTGATTCAGTGTCGAGACTCCAGCGATGGCCAGGCCACGCGGGAGACCACTGCGGCACAGTGGATGCAACGGGATCAAGATCGCATCCACGCCTTGACGGGTCCCGTCTTTATCGAGGGTGCAATGCCGGGCGACGTACTCGAGGTGGAAATTCGTTCCGTCCGGCATTTTGGCTGGGGCTGGTCGAGCATCATCCCGGGACTGGGATTTTTGACCGAGCGCTTCACGGAGCCCTATTTTTTCGTCTGGGAACTTGAGGAGCACTACTCGCGTTCCATGGCGCCGGCGGTCGTTCCGCTGGATCCATTCTGCGGCATCCTGGGCGTGGCGCCGGCGGAGGCCGGCGAATTCCGCACGCGCCAGCCCGGCGTCTTCGGTGGCAACATGGATGTCCGACAGCTCACGCGGGGCGCGACCCTTTATCTTCCCGTCCAGGTGGAGGGCGCGCTGTTCTCCTGTGGCGACGCGCACGCCGCGCAGGGTGACGGCGAGGTGTGCATCAACGGGATCGAGATGCCGAGCGAGGTGGAACTGCGCTTCAAGGTGCGGCGCGATTTCCATCTCCGTGGTCCCTTTGCGGAAACCGGCGTGCCGTTTCCGAAGATGACCGATCTGGGTTCCTGGATCGTCATCGAGTCGGACGAGGACGTGCTGGCTGCCGCCCGTCGCGCCACGAGCCGCATCGTTGATTTCCTCGTGGAGCGTTATCACTTCACGCCGGAGAACGCCTATCTGCTCTGCAGCGCGACCATGGACTTGAAACTCGCGCAGGTGGTCAACGCGCCCGTTTTCACGGCGACGGCGTCGCTCCCGAAGAACGTCCTCGCCGGGACCGGAATGAAGCTTTAGGTGGTTTGGATTATCGCCGACGCGAATGGCGTTCTCACCCGCCTTCGCGTTCCGGCTTCGGATCGCGGAGCATTAGTTCGCCGAGTGCCTCCGTGGGCGATTGCTGTCCGTAAAGGATGGCGTGCATCTGGTCGATCACCGGCGTGACGACCCCCGCCTTCTGCGCGCATTCCCACGCGCTTTGCGTCGTCGGCACACCCTCCGCGACCATTTTCATGCTGGCGGTGATCGCCGCCAGCGATTCTCCGCGTCCGATGCGCTCCCCCACGAGCCGGTTCCGGCTGTGCCGGCTGAAGCAGGTCACCATGAGGTCCCCTATCCCGCTCAAGCCCTGGAAGGTTTCGCGCTGCCCGCCCAGGCGCACGCCCAGCCGGATGAGTTCCGCGAGCGAACGGGTCACGAGCGCCGCCTTCGTATTGTCGCCCAAACCGAGGCCGTCGCAGATGCCCGCCGCGATCGCAAAGATGTTTTTCAGCGCGCCACCCAGTTCAATGCCGGCGACGTCATCGCTGGTATAGGTCCGAAACGCGCGGGTGTTAAAAACCTGCTGCAAGCGCTTCGCCACGGCCTGGTCGGCGCAGCCGAGCACCACCGCGGCGGGAACATTGCGCGCGACCTCCTCGGCGTGGCTCGGTCCGGAAAGCACGGCCACGGGATTGGACGGCAGGTTCTGCGCGAGGATTTCGCTCATGCGCAGGCCGGTCCCGTGCTCGAGGCCCTTGGTGCAACTGACCAGCACGGCATCCGGCGAAAGGTTGCCCCGGGTTTGCATCGTCTCCGCCAGCGCCCGCAACGCGCGCGAGGGCGTGACCACGAGCACGATGCCCGCGGAACGCAGCGCCTCGGTCAACGAGGGCGTCGGAGTCACCCCGGCGGGAATGACGACGCCCGGTAAATAATCCGGGTTCTCGCGTTTTGCTTCGATCAAAGAAATATGATTTGGGTCGCGACCCCAGAGCCGCACGGGAAGGTCCTTGCCCGCGAGGAGAACGGCGAGCGCCGTGCCCCAACTTCCGGCGCCCAGCACGGCGATCGGATCGCTCACCTGGCGTCCTCCTTCTCGCGCGTGAAGCGGCTCTCGGTGCCATGGATCAGGCGCTGGATGTTGGCGCGATGCCGCCCGACGGCGAGCACGCCGATCAGCAGGGAGAACCAGAACAGCGTCCCGATTCCGCGGACGAGCCAGACCACCAGGGGCAGCGCCGAGGCGGCGAGGATGGAGGCGAGGGAGACGTAGCGCGTGACGAGGAACACGAGGATCCAGAAGGCCAGCACGATGACGCTCGCCAGCGGCAGCAACGCGATGAGCACACCCAGGCTGGTGGCAATACCCTTGCCGCCCTTGAAACGCAGCCACGGCGTGAAGTTGTGGCCGAGGATGCAGCCGACCGCCGCCGCGATCGCGCCGAGGTCGCCCCCGGCAGGGAACAGACGGTAGGCGAGCAGCACCGCGACGATTCCCTTCAAAGCGTCGCACGCGAAAACGAAATAACCCGGACCCTTGCCCAGGACTCGCAGTACATTCGTCGAACCGATGTTGCCGCTGCCATGCTGCCGGATGTCGACGCCCTTGAGCCGGCCGACAAGGTAGCCGCTGGGGATCGAGCCAAGCACGAATCCAAGCAGGAGAGGGAACGCGTACTCCATAACGACGCCTTGCTAGCGCGACGCGCGTTTGTTGGCGAGCGCCATCTCGATCTGTCCGAGCGGCAGGCAATTCACGACCTCGGCCTTCGTGAGCCAGCCCTTGCGCGCGGCAGCCACTCCGAACCACAAATCCTGCAACCCGCTCGTGCGGTGCGCGTCCGGATTGATGGCGCACTTGACCCCCATTTCCTTCGCGCGCCGCCACCAGCGCCAGTCGAGATCGAGCCGGCGGGGATTCGCATTCAATTCGATGATCGTGCCGGTCGCCGCGGCCGCCTCCAGGACGGCGGGAATGTCCACGGCATACGCGTGCCGGCTCAGCAGCAACCGGCCCGTGACGTGCCCGAGCATGGTCACGTGCGGATTCTCCATCGCCCGCAGTAGTCGCTTCGTCTGCTCCGCTTCGCTCAGCGTGAAGCTCGCGTGCACCGACGCGACCACGTAATCGAGCGTTGCGAGCACCGCGTCGTCAAAGTCGAGCGTGCCGTTCTTCAGGATGTCGCATTCAGTGCCGGTGAAGACACGGAAGGAGCCAGCGAATTCCGCGTTCAGGGCGGCAATTTCCTTCACCTGCCGGGCCAGTCGTTTTTCATCGAGGCCGTTCGCCTGGAACGAGCTTTTGCTGTGATCCGCGATGCCGACGTATTGCAGGCCGAGTTCGCGCGCCGCGTCCGCCATGGCGCGCAGCGAATCGCGACCGTCGCTTTCGGTCGTGTGGTTGTGGAACGTGCCGCGCAGTTGCTCGAGCTCGACAAGCTTCGGCAGGGTGTGGGCCTCGGCGGCCTCGAATTCTCCGGCGTTCTCCCGCAGTTCCGGCGGGATGAAGTCGAGTCCGAGTGTTCGGTAGAGTTCGCGCTCATCGCCGATCTTTGGAATGGCCGCGGCGTCCGCGGTCGTCGCGGCCAGGCGATATTCGTTGAGCGTCCATCCGCGCACCTGGGCCCGGCTGCGCAACGTGATGTTGTGCTCCTTGCTCCCCGTGAAATAGACCAGCGCAAAGCCAAAATCCGCGTCGGGCACGAGGCGCAGGTCGCACGGGACACCGGACTTCAGGCGCACGCTCACCTTGGTCGGACCGTGCGCGATGACCGACGCGACCTGCGGGAGCGACGCGAAAAAATTCCCGACCTCCGCGGGCTCCTTGGTGGAGACGACGAAATCGAGGTCGTGCACGATTTCCTTGCGCCGGCGGAAGCTGCCAGCCGGGCTGGCTTGGGCGACCGCGGGATGGTCGCGCAGCGCGGCGTGAATGGCGTTTGCCTCCGCGGCCACGTCCCCCAACCGGAAAAGATCCGCGGTGGATTTCCGCTGCTCGATTGCGGCAAGGAGTTTTTGCGCGGTCTTGTCGCCGAACCCGGGCAGCGCGGCGACCAGGCCCTTGCGGCAGGCTTCCTCGAGCTTGGGGATGCCGGTCACTTTCAGTTGTTCAAAGAGCGCCTTGATCTTTTTCTCGCCGAGCCCCGGCAGTTCAAACAACTCGAGGATGCCCGCTGGAAATTCCTCCCGCAGCCGCTCGTAAAACTCGAGCTGGCCGGTGGTCACGAGTTCCTTGATTTTCTCCGCGAGGGCCTTGCCGATTCCGTCGACCCCGCCGAGTTCGTCCTGCTCCGCGGCCTCGCGCAGATTCCCGGCGAACATCTCGACGGCGCGCGCGCCGTTCTGGTAGGCGCGAATCTTGAACGGGTTTTCCCCCTTCAAGGCGAGGAACCGCGCGATGTTCTCAAAAATCTCGGCGATGTCGTCCGCGCTGACCGGGGCTTTGGTTGTCGAGCTCACGCGTGAGTATCGCGTGACCGGGCAAGAAATACAAAACCCGCGTCGGCGACTCCGCGGGTTCGTTTTCCAATCGGGTCAAGTTGTGCGTATGGTGCCTCTGCTCACCGTGCCATCCGCGACCTCCATTTCCCTCTTCTACCTGGTCTGTGGAGTCGTGTTGTTGTGGAATTTTATCCGGGGCTGGCGGGCGGGGCCGGCGCGCATGGCGGTGGCGTTCGGGGCGGTGGCCGCGGGCTACATCGGGGCGCTTTTCTTGGGCGAGGCGATGGTGTCGCCGCTGCGCCCGCTGCTGGGTTTTCCCGATCTCATCCTGCTGGCGGTCGGCCGCGCCCTCGTGGGCGTGCTGTGTTACCTGCTGGTGGTCGCGCTTGGCGCGGTCCTTTTCAAAAGGACGAGCCAGCAGGGCGTGGGCTTGCTGCGCCTGCTCTACGGATTGAGTGGCGCCGCGTTGGGTCTGCTTTTCGGCGTGGTGGTGGTCTGGGCGTTGATCCTGACCGTGCGGTTCACAGGCGCCCTCGCGGAGGGCCGCTCCGCTCCCGGCGCGCCGGCCGAGGCCAAGCCCGATGCGCTCGATGGAACCGGGCTGGTGGCGAACCAGGTTCTAAACACGACGCTTGCGTGGAAGAAAGACCTTGAGTCCGGCCCGATCAGTCCCGTGGTGAAGGCGGCGGATCCATTCGTCGCGCGCGACTACGAGGTCATGACGAAGACCGGGCGCGTCCTCGCCCGCCCCGAGGCGATGAAGCGTTTCCTGGAGGCGCCCGCGATCAAACCGCTTATGCGCGATCCACGGTTTCAAGCATTGCTGGCCGACCCGGAAGTGGTGCGGCTGGCCAAAGAGCACAATTACGCCCTGCTGCTGCGGAGTTCCTCGGTCGTTGAGTTTCTGAATGACCCGGCCACGCTGGCCCAGATCAAGGCCCTCGACTTTGAATCGGTGCTGAACTACGCGCTGCAGGAGAGTCCGGCGGCGGCCCGCCCGGCTGGCCAGCCGTGACGGGACGCGGGAGGTCGCGGCGGATTGCCGCTTGTTCGGGCCCCGCGCTTCCCTTACGTTCCGCGGCTTCGCATCATGCGCTATCTCACCACCATCGGCCTTGAGGTTCACGTCCAGCTCAAGACCAAGAGCAAGATGTTCTGCGGCTGCGCCGTCG
>JANMQT010000398.1:0-4708 GCA_031370675.1 Verrucomicrobiota bacterium
GTTATGCGGCCGTCTCGCAATATGCGGCCTGAGAACGCGGCGCTGGAACAGGCTCGCTGGCAAGTCGAAGTCCCTCGATATGGAACTCGATGGCGTCGTGCATCTCACGCTCCACTTCCTCCCGCGTGCCGCCCGTGGCGACGCACCCCGGCAGGTCGGGCGAGTATGCGGAAAATCCAGTGCCAGTCTCTTCGATAATGATCAGATAGCGGCTCATCTAAGTCGGGCTTGCTTAAGATTACTGTTTTGCGTCCCTGGTGCAAGGTCATCGCTGGGCTTTCCGGCGACGGTTACCAAGCCGCGTTTGCTGGGGTGCTTGTACTGGCGGTGGTTTCCACGAGTCCGATCGAGAGACCATCCGTCGGCCTCAATCAGGTTTGGATGTCACGCACCTTCATGGGTGCGATTCTGCGCAAGCCGACAACCCGAGTCAACACGTCGGGGAGGCCGCATAACGACCCAAACGGAGCGACCGGCGAGGCGGAGACAATTGCGAACTCGGGATGTTGCTCACTCCGCCGAGGCGGATCACCGCACGCTCATTAAGACGATCACCGCGCGCGGCGCGAGTACACGCGTCATCCTCGAGGCCACCGGCATCTACAGCCTGGGGCTGGCGCTCGCCCTGCATGCCGCAGAGCGCGTGGAAGTGATGGTGATTAATCCGCGCACCAGCAAGGACTACCAGCGCGCGTGCGGCACGCGTGCGAAGACCGACCGGGTCGATGCGCTGGGGCTGCTGGATTATTTGCAGCGCAGGCCCTTCGTCGCCTGGACGGCGCCGCCCGAGCGTGTGCTTCGACCCAAGACATACGACTCCCGCGAGAGATTTGGTTACCGATGATTTTTCCCCGGGCCGACGGCCAAGGCGACCAAAATCGGGCGCCGATGACCGGAAGAAAACGAGGCGGGGGCGGGAATCGAACCCGCGAATAGGGGTTTTGCAGACCCCGGCCTTACCACTTGGCTACCCCGCCAAAACCGACAAGACGCCGAAGCTACCGTGCGGGTCGGGACTGTCAACGCACGGACCCGCGCCGGAGCCGGCGCGCGACTTTTTCATTTGCCGCTCCCGGCCCAACCGCTAGCGTCGCGGGACCAGCGTGTCCCCCATTGCGCCGGTTTTTCATTTTCCGTTCGAGTGGGCGTAGTGGCTGCTTGCCGGCTGCCTGCCCGCGTCGGATTTCCCGCACCCATGGCGCAAACTGTCCTGATCGAACGCGATGCGGCCCGTCACACGACGACGCTGACGCTCAATCGTCCCGCCCGCCGCAATGCGCTGAATCTGCCGCTGCTGGTCGCCTTCAAGGCGGCGATCGACGAGGCCGCCCGCGACTCCGGCCAGCGGGTCCTGGTCCTGCGCGGCGCCGGTCCGGTTTTTTGCTCCGGGATGGATCTCGCCGAGACCGCGGCGGAACCGATCAAGGCCGTCGAGCTGGCGCGCGATGTGTTCCTAGCCCTCGACTCCTGCCCACTCATTACGATCGCGCTGGTGCAGGGCGCTGCCGTCGCCGGTGGCGGTGGCCTGGCCGCCGCCTGCGACTTCGTAGTGATGGCCGATGATGCCCGGATCGGATTTCCCGAGGTCAAGCGCGGCCTGGTCGCCGCGCTCGTCGCCGCGCTGCTGCGCCGGCGGATGCGCGAGCATGAATTGCGCGAGTTGCTACTGATTGGCGAACTGATCCCAGCGGTCCGCGCGGAGAAAATCGGACTCGCGCACCGGGTGGTCGTCGCCACCGCCCTCGAGTCCACCGCGCAGACCATCGCGCGCGCCGTCTGCGAGGGCGGACCCGGCGCCATCGCCGAAACGAAGGCGCTGCTCGGCCGGCTCGGGGCCCGTTCGCTGGCCGACGATTTCGCCATCGCACTGGAAACCCATTCGCGGACGCGCGATTCCGAGGAGGCGCGCGAGGGCTCGCGCGCATTTGTCGAGAAACGCAGGCCGTCGTGGGTTGAGAATCCTTGAGGATCCCCAATTTCATGAGTCAATCCCCCACTTCCGAACAAAAGCAGCGCCTGCTCGAGGTCATGCTGGAAAGCCGGCACGGCGACCAGCGCCAGGAAAGTCTCAACCGCCAGGGCAAGGGCCATTTCCACGTCTCCGGCATGGGTCACGAGGCCATGGCATCGGTCGGCCTCGCCATGCGCGACGGCGACATGGCGTGCTTGTATTACCGCGATCGCGCCGTCCTGCTCGGTCGCGGAGTCACCACGCGCGAACTCGCGCTCGATTATTTCGCCAAGCGCGATTCCTCCACCGGCGGCCGGCAGATGCCCGCGCACGGTAGTTACCGGAGGTTTGGCCTGTGGAGCGTGTCCACGCCGACCGGCGCGCAATTGCTGCCGGCGTGCGGTATGGCCTGGGGCATGCAGATGGACGCGAAGCAGACCTTTTGCGTGACGTCGATCGGCGATGCCGCCACGCGTCAGGGCGATTTCTACGAGGCGGTGTGCTTCGCGATCGAACGCGCGCTGCCCCTGCTCTGCATCGTCGAGGACAATGGCTTTGGCATCTCGAGCCGCACGCGCAGCATCAACCCGCTGGCCCTCGGCGCGCTCGATGCCGGGCAGTGGCGCGAAGTCGACGGCACCAACGCGCTCGACGTTTTCGCGGCGGTGACCGAGTCCATCGAGAACCTGCGCGCGCGGCGCGGGCCCTACTTTTTGTGGGTGCGCATGGAACGGCTCTCGAGCCACACCAGTTCCGACGATCAAAAGCTCTATCGCACGGCCGACGAGATGGCGCAGCTCGAGCAGGGCGATCCGATTTTGCGGCTGCGTGACGAAATGATTCGCGACGGTCTGCTCACGCTGGACGCATATCAGGCGCTCGATCTCGAAATCAAGGAGCGGGTGCGCGCGGAATATGCCGAGGCGGAACGCGCGGCCGATCCCACGCCGGACGATCTCGAGCGCGATGTGCTTGGGAAGAATCCGCCCATCGACGAGGCGCCGGTGTTGCCCCCGGGAAAATATCGCATGGGCGACACCGTGAACCTGACGTTGCGCGCGGCTTTGGAACGCACGCCCGGGACCATCCTGTTTGGCCAGGACATCGAGGATCCCAAGGGCGGCGTCTTCCGGCTGACCAAGGGATTGTCCGAGGCTTTTCCCGGTCAGGTGAACAATTCACCGCTCGCGGAATCCACGATTCTCGGCGTCGCGATCGGGTTGGCGAGCTACGGCAAGCGACCCGTCTTTGAATTGCAGTTCATCGATTTCATCGCGCCCGGTTGGAATCAACTCGTCACGAATTGGTCCACGCTGCGCTGGCGCAGCAACGGCGAGTGGACCTGCCCGGCCGTGCTCTACGCCCCCTGCGGCGCCTACCTGCCGGGCGGCTCGCTCTGGCATTCGCAAACCAACGAGGCGTCGATCGCGCATTTCCCCGGCATCCAGATCGTGATGCCAAGCACGGCGGAAGACGCCGCGGGATTGTTGTGGTCGGCGATGCGATCCGACGATCCAACAATCGTCCTTCTGCCGAAACACCTGCTGTGGGTCGAACGCGAACATGCGAAACCGCTCGTGCCGGTGCCGCTCGGGATCGCGAAGCATTTGCGTTCCGGTGACGACCTGACCCTGGTGGGCTGGGGAAACACGGTGGAGGTTTGCGCCGAGGCGCTGCGCCAGCTCGGTGACCACGTGAGCGCCGATGTCTTCGATCTGCGCAGCATCGTCCCGTGGGACCGCGAAGCACTCTCGCGCTCCGTGCGGCGCACGGGCCGGATCGTCATCGTGCAGGAGGACACGGAGAATTGCAGCGTCGGGCAAATGATCATCTCCACGCTTTCGGGCGATGCGAGCGTCTGGTCCGCGCTGCAGGCCCCGCCTGCGCTCGTCAGCAAGGGCAACGTCATGATCGGTTACAACCCGATCCTCGAGTTCGCGGCCCTGCCAGACGCCCGGCGCGTGGTCGCCGCCATCCGCGCCGTGCTCGCCCATTCCCATTCGGACGGTGCGCACCAACCTCGCACCACGTTTCCGCCTCCCACCGCGCTGCCCGATGCCCCCCCGCGCAGCCTCCAGGAAATCCAGACTTTCACTCCTTCCGCCACGACGCCTGCGCCCGCCATCCGGTCGCTGCAAGAAAACGAAATCACCCTCCGCGTCCCCATCCTCGGCGAGGGCATTCGCGCGGCGCGGGTCGTCGCGCTGGTCAAGGAACCGGGCGACGCCATCACGCCGGACGAGCCATTATGCGAGCTCGAAACGGACAAGGCAGTCTATCCGGTGGAAGCCGCCGGCGCCGGCATTCTGCACGAGTGGCTCGTCAAGCTCGGCGACACTGTCGAAATCGGCGAGGCCCTCGCGGTGGTGCACGCCGACGCGCCCGCAGCCTGGAGCAGCGGCCATGCGCAAACCGCGCCCGCGCCGCATGGATTCGCCGACGCCGACCCTGCGCATGGGATCGCGCCGGCGCTGTCTCCCGCGATCACGAAGCGACTCGGCAAGGTCGTGCCGGTCTATCTCACCGTAAACGCGCGCTTCGAAAACATCCGCGCCGCGCGGCGTCACGCGAAGTCGCGCGGCGAACCGGTCACGCCTTCGCTGATAGCCGCGTGGTGCATCGTGCGCGCGATCGAGAAGCAGCCCTCCTTCCGTCGCGAGGTGCTGCCGGACGATTCGATCAAGCAATGGGAGGACTTTGATCTCGGCCTCGCGGTCGCGCTGGATGGCGACCGGCTGGTCACCGCGGTGATCCCGC
>JANMQT010000004.1:0-8008 GCA_031370675.1 Verrucomicrobiota bacterium
GATCGAGTAAAAAAGACGGCGGAAAGAACCACGAATTATACACGAAAAGAACACGATTGGTTCGGAATCTGACGTCGGCAGTCGCCGACCTCTTTGTCTTTAGAATTCGTGTAATTTCGTGTTAAATTCGTGGTTCCTCCCGCCTCCCCCCGTTTATGCCCGAGCCCGTCTATCTCATCGCCACCGCGCGGACCGATTTCAAGCGCAACCTCAAGAAGGAGGGGAAAACCCTCCGCGACATCATCGTGGAGCCCGGTCGCGACGCGCTGCGCGCCTCCGGACTGGATCCCAAGGACCTCGGTGCCGGCGTGGTCGGAAATTTTGCCGCCGGACTTTTCACGCGTCAGCTTCATCTCGGGGCGTTCCTGACCGAGATCGATGAGTCGCTGCGCGGCCTGCCGACTTCCCACGTCGAGGGCGCCTGCGCCTCGGGCAGCCTGGCGGTCATCCAGGCGATTCAACTCATCGCGGGTGGAATCCACGACGCGGTGCTCGTGGTCGGGGCCGAGCAGCAGAAGACGATGTCATCCTCCGATGGCGGCGACGTCCTCGCGGCCGCGGGCGATTTCCATCACGAGCGCCCGCAGTACGGCGACTTCATGTTCCCGAAGCTGTTTGGGCGTATCGCCGAATCGCACATGAAGAAGTGCGGCCTCACCGAGCGCCAACTCGCGATGATCGCGGCGAAGAACTACGCGCACGCGAAACTCAATCCGCTGGCCCAGATGCGCGAGAACACGATGACGGTTGACTTCGCGAACACCATCTCGGAAAAGAATCCACTGGTTGCATCGCCCCTGCGGCTTTCCGATTGCTCGCAGATTACCGACGGCGGCGCCGCGCTCGTGCTGGTCTCCGGTAAAATGCTCGCGAAACTTGGCGTCAAGGGCCCCAAGGTGCGTCTGCTCGGTTACGGCGTGGCGACGGATCATCTGCGTCTCGAGGACAAGCAGATGCCGGAATTTCCGATTGCCCGCCTGGCAGCGCAACGCGCGTACACCATGAGCGGGATCAAGCCGGGCGATGCCGATGGCGTCGAGGTGCACGATTGTTTTTCGATTACGGAGGTGGTCGCCACGGAACTGCTTGGCCTTGCGCCGATGGGCCGGGGTGGCGAACTCGCCGAGCGCGGCGCGACCGCGCTGCCGCAGGTGCGCGAATCGCTCGGCCTGGCGAAGCCGGCTGGCAAGGTCACGCCCGTGAATGCCGGCGGCGGCCTGATTGCGGACGGACATCCGGTCGGCGGCACTGGCGTGCGCCAGGTCGTGGAAGCCGCCACCCAGCTCCGCGGCGAGGCCGGCGCCCGTCAGATCGAAAACGCGAAAACTTATCTCACTTTCAACATGGGCGGCAGCCTGACCACCAGCGTGGTGATGGCTTGGGGCAGGGAGTAAGTTGGATTTCGGGCGCTTGAAGTGTGATGGGAGCCGAATGAAGCGTGCAGGACTATTTACGTTTGCCGTTACGTCGCTTCTCGTTCTTACGTCGTGCTTCCGGGTCGACTCAAAGGTTTTGCCTCAAAGGTTGGTTGTGCGCGTCAATGGGTCCGGCCGGTCACGCCATGATTTTGTGTTGAATGGTGGAGGGCTGAATTTCAAGACACCGTCAACTGAGCGTAAGGCTCGTGCAATCCCAACGGAGGAGCAGTGGCGGCAATTCCGAAGGTCCCTGGACGAACTGCAAGTCTGGAAATGGACGGGAGACTACTTCAATCCACATGTTCTCGATGGCGAGCAATGGGAATTCGAGATTGCCTGTGACGACGTCTCGATTAAGGCGAGTGGCAGCAATCGATATCCGGATGACGACGGTGTTGGTCGGCCAAGTGAAGCAGACAGCGCGAAGGCATTTGAAGAGTACTATGCCGGGAGAATTGGCGCGCGCGAGTTGTCTGGCGGACGCACTGCGGCGTTTAAGCGGTTTGTCGGCGCAGTCGAGCGATTGATTGGTGAAAAGTAAGTCCGCTCAGAGCCCAAGGATCGCAAGCAACTGCTCCAGCGTCATGTTGTGATGACGCGCAATACGCTTCAGAATCGCAGAGAGCGTGCCGACCTTAATGGGCGCATGCTTCGGCACAACTTCCTTATTCGTGCCGTCGCGTTCAGTAACAACGCGTACGTGCGAGCCTGTCTGCCTGACCGCAACGTAGCCCAAAGCCCTGAGCGCCGAGACGAGGTGATCGCCATCGACATTCCGCGGCAATTTCATGGTGCCATGACTTCGTCGCGGACGAAATGGAGCCGAATCATCTTCGGTCGCTCCTCATCGAGGTCGAAATAGCATTCGACCGCGTCACGAACCATGGCACGCAACTCGTCCAAAGTTTCGCCCTGGGTTGTAATCCCAAAACCAAGAGCGTTAGCCACATAACCGCCATCCAGAGCGTCTTCTGTGACTTCGAAAACTATTTCGGTCGCCATATGGTAAAGAATATCGCGTTCGGTCCGCGACTCAAGCCCCCATGTAGAATCCGCCATTCACGTTGAGGACGTGGCCGGTGACGTAGCGGGCGCCGGGGGAGCAGAGGAAGAGCGCGGCGTGGACGATGTCGTCAATCGTGCCCTTGGTGCCGAGCGGAATTTGCTCGAGCGTCTTGCGCGTGACCTCGTCGGGCATGTCCTGGGTCATGGCGGTCTCGATGAATCCAGGCGCGATCGCATTCGCCGTAATCTTCTTCCGCGCCAGCTCGCGCGCGGCGACTTTGGTCAGCGCAATCACCGCCGCCTTGCTCGGCGCGTAGAACGCTTGGCCGAAGAAACCCATTTGGCCAGCGACCGACGCCATCGTCACGACGCGGCCGTTCTCGCGCAAGAGGGGGGTGGCCGCGCGGATGCAATGGAAAACACCGCGCAGATTCACATCGATGACCGATTGAAATTCGCCGTCGGTCATCTTGGTGATCGTGCGGTCGCGGATGATCCCGGCGTTGGCGATGAGAATGTCGAGTCCGCCATGCTGGGTTCCAATCACCGTGAACATCCGGTTCACTTCCTCGGACTTGCTGACGTCCGCTTCCATCAGGACGGAACCGGGGCATTGCGCGCCGACCACCTCGGCCTCGGCGCGATTCGTCCCCTCGGGATCGGCAAAGTAGTTCAGAATCACGCGGGCGCCGTTTTGCGCCAGGGCCCGCGCGATGCCCGCGCCGATGCCGCGGGAAGCGCCGGTGACGAGGGCGAGCTTGCCGGAGAGGTCGAACGGATGGGCGGACATTTCAGATTTCAGATTTTCGATTTCAGATTTGGGATATCCAAGGGCACTTAATCATAAATCGCACTTCATTATTCAAAAATCTCCCGCATCATACCGCCATGAGCGTTTCTCCTGCGCACACGTCTAAAGCTGCACCGACCCGGCTTTTGACGGCGGTTCCGATTTGCGACGGGCACGACAGCGCCATCAACACCATTAACCTGGAATTGATCCGGCATGGGTTGGAAGTGATCTATTTGGGCTATCACAGAGGGGCGAAAGAGATCGTGAGGGCGGCGATCCAGGAGAATGTGCGGGCGATCGGGCTCTCGACCTACAACGGCGGACACATTGAGTTTTTCAGCGAGATTTCCACGATGTTGCGGGAGGCCGGGGCGGACGACATCAAGATCTTCGGCGGGGGCGGGGGCACGATCACGCATGCCGACACCGAGCAGATGTACAAGCAGGGCACCGACCGCATTTATTTCGCGGGCACGCCGCTGCAACAGATGATGGACGAAATCGATCAGCGCTACGGCGGGCCGCGGCCGACGACAATTCCCAACCACGCGAGCGAGGAATGGCGCTTTTCGCGGACGCTTTCGGCCGCGGAGGACGGCACCGGTCCGGCGGAATGGACCGGACCCAAGATCGGCGCCAGCGGACGCTCCATCGTGATCGGCATCACGGGTCCCGGCGGTGTGGGCAAGACTACGCTGATCGACGAGCTGGTCCTGCGCTTCCTGAAGCTGCAGCCGAAGGGCCGTGTCGCGGTGCTGTCGCATGACCCCAGCATCCTCGGGAAGGGTGCGTTGCTCGGCGACCGCGCGACGATGATCTATTCTCAGCACGAGCGCGTCTTCATGCGCTCGCTTGGAACGCGCGGCCAGGCTGGCGGATTGGCGCCCACGACGGAGCGATGTCTTCGGTTCCTGTGCAGCGCGGGATTCGATTTGATCCTCGTGGAAACCGTGGGCATCGGCCAGGAAGCGGCGCCCTTTGGCCGCGAGCTGGTGGACAAGACAATGTTCGTGATGGGCCCCGATTACGGCAGCCGGCTGCAGCTTCAGAAAATCGTGATGCTGGATGTGGCCGAAATCGTGGTCGTGAACAAATCCGATTACTCCGGCGCCAAGACTGCCACCGCCGAGGTGGAGCAGCGCATCGCCTTCAACAAGCAGGGCCAGCACCTCGTCACGACCTGCGCGAAGCGCCATCGCGACAAAGGCGTGGACGAACTCTTCAAATTGTTGACGACGTGAAGCGGTATTTTCCTAATCTGCGGTTCCAAATCCGACGATCCCCATGAGCACGACCCTTACCCGCATCGCCCAGGCCGTGGAAGGCCACAATGACTCCGTGGTCGACGCCATCCAGCGGGCGCGGACCGACTCCAGCTATGCCTCCGAGTTGAGGCAGCGCTGGGACGACATCCGTGCGGCGATTCCGCTGCACAAGACGCCCACGGGAATCGAGCTGCCGCGGCTGGCGCTGCCGCATACGGACGAACCGGCAGAGATCGCGCGCTTCCTCGTCGGTGAGGGCCTGCCCGGCGAATATCCGTTTTTGAACGGTGTGTATCGCGAGCAGTATCTCGAGCCGCTCCCCGACGCCGACGGCAAGGTGAAGCACGTCGAGGAGCCGACGCGCCTCTTTGCCGGTCTCGGCCTGAGCGAGGACACCAACGACCGCTTTCATTTCATCACCAAGAGTCAGCGCACGATCCGGTTGAGCACGGCATTCGACGGCCCAACGCTTTACGGCATGGACAGCGATGCCGACGGCGTCTTCGGCAAAATTGGCGAGGGCGGCGTGGCCGTCGATACGGTCGAGGACATGGAGCGCCTGTATGCCGGTTTTGAAATGGGTGAGCCGAATTTCTCGGCGTCGCTCACGATCAACGGCCCGGCCCCCGCCATCCTGGCGATGTATGTCGCGGCGGCGCGGCGGCGTTTCGGGCCGGACGTGGTGGGCAAGCTGCGCGGCACGGTGCAGGCGGACGTGCTCAAGGAAATCCAGGCGCAGAACGAGTGCCTGTTTCCGATGGAGGATTCGCTGCGTTTTCTCGGCGACATGGCGGAATTCTGCAACGAGCGCATGCCGCGCTTTTACCCGATCTCGATCAGCGGGTATCACATCGCCGAGGCGGGCGCGACGCCGGTCCAGCAGGCCGCCTACACGCTTTCCAACGGATTCACGTACGTCGAACTTTTCCAGGCGCGCGGGCTGAAACTGGAAACGTTCGGGCCGCGCTTGTCGTTCTTCCTCGATTGTGGTTTGGACATCGAATACCTCGCACTGGCGCGGGTCTGCCGGAAGATCTGGGCGGTGGGCATGAAGCAGATTTTCCACGCCGGGCACAAGGCGCAGATGCTCAAGCTGCACACGCAGACCAGCGGGCGCTCGCTGATCGCGGCGGAGTTTCGCAACAACGTGGTGCGCACCGCGGCCGAATTGATGATCGCGTACATGAACGCGACCAACTCGAGCCACAGCAACAGCGCCGACGAGCCGTTCACGACGCCGAGCGAGGACTACGTGCGCCTCGCCGCGCACTCGCAGGCCATCCTGCTCGAGGAGAGCGGATTCTTTAAGCACATGATGAACACTTTCGGCGGCGCGCACGGCATGCAGGCCGTGGAGCGGCAGGTGGAGAAGGCGATTCTCGAGGAGTTCCGCGAGATCGACCGGCTCGGTGGCGTCTTGCGCGCGGTGGAGCACCGTTACCAGCGCTCGCAAATCCAGCATTCGGCCCACCGCATGGAGCAGCAGATTTACGACGGCACCCGTCCCGTCATCGGCTTGAACCGCTTGTGGAACGAGAACTCCGGCATGCCGGAGGTGGAAATGATTCGCACGCCGCGCAAGCAGAAGGAATTGCAGGTCGCGAGGCTCGGCGACTTCAAGCGACGCCACGCGGATCTGGCCCCGCGCGCGCTCGAGCGCCTGACGGCCTGCGTGGAGAACGGCGGGAACACCTTTGCGGAATTGATCGAGGCGGTGGAAGTCTGCTCGCTCGGGCAGATCACCGACTGCCTGCATGAGACGGTGGGTCACTTTAGACCGACGGTTTGAGTGGCCCATCGCTTACTCGAGCGTGCGGAGGAAGGCGGTGATGGCGGTGATTTGGGTGTCATCGTATTTCTTGGCGAAGGTGGGCATCTCGCCCTTGATGCCGTTCTTCACGATGAGGCGGATGTGCGCGTCGCTGATCTTGAGCTTGTGCAGATTCGGCCCCTCGTCGCCGGTGGCGTCGTCGGCGTGACAGTGCGCACAGCTCATCGCGAAATAGTGGCGTCCCATTTCGATCGTCGCCGCCAGGTCGGGTGCGGGGGCGTTTATTTTCGGCGCGCGGGAAAATGGCCACCAGGTTCCGAGCGCAAGCGCCGCGGTGGGCGCGAGGAGGGCGGCGAGAATCGCGAGGAGAAGCGCACGGGTCGGGTTCATGAGCAGTCTCAATGGCTAAGGGCAAGTTCGCCGCCCCAATACCCCGCGACGAGGATCAGCCCGGCATTGATCCAAAGCGCGACCCGATAGACTTGCAGCGCACGAGGGGACGGGTCCGGTCCGACCAGCCAGCGCCAGGTCGCGAGTCCGATGAGCAGCGCGAATGCAGGCCAGACGAAGAGATGGTGCGACCGCAACAGTCCCTGGCCCAGCCATTCGCCGTGCGATTGGCCGAGGCCGGACACCACCGAAATGAGGGAACCCAGCGCGGCGAGCGGAACCATCAAGGTTGAGGTCGCAGCGAGTCGATGGCGCAGTTCCGCTCCGCGCACGATGAGCGAAAGCGCTTCGAAAAGGGCCGCGACGGGGACGAGTGCGACCGGAAGGTGCGTGCTCGCCCCGTGCAACCGCGGCCACCAATCCGCGGGAATCATCATCATCAGCCGAGCGGCGTGTCCACCACGGCCAGCGTGTGACCGGATTCCACGTACTTCACGACGTTCAAGCCCAGCACGCTGCGCAGTTTCTCGGCGGGCACGAGCATCGCGCCGGCCTTCGGCGCGGAGCCGGGGGCGGGCTGCGGAAACGCGGTCGAGCGGGCCGTGTGAAATGTGACATTGCCTTCCACCTTTTGCATCGCTTGGTGAATGTGTCCGTTGAGGACCGTGACCGAGCCGAAGCGCTTCATGAAGCCGAGCGCCTGGGCCGCGTCGTCGGTGCCCCAGCCCCATTGCGGATAGACGGCCCAGAGCGGGATGTGCGCGAAGACGACAATCGGGGTGCTGTTCGAGAGGCCTGAGACGTCCTTTTCGATCCAGGCGAGTTGTTCGGCGCCGAGGATGCCGAGTCCGCCCTCCTTGATGTTGGCGACATTCACCAGGCCGATGAAGTGCACGCCCTTGCTGTCGAAGCT
The DNA here is from genome assembly GCA_031370675.1 of Verrucomicrobiota bacterium. Lineage (GTDB taxonomy): Bacteria > Verrucomicrobiota > Verrucomicrobiia > Chthoniobacterales > SZAS-18 > SZAS-18. Next base: position 7,556 of record JANMQT010000004.1, read on the forward strand.
GTACCATCCCGCGCCCTTGGAATTCTTGCCGAAGCGCTCGCGGTACTGCGCGCCGTTATCGTTCAGGACGTCGTGCTCGCCCGGCACGCAGAAGATGTCCTTGGTACGGCTTTCCTTCAGCAACTCCGCCATCGTGTCGAATTCCGCCGTCTCGGAAAGATGCGTCAGGTCGCCGGTGTGGAGGATGAAGTTCGGCTGCTGCGGCAGGGCATTGATCCGGGCAATCGATTCGCGGCAGGTGGCGGCGACGTCTGTGTTGGCGGGCTTGTTGAATCCGATGTGGCTGTCGCTGATTTGGATGAAGGTGAAATCCGAGCCCGTTGCGCTGGCCGTTTCGGCGCCGAGGGCGGTCGAACTGAGGATGCCACCGGAGATGGACCAGAGCACGCCGGTGCCGGCCCAGGCCATGCATTCGAGGAACCCACGGCGATCGATGCCGTCGGGGGACTGCTC
>JANMQT010000018.1:0-5023 GCA_031370675.1 Verrucomicrobiota bacterium
CCTCCCGGCGGCGCAGCGCGGCGCCACGCCTGCGCAGCTCAAACGCGTGCGAAAGTGTGTGTCGCTGATGGGCCGGATGCACGACATCGACGTGCAGTTGGCGCGACTGGATAAACTGGTCGCGAAAGGCCATCTGCCGCCCACCGGCGCTGAATCTTATCGCGCGGAACTGCGCGCTCGCCGCGTCGCGCTGGGCGAAGAATGTATTGAGTTTTTGCGGCCTCGCCGCACGCGCCGACCACGTCCGGCGGCGCCCTCCGAGGCCAAGACGCGCGCGCCGCAACGGAAGTCCAAGGCGGCCAAATTGGTTCGGGCAACCGGGGCCGTCCCGTCAGCCGATTCGACCGCAAGGCCGGCCCGTCGCGCCGTGCCGGCGGCTACGACTTCTGCTCCGGCTTCTTCGCTTCCGGAATGACATCCGAATTTCGGATCGCCATTAGCACGCCAAAGATGATCACGAGCAGGGGGATCTCGAAGTTCACGCGCAGGTAGCCCAGCGAGCGCAGGAGGGAAAAGAACGAGCAGACAAGCAGGAAGACCGACGGAAGAAACGTGTCGCGGTTGAAACCGCTGACCGCGATCAGGTAAACGCCCGCCGCGGCGAGTCCGACGGTCCAGAGCAGTTCCCAGGAGGAGACAATGCCGAGCCGCTCAAGCAGCCAGCCGAGTCCGACGGCAATGATGATGAACGGAACGAGATATTTCTTGGTGGGGCTCATGGGTGGGTTCGCCGATCAGACAAAGTGGAACTAGTTTTCTGCCCCGCTGACAAGGGCATTCGTGCGTGCGCGGATTCGGGCGAATTCACTTCACCCACCCGCGCCCGCGGGGGGCGGATCCTCATTCGCGGCGGCCGGGGTTGCTGGAGTTCCCCGGGGCCTGGTGGCCGCTGGACGCGCCGGGCGCGGGTTGGTCACGGCCGGCGTGGGTTGTGCTCTCGTGCGCCGTGGTCGATCGGGAGGCTCGGCGACCCGCGCGGGCGACGCACTGGGCCTGACCTCGGCAACCGCGGGCGTGGATGCCGGAATCGGAGCAGGCGTCGGAGTCGCGGTCGGTTCGGGAGCAGGCGCGGACGACCGTTCCGGCACGGGTGAAACAAATCCGTTCTTGGTGACGATCGCCTGACCGGCCGGACCCAGCGCAAAGGCCAGAAACCGGCCCACCATCGCATTTTCCGACACCGCCGCGGTGTACAAATACAGCCGGCGCGACATCGGATATTCCCCGTTGCGAATCGACGCGGCAGTCGGGCGGATCACCCGGGCCTGCGGCTTTCCATCCGAGATCGCAACCACGCGATTGCTCCCTGCAAACGTCAGCGCGACGACCCCGATCCCCCGCGGGTCGGCGGCGACCGCGTCGGAGAGCGAGCGATTGTCCGGTTGGCGGGGCGCATCGGGCGGGAGGTCCTCGTCCTCAAGCATGACCGCCTGAAAAATGGCGTGCGTGCCGGATTTGGCGTCGCGCGCGTAAAGATGAATCGGCCCACTGCCGCCGACCTCCTGCCACGACGTCACGCGGCGGAGATAGATGTCCTTCAATTGCTGCCGCGTGAGCGATTCGACCGGGTTTGCGGCGTTTGTAATCACTGCAATCCCATCCAGGGCGAGGACATGTTCGCACGCGGGCGAGGTTAGATCGCCGAGACGGGAGAGCTGCCGGATTTCGACGGGCCGAATGCGGCGTGAGCTCATGGCAAAATCCGCGAAGCCTTGGTCCAGCGCGGCGAGGGCGCTTTCCGGATCGGAAATCTCGACGAACGCGCCCGCGAGTTTCCCCCCGGGGGTGGGACGGCCCACGATGTTATAAGAAGTTCCGCCGGACGCCGGGACGCGGTCAACGTCGGTCCACCCCTCCGTCTTCAGGAAGGACGCGAGCAATTCACCCATCAAGCTTGCGCCGATGGTGTCCGATCCATGCACCCGCAGCACCGTGTCGCGCGGCGCCGAATGATCCGCGGGATCCGCGGCCACCCCGGCAAACACTGCGGTGAACAAGGCGCAACCCGAAGTGACCGCCAGGGACGCGCGGGCGAATCGCGCGACAGATCGCAAGGAGGCCGGACGCATGGGCAGGATCTGGAGAGGGTAATCGCTTCGGAATGCCCGAGCGCAAAGGCTGGGCGCGTTGGAGCGGATCGAATCGCAGGCGGGAGGCGATTCGTCAAGACGTGCTGCGCAGCATCTGCTCGTACTTTTTCCGGTACGCGCGCGGCGACTTGAATTTTGGCCCGAGGGGCAGGCCCAGGTCGGAAAGCAACTCTGCGAGGTCGGGAAAGTTGTAATACGGACCGGTCGTATTTGGATCCGGCGAGCCCTTGAGGCATTCGAGGCCGAATTCGAAGACGGCGACGCGTCGCCCCCAGGAGTTGTAAAAGATGAATGCGTGTTGCGGCACGTAGCACGCGGTCATCGGATGCATCCGCTGGCGGCCGTTGAGCGCGGCAAGCAGCCGCGCGACCTGCGCCGGATTGAGCAGCACGCCGTCCGGATTCACGACGGTGGAGTCCAGCTTTTCGTTCCGGTCGATGATCCGGCGATCGTACTCCGCCGAGACGTTATAGAAATATCCGCGCACCTCGGCAAATTTCACGCCCGGCCAGTCCCCGCCCAGCAGCGGGCCGACGCAGCAGAGTCCCGCGATGCAGGCGAGTTTCATCCCGCGCAGCATGCTCGATTCGCGTCCCGGCGAAAGCCTGGAATGCGGGCGGTGCCAGCGGGGTCGGGGCCGGCCAGTGGCGAAAAATTTGGGTTGAGCCCAAAGTCCGTCCTTTTGTCGCCCGCGGTCCTCCGGCAATCTCCGACCCGATGAACATTTCTCTCGAGCACCAGACCGCCATCGTGACGGGAGCCAACAGCGGCATCGGCGAGGCCTGCGCGCGCGCCTTGGCCGCCGCGGGCGCCAACGTGGTGATCAACTACGTCGCCAAGCCGGAGGTGGCGGAAAAAATCGTCGCTGAGATCAACGCCGGCGGGGCCGGACGGGCCATGGCAGTGGCAGCCGACGTCAGCAGCGAGGCGCAGGTGGAGGCGATGTTCGCGCGCGCCTGCACCGAGTTTGGCACGGTCGACATCCTCGTGAACAACGCCGGCCTGCAAAAGGACGCGGCCTTCCAGGACATGACGTTGGACCAATGGAACCTGGTCATCGGGATCAATCTCACGGGTCAGTTCCTGTGCGCGCGCGCGGCCGTGCGCGAGTTCCTGCGGCGTGGGGCCAGGCCCGAGGTGAGCTGCGCGCTGGGAAAGATCATCTGCATGAGCAGCGTGCACGAAACGATTCCGTGGGCGGGCCACGCGAACTATGCCGCGAGCAAGGGTGCGATTCTGCAGCTGATGAAGACGATGGCGCAGGAGCTGGCGCCAAAAAAAATCCGCGTGAACAGCATCGGGCCGGGCGCGATCAAGACGCCCATCAACACGCAGGCCTGGGCCACCCCCGCGGCCGAGCATGAATTGCTCAAGCTGATCCCGTACCATCGCGTCGGCGAACCGTCCGACATCGGCAAGGTTTGCGTCTGGCTGGCGAGCGACCAAAGCGACTACATCACCGGCCAGACCATTTTTGTGGATGGCGGCATGACGCTGTATCCCGGCTTCGCCACGGGCGGCTAGCGGGAGGGAAAGCAGAAAGGCGAACGACTTTCGCCATTCGCCTTTCGGGAGGGATGATTTGTCCGGAGTTAGTACCGGTAGTTCTCGGCCTTGTACGGGCCGTCGACATCGACCGAGAGATATGCGGCCTGGGCCTTGGTGAGCTTGGTGAGTTTCACACCGATCTTCTCGAGATGGAGACGAGAGACTTCCTCGTCGAGCTTCTTCGGCAGGAGATAGACGCCGACCTTGTAAGTCTCGCGGTTCGCCCAGAGATCGAGTTGCGCGAGGGTCTGGTTCGCAAACGAGTTGCTCATGACGAACGACGGATGGCCGGTGGCGCAGCCGAGGTTCACGAGGCGGCCTTCCGCCAGCATGAAGATGCTGTGGCCGTCCGCGAACGTGTACTGATCGACCTGTGGCTTGATGTTGAGCTTCTTCACGCCGGGCGCCGTGTTCAGGCGTTCGATCTGAATCTCGTTGTCGAAGTGGCCGATGTTACAAACGATCGCCTGGTCCTTCATCTTCGCCATGTGATCGAGCGTGATGATGTCGCAGTTGCCGGTGCACGTGACGTAGATGTCGCCGCGCCCGAGCGTTTCCTCGATGGTCGTGACTTCGAATCCTTCCATCGCAGCCTGGAGTGCGCAGATCGGATCGATTTCCGTCACCACGACGCGGGCGCCGAGGCCCTTGAGCGAATGCGCGGAGCCCTTGCCCACGTCGCCGTAGCCGCAGACCACGGCCACCTTGCCGGCGACCATCACGTCGGTCGCGCGCTTGATGCCGTCGACGAGCGATTCGCGGCAGCCGTAAAGATTGTCGAACTTCGACTTGGTGGCGGTGTCGTTCACGTTGATGGCCGGGACGAGCAACTTGCCTGCGGCGAGCATCTGGTAGAGGCGATGGACGCCGGTGGTGGTCTCTTCGGAGACGCCCTTCCAGGCCTTCACGACCTCGTGCCAGCGGTACGGATTTTCCGTTTTGATTTCTTTGAGCAGATTCTTGATGACCTGCTCCTCGTGGCTGCCGGCCGCGGAGTTCACCCAATCGGAACCCTCTTCGAGCTCATAGCCCTTGTGGATGAAGAGCGTCACGTCGCCGCCGTCATCGACGACGAGCTGCGGGCCCTTGCCGTCCGCGAACGAAAGCGCGCGGTTCGTGCACCACCAATACTCCTCCAGCGACTCGCCCTTCCACGCGTAGACCGGCACGCCCGCGGCGGCGATGGCCGCGGCGGCGTGATCCTGGGTCGAGAAAATGTTGCACGAGGCCCAGCGTACGTGGGCGCCGAGGTCCCCCAGCGTCTCGAACAGAACGGCCGTCTGGATCGTCATGTGCAACGAGCCCGTGATGCGCACGCCCGCGAGCGGTTTCGCCGCCGCGTGTTTGCGGCGGATGGACATCAAGCCCGGCATTTCGGCCTCGGC
>JANMQT010000036.1:0-6180 GCA_031370675.1 Verrucomicrobiota bacterium
ACCCGCCAGCCCCGGGATGTCCATCAGACCCTTCAAATCGTCGCCATGGCAGGTCGAACATTGCAATGTCCGGCCGCCGCCGGTGTTCACAAACGCCCCGCCTTTTTTGATGCTGCCCACCGGCACGTAGGCGACGAAACCCGATCGCGGATCGCGCAGCTCGGTCCGTGGCAGAGCCTCCGCCGTTTCGATGATGCGCTGGCCGATCGGCTCGGATCCCGCCCCCTCGCGTGCGGCCAGCATCGATCCCGTGATGACCTCGGTTTTCGGCACGGTGTCCGCTTCCACCACCCGAATCCACGGACGGTATTTCAAGCGGGTGAAGTACAGGGCCGCAGCCTTGGCCTCGTTGACGGTGGTGTTTCTGCCCACGGTCATCATTAGATTTTTGTGGCAGCATGCCCGGCTCCGAGCACTTGCGCAGTCCGGCTTTAAAATCGGCCATCTGCTGCACGATGTAGGCCGCCGGCAATCCAGCCAGGCTGGCGTTCTCGGGACGACCCTGCCCGTTCGGCAAATGACACATCGCGCACGCCAGTACGTCCGGCTTGCGACCGTGCGCCACGATTTCCGGCATCAACGGATGATCGCCCGGATACCAGTCCTGGGTCGTGTAGAGATCGCGCAATTGTGTCAACGTGAACGATGCGTCGCTGCCCGCCAGGCGCCGGGGGACGCCGTCATCGGGCGGTGGCTGGAAGCCGGCGGGAGTGACGGGATACGCCCATGCCGGATTAGCCGGCGTTGTACCCGAGGGCGCGCCTGCGGGATTCTGTCCGGGCGCCAGCGCGCTGAACGCCCCGAGGAGCGCCGCGGTGATGAACGGGTATGAAGATTTACTCCGGCTCCGGCGAGTCAGCCGGCGTGGTTTTCCAGCATGCAAGATCGCAAACTGGGCAACCGAGAACTGGTTGGCAAGCAAACGAAAACCGCGCAGGCAGCATCCGGTTGGGGGTCGCAAAACCCTCATTCTTCGAGCAAGAATTTCCGCGTTTCTCGAACGACCAATGCTTCGTCGACGATGAACACGTAGTGATTCGCGTCGTGCAGCTCGATGACTCGCGCATGCTTCATGCCAGAGCGAAAGTTTTCGATGGCACCGCTAATCCATTCCGACAGCGCGCCGACGCTGCGATCGAACTTCTGTCGCCGGGCAGGGTCCAGAGATTCATAGTAGGGCAAACGGTATTGGGAGGTTATCCGATTCAAAATACCGAGAGCCGGAGCCTGGATACGGCCATATTCAGCCGGCTGCAGGCCCTCAATGATCTTCCGGGAAATCTCCGGGGGCGTGATCGCCCCGATGACTCTGCCCGTGGGGTTGGTTCGGATTGAGTGAAAGATCGCGGCGAGCGGCTTTCGGTATCCGTCGTCACGTGCATCGGCGGCGGCAAGATGTTGCACCGATTTCAGGTCCGCCTCCGTCAACGCCGGGGCAGGTGGCGGCTGCGGGAGGGCCGCCCACCCGCCCGATCCAAGATCCAGGCCGTCCAGGTAGACCAGCTTCTTCACGCGATCCGGATATTTTGCCCCCAGCACGTTCATTTCCGTCGAGGCAATGGAATGCCCGACAAAGATCGCCTTCTGGATTTTCAGTTTGTCCAGGACAGCGATGTCGTCGCTTGCTCTCGTGGCGATGTCATAGCCACCTGCCGGCTGGCTCGAGCGACCGAAACCCCGGCGCGTGATGCCGATCACGTGAAAGCGATCGTTGAACTGGTAGGCGAACTGATCGAAGACGTGCGCATTGTCACCAAGTCCCGCGAGCAAGACCAAGTCATCACCGGTGCCGCCCCAATCCAAAACCTCGAGGCGGACACCCGGCGCGACCGTGACGAAGCGGACCTTGTGTCCCGATGTATCGAACTGGCAGGCCTTAGGCATCGCGCGTTCCCGCGGCGCCGGCCCCGGTGCATGGCCTTCACGAGACGAGGCGGCGGCAGCGCTAGAAACGGTGCCGACCAGGCCTAGCCCGGCGATAGGGCTGGCCATGATGCCAAGCACAATGAGGCGGAGAAACTTCACGGCGCTTTGGTCACTTTCTCGCGCTGCGCCTTAATCTTTGCCAGGTCGGCCTCGAGTTCCTGTTGTGCTTGCGCCACGGCTTTCTCGACGTCGACGTTCTCTTTGACGATCCGTTCGAGCATGCGCGGCAGGGCCTTGGATTCCACCAGGAGCCCGAGGTTCGCATTGAGGCCCTGGCTGGCGCCGGGGAATGATCCCTGGGCGACACCTTCCTGCAGGATTTTCACCTCTTCGCGGTGCTTGCGAAAGAACGGGTGCTCCCAGAATTTGTCCGATCGGTCGATCGCGACCGTCACGGGCATCATGGCCCCGGGAATACTGAGCACGAAGCGACTGTACCGCTCATCCTCCAACAGGAATTTGATCCAGCGTTTCCCGTCCTCCGGATTTTTCCCCTTAAAGAGGACCAGGCAGTTGGCAAACGTGAACCACCCCACCTGCTTCTTCCGCGGCGGGTAGGTCGCCGCCAACTGATTGCCGACAGCCGGGTTCTCCTGCTCGAGCTGCGGGATCCCATATAGAGTTCCCAGGTCGAGGGCGGTGCGGCCTTTTGAGAGGACCTCGATCTGGTCCTTGTTCCGCTCCAGCTCGAAGGCGGCGGGAGATGACGCCTCCTTGTAGAGCTGGACCAGGAACCGTACCGCCTCGACATTCTGCGGCGTGTTGAATGTGACGGCACCGTTCTGGTCGAGGAACTCGCCGCCGTTCGAACGCATCAGCGGGTAGAGCACCCAGGGAATTCCAATCCAGTCCTCGCGGTTCCACAATTGCTGGAACCCATGCCGGTCGGGAGGAGCGTTCAGCGCCTTGCTCACTCGCAGCAGGTCGTCCCACGTAACGGGCGGCTCGAGCCCTTTGGCCGCGAGCAGGTCCTTCCGGTAGAGCAGCACGAGGGCATGCATGTAATGCGGGACCGCCAGCGTCTTTCCCTGGAATCGGGTATGGCGATCAAGGATCCCCGCCACGAATCGCCCGTCCCCTCCAAGTGCGCCGATTAGGTCATCCACCGGGAGGATGGCGCCGCTCTGCCACATGTCCAAGTAATCGGGGGGATTCCCGATGCCGACGTCCGGCAGCGTGCCCGCGGCTTGGGCGGCGCGCCAACGCGCATTGATATTTGCCCACGGGACGATTTCGACTGCGACCTTGGTCCCGGGATTGGCCCGTTCGAACTCGCCCGCCGCCCTCTGCATCTCTTTGGCGCGCTGGGGCTGCGTGTACGGGTGCCAGAATCGAATCACTCGTTCACCGCCCTGTCCCGACGAGCGCAACGGAGCGGATGCGACCACCACGAGCGCTATGAGAATGATGAATGCGGATTTCTTGGCGTGGCGAGAGATCATATTGTTCAAACTCTGTGAAATCGCCATTCGTCGCAAGACCAAGGTGTTGAGACCAGGCGTGACTTCGATGACTGACCGCCGCAGCGCGAAAAGCGGAGCGGTCGCATCGTCACAACAGTCGGCGCGGAGTGATCCCGCTTAGGGCACGCGCTCCAAGGTTCCCTGGCCGTTGATATCAAGTGCTTCGATGTACAACCGCGACGCCCTCCCGTCAGATCCTATCGTAAACGTGACAGGGGACGGAGCAGCCGGTGATTCGGACCCCGGATACCATAGAAAGACATCCCGGTTCCAGTGCTTGAGCGGATGGTCCATCTTGCCGGGACCCAGTTGCAGCACAAGTCCACCTTTGCCCGCCACGACACGAGCGGCCCCCAGGTAATTGCTCGCGTAAGATCCCAAATACGCGCTGTCACCCAGCGCGGACGACACCGGCGCAGGCGGAGTCGCATATTTTTGAATCGCTTTTCTATCCGCGGGCCCAAACAACGAATCAACCAGCAAGTCAAAATGCGTAAAATGGTCTCGTTGCGGCTTGCCCTGGTGCACGAGGTCAAAGAACGTCGCTGACACCGCCTCCGTGATGCCGCTTGGAAACGCATTCGCCAGCACGACGATCCCAAGTTCGTCCATCGGATAGATGGTCGCAATGGAGCGCGCACCGTCGCTGAACGCGCCTGAATGCGACCAAATTGTGCGGCCCGCCGCATCATATTGTGTCACCCAACCCAGCGCGTAAAACGAAGGGATTCCGGTGTCCATGTTCGTGCCGCTGACCATCTGCGGCACGTGTGTCTCCAGCAGCACATCCGCCTTGATCAATTGCCTGCCGTCGAATTTCCCCTTTCCAATCTGCAGTTGCAGCCAGCGCACCAGATCTTTCGCGGTCGAACTGACTCCGCCCGCCGGCGACTGCGCATCCGGTTGCCGTACCGCTTTCGCTGTCCATTTCCCATCCACCTTGATGTGCAGCTTGGCCACGTTGGTTTCTTTCAACAGGTCGGCGTTCAATGAGCTCGTATGGGTCATCCCCAGGGGCCCATACAATTTTTCCTTGGAGACCTCTTCCCACGACTTGCCCGCTGCCTTCGCGGCCGCGACGCCTCCCTCGGTCAATCCAAAATTGCTGTACGCATACGTGGAACGAAAACTGGCCGCGGGCGGCATATAGCGCAAACGACGCAAGATCTCCTCGCGCGGATAACCGAGCTCTTCCAACTCATTCCCGGCATCCCCGGGCAGACCACTTCGATGACAATACAAATCACGAATCGTCAATTGACTCGTCGCGTACGGCTCGCGCAATTGAAAGGAGGGGTCCAGATCTGTAATCTTTGCGTCCCACGAGACGACGCCGTCACTGACGAGCGCGGCAACGACCGTTGAACCGACGGCCTTGGAAAGCGAAGCTATTTGAAAGACCGTGTCCTCGGTCACGAGATCCGTTTTGCCCGCTTCACGCACCCCAAATCCTTTCAAATACAGGACCTTGTCCTGGTACACCACGCCAACCGCAACACCCGGCACGCCCCTCTTTTGCTGTGCGTCTCGGATATATCTTTCGAGCTCAGGCAGGACCGCCCTTACTTTCTCTTCCGTCACACGCGGTTCCTTGGTTTGTGCCCTCAGCGACGATGGAACCATCAACGCAAGCAAACACGCAACCGCGACTCTACTGGGCAAAAACTTCCTCATCCCGTTCCACTCTGGGTAATTTGGTTCAACTTGTAACGTGGTGTTCATGATGGTGCACGCGGAAGCCACCCTGCTTCATCCTACCGGGTTGACTCAAACGCGCAAGGAGTCCGCGCCACACCGACATGCGCAGATGTCGCGGAGGCAATGGCATTCACCTAACTCGCCGCCTTTGGAGAGGTGAGGCTCTTACTATAGAACCCAGACCGATCGAAACAGCAAACGCGTCGCTTCCCGGCAGCGAGCATCGAGCAAGCATTGTCGACCCGACGCACGCGGGTCTCCGGCCGCTTGGCGGAGGTGATCCAGTGGATCCAATCTCGGCGCGCGATGGGCGTGATTTCCGACCACAACGCCCGCGCTTTCGGGACGGCCGCGAGAGCCTTCCGCAAATCCGGGGGCACCTTGGGCTCTGGTTCCTCTCCCGACGGAGTGATCTCCAGCGTGACGACTTCGCCATCATCTGCGCCCGCAACTTCGCGCAGCTTCCGGTTCACTCTGAGCCAGTGGCTCTTTTGGCCGTCTGGCTCAAGCGTGGCTTGAAAGGGAAAGCCATTGATGGTGCCTTCCACCGTCGTCATGCCCCTCGCGGCGAGCTTCGCACTGGCGTCCTTCGGTAGAGTGAGAAAGCTCCAGGCGCCGATCTTCCCGGTCGCCACCGGCCGAAAGAGTTTCGCTTTGAAACGGATTGTGGCAGCAGTTTTGGTCATTTTTTTCTTCGTTTCACTGACAGGCATTTGCGTTTCGAACGCGGCGCGGTTCACCCGCGCAATCATGTCGGATTCAATGCTCTTTGCTAAGTGCACGTAACGCCTCAAACTGAGCGACCGGCGAGGGGGAATGTAACGAGCGATGTCGTTCACTCACTTGGAGCGCAGCGATTGTCGAATTAAGCTCGCCACCGCCCCGACAAAAGTCAGCCCCTCGCCCACAATCAAGATGACGGCCGGTGCCGCATCATCGTATCGAATTCGCTCGCCGTGGGTATCGCGACCGGAGAAGCTGTTGGCAAGCAAACGGACGGGGCACACCGAGCGGTTCGCTCCAGTGCCTGGTTAGGCGACGACGGCTTCGCGCTCCAGAGGAGTCACTTGGGAGGCGCTGGCGGCGGCACTGG
>JANMQT010000087.1:0-2055 GCA_031370675.1 Verrucomicrobiota bacterium
TCACAACACGCGCCGCTCGCTGCGCGTTACCTCGGGCGCAATCCGTTCCTCAACCCGCCTGGCGTGTTGCAGAATTGCCCGGAGATTGCGGAGAACACTTTGATGACGCGCTCCACCGGAGGCGCGGCGCGCTACTATCCCATCAGCGAAAACTTGACCACGGCGGACAGTCACTTCGGCACCTACAGCGCGGCGTGCGCAGTTCACATCTATCGCGGCGACGCCTTGCCCGAGGCGTATCGTGGCGCGGCCTTCTCGTGCGACCCGACGGGCAATCTGGTGCGGGGCGACCGGCTGGAGAAAGTGGGCGGCACCTTCGCCGCGCGGCGCATTCACGAAGGCACCGAGGCGCTGCGCAGCCGCGACAATTGGTTTCGTCCCGTCTTCCTCGCAGATGGTCCCGACGGCGCGCTCTACATCGCCGACATGTATCGCAAGGTGATTGAGCATCCTGACTATTTGCCGGGCGACGTGCGCAAGCACATGGACTTCGAGGCGGGCAAGGACCAGGGGCGCATCTGGCGGTTGAGTGCAGCCAACGCTCAGCGTCCAACGCTCAACACTCAATTAACCAACGTGGTCGCGCTCGTGGCTGAACTCTCATCCCCGATTCCGTGGCGGCGCGACACGGCGTTCCGGCTCTTGGTCGAACGCAATGATGCCGCCACGGCTGCGCTGGTGCGGAAGTCCATTCGCGAATCCGACGCTGCCGGCCCAGCGGTGGCCAAGCTGCGGCTGTTGGAATTCGCGGGAGGCGCGGATGAACCAACTCTCTCACTCGCGCTGAAGCATCCTCAACCCGCCGTGCGCCAGAACGCCGTGCGTCTGGCGGAATCGAGACTCACCGCCAACACCGCGCTGCGCGACGTCGTGTTGAAGCTCGCGGACGATCCGGATCCGCAGGTGCGATTCCAGGTTGCCCTGTCGCTCGGCGAAGCACGCTCTGCGGAAGTCGTGCCTGCGCTGGCGCACATCGCGGCGAAGCAGGCGTCGGATCGCTGGACGCGCGCGGCCATTCTTTCCGCGTTGCCCGCACGAACGAATGCGTTGGCGCTGCTCGCTGAACTCGCCCGCGCGCGCGACCCGTGGCCCGAGGGTTTTGTCGCGGTCGCGGGTGACTTGGGTCGGCAACTGGGTTCCGGTGTCGAACCTGCCGGGCTGTTGACGGCTTACGAAGCGATTGCGCGCCGCCTGGTTTCCGCGCCGGGTGGGATGGCCATCGCCGCCAACCTTGGATTTGCCAACGCCACGGAACCGGATTTTCGGCGCATCGCGCTCTTGAACCCGACGCGGTTCTCATCGTTGCTGGCGCAGGCGCGCTCACAGGCCACCGCGGCCGACACGGCTCCGGAAGTCCGCGTCGCATCCTTGGAACTCCTCGCCTTCGACGATTCGACCAACGCCACGACGCTGTTGTCCGGCCTGCTGGGAGCCGATCATCCACGCGAAGTGCAACGCGCCGCCGCGCGGGCTTTGCTCCAGCCATCGCGCCTTCCCGGCCTCCCATCATTGCTGACGGCAGAACGCTGGAACGCCTATACCCCCGGCGTGCGGACAATGTTACTGGACCGGATGGCGGGTGGGCCAGAGTTCGGGTCCGTGCTCCTCGACGCCATCGAGACGGGCCACGTCCCCGTCAACACGCTTACGTCCGCGCAACGCGAGCAACTGCGCCGCTCGAAGAATGTAGAGTTGAAAGCGCGCGCGGAGAAACTTCTCGCGGCACCCGGCGGCCATCGCGAGAGCGCCTTCACGGAGGCGAAAGCGGCTTTGAAACTTTCGCCCGCTCCCACCAACGGTCGCGCCGTGTTTGAGAAAAGTTGCGCGGCCTGTCACCGGTTCAATAAGCAGGGCGTGGCTGTGGGGCCGGACCTGTTCGACATCCGCCAGCAGCCGAAGGAGTCAATCCTCTATCACATCGTCATTCCCGAGGCGGAGATCGCGCCCAACTTCGTGAACTACGAATGCGAGTTGAAGGACGGCCGCACGCTCTCTGGATTGCTCGCTTCCGAGAGCGCCGGGAACATCACATTGCGCATGGCACAGGGCGTGGAG
>JANMQT010000088.1:0-11518 GCA_031370675.1 Verrucomicrobiota bacterium
GCGCGGAACCGTTGCCGGAAGCCTGACGACGACAAAGTCCCATGCCTCCTTTTACGAGAGCGGCACGCGGAATGTTTCGCCGACGCTCAGGGCGAGCAATCGTTGCGGTTCATCGGCGAAGGCGGCGCGAAGGCGGGCGGCGGTTCATCCATCGCCTCGGCACTGAGCTTGAAAGTCTCGTGGTGAATCGGAACGAAATACCGCGCGCCCGCGTCGCGAGCCATCAATGCGGCCTGCTCTGGGCTGCAATGAGCTCGGATCCACGGATCATACGCGCCGATCGGCATGAGCACCAGATCGAGCGGACGCCTCGGATCATTCAACCGCGCGAACGCGCGCGTGTACGCGGTGTCGCCGGCGAAACAAACCGCATGGCCGCCGCGCGTGATCAGGTACGCGTTGTAACCGCGATGCTCGTCCTTGATCATCCGCGCGCCCCAGTGCGCCACTTCCAGACCCGTGAACTGGATGGCACCGGCAGGGGTCTCCAGTTCCAGCGATTCACCCCAGTCAAGCTCGTGGATGTTCTTGAAGCCCTGGCAATGCAACAGGTCCTTCGTGGCGCGCGCGGTGACCACGGGAGTCTGGCGGGGAAATTTCCGCAGGCTCCAGACGTCGAAGTGATCAAAGTGTGCGTGGCTGAGTAGGATCACGTGCGGCGCGGGCAGCTCTTTCGGGGTCAGCGCTGGCGCGAGGTAGCGTTTGGGTCCGAGGATGAACGGTGGGATGCCGGGGCCGGCTCGCTTGGAAAAAACGGGGTCCGTGAGTACGCGCACGCCGAGGAAATTCAGGAACACCGTCGAATGCCCGAGACAACTGCCGGTAATGTCGCCGTCGCTCCAGCTCTCTGGATCGGGCTTGGCGGCGGGGCGCGGCGGCTCACCGCGACTGTCGAAGATCAATTCCCGGATCTGTTTGAGGCGTGGCATGGAAAAAAAGGAACAAGGAGGCAGGAGGCACAAAGGAGAGGGCGAACTTCAGTCCTTCGGCTTCGCCTTCGCCTGCGCGGCCTTGGCGGACTTCGTTTCTTTTTCCCCCGCGGCGTCGCCGAGGTCCCAGGCGCCATCTTTTTCGAGGACCAGCAGGCGGTCGTGGTATTGCCGCAGCGTGCTGCGGTGGCCGACACTTAGAAACGCGATCTTTCGCTTGCGCAAGAGTCCGTAAAGATAGTGCTCGTTGTCCTCGTCCAACGCACTCGTGGCCTCGTCCAGGAACGCGATCGCCGGCTCGCGCAAGAGGAGCCGGGCAAAGGCCACGCGCTGCTGTTCACCAAGGGAGAGGACGTTGGACCAGTCCACGCGGGCGTCGAGATCGTCGTCGACGCGCGCCGCCACGTCCTCCAGCCGGACGAGCTTGAGGACCTTGCGGAGCGTGTCGTCATCGATCTCCTTGTCGAGCTGCGGATACTGGAGCTGATTCCGGAGGGAGCCCGGCACCATGTAGGGACGCTGGGGAAGAAACATGACGCGGGCCAGGGGCGGGCGGGCAATTTCACCCTCGGCGGAATCCCACAACCCCGCGATGGTGCGCAGGAGGGAACTCTTGCCGGTGCCGCTCGCGCCCATGACCAGGACGCTTTGGCCGGCGCCGATCTGGAGGTTGAGATGGTCCACGAGAACTCGTTCGCTGCCGGGCGGGCGGACCGTGACCGCCTTCATGTCGAGGGTGCGGCCGCGCTCCTCGATCGAAATTTCCTCCTCACCCCGCTCGCGCTCGTCCTCAACGTCGAGGTCGTCGAGGCCGTCCCAGAGCGCGCCGAGTCGGGCGACGTTGGCACCGTAGGCGCTGATTTTCTCGAATTGCGTGACGATCATCGACACGGCGGCGAGCACGGACGCGAAGGCTCCGCCAGCCTGGGTGACGCTGCCGAATTCAATCTCGCCCCGCATGAACATCGGCGCGACAACCAGCGTCGGGACGAGGAAGGCGGCATAACTGTAGGCCGAGGTGAAGAACCCGAGGTTTCGCGTCCAGCCGATGAGCCACAACGTATTCTTCACGACCCCGGCAAACCGCTGGCCCAGATCCTGGAGCTCACGTTTCTCGCCGCGATAAAACGCAATGGACTCCGCGTTGTCGCGCACCCGGATCAGGCTGTAGCGGAAGTCGGCCTCCTTCGCGTATTGATGAAAATTGATGGCGACGAGCCGGCGGCCAATCAGGATGGTGCCGAGGGTGCCGAGGATCGCGTAGGCGAAGAGCACCCCGACAAGGATTCCGGAAATCGACCACAACACGCTGGTGAACGCGATCAGGGTGATGAGGGAATTCGCGACGATGAGCAACAGCGAAAGGGTGGTGGCCGTGAAGAGTTTCACGTCCTCGCTGATGCGCTGGTCCGGGTTGTCGATCACGCCCGCGCTGCGGATACGAAAGTAGGCGCGATTGTTGAAGTAGCGCCGTTCGAGCCGGGCGGTGAGCCACTCGCGCCAGGCGAGCGCCAGGCGTTCTTCGGCGTAGCGGTAGAAGACGCCGAGCGGCACCGCCAGCGAGAGGGCAATGAAATAGACGAGCAGCGCCTTGGTGTAGGCGGGGGAGTTGCGTTCGGTAATCGCGGTCATGAAGTCGCGGCCGGCGTAACTCATCCAAACGTTGATCCCGGCGAACGCCAGCATCAGGGCGACGAGCACGCCGAGCCACGCGAGAGCCTGCCGGCGGCGCTCGGAAAAGGCATAGCCGCGAACGAGCATGCGCCACTGCCGCCAGGAAAAGCGGGGCGGCGCGTCTCCGGCCACCGGGGATTTCTCCGGGGCGGGGGGCGATTTGCCGGGAGAAGAGGGCATGGAAGATGAGCGGGAGGCCTGGGAAATTCGAAGGGTCAAACTCGAAACTCGACGAAAACTCGAAGATCAAATCAGGAATCCCGACGGCGGAGGCTCAACCGGCGACTGACCCACGGTCCACCCCTTGGTGCACATTGATTTCATGCTGGTGAACGTTGACACCACCGCCGGGTTGGGGATTCACCTCACACTGTCCGTGTGGCGACCTGCTGCAGCATGGGCGGGAGCGGATTGACGAGCGCGGCGTCGAAACCGGGCACAACCTCGCCGTCCTGCCGGCGCATGAATTCATCGGCCAGCTTTCGGTAGGCGGTTGCCGCCACCCCGTGCGGCTCATATTCCAGGATGGTCTGCCCAAAGCTCGGCGCCTCGCCCAGGCGCACGGAACGCGGGATGCAAGTTTGGTAGATCGTCCCCTCAAAATGCTTCCGCACCTCGCCGACCACCTGGTTGCTCAGGTTGGTCCGGCCATCAAACATCGTCATCACGATGCCGCCGATCTTGAGAGTCGGATTTGCGCCCGAGGCCTTCACCTGCTCAATCAGGCTGACAATCTTGGAAAGTCCCTCGAGCGCGAAATACTCGCATTGAATCGGCACAAGCAGTTCGTCGGCCGCCGCCAGCGCGTTCGCCATCAGGATGCCGAGCGACGGCGGACAATCCATGATAACAAAATCGAAGGGCGCATCCGCCGCCAGTCCGCCCGTGCGGAGCACATCGCGCAGCCGGGTGAGATGATTTTCGCTGCGCGCCACCTCCACCTCCGCACCCACCAGTTCGATGTCGCCGGGAATGAGGAACAGATTCTCCAGCCGCGTCGGCACAATGCGCTGCGAGACCTCCTCGGTGCCCACGAGGCTGGCGTAAAGGCTCAGGCCGGGGGTCGGCTCGATGCCCAGATTGCTGGTGGCATTGGCCTGCGGATCGAGATCGATGAGCAGGATGCGTCGGCCGCGTTCCGCCAGGGCCGCCGACAGATTGACCGCCGTCGTGGTTTTTCCGACGCCCCCTTTCTGGTTGGCGATGGCGATCAGCTTCATGCAGGCGTGGGTTTGAGGGACGGGCGGAACTGAACGAGAGTCTTAGCCCGAACCCGGTGGTAAGCCACGCGATTTCTCCGAAGTGCTTTTGATTCCATGGCGAATGTTCCACTGACCGAACGTCTGCTCGCCGAAGCGGCCGGCTGGCCGGTGGTCAAACACGCGCGGGCGCTCGTCGAGACCGGCCGGGTCTCGGCTCCCGTTTACAAACCGCCGCTGCTCCACGGCCTCGTGAGGGAGGGGGACCGCGAATATCGGGCCGGACTCCGCATCGAAAGCCCGACGCACATCGAAAACCTCTGCGGCTGCCGCCAGGCCCGGGAATCGGGCACCATCTGCGCGCACTCCATCGCGGTGGGCCTCGCGTTGATCCGTCCGCCGCGCCCCAATGCCACCACTGAACCGACTCGCGCGCCTGCCGGGCCTGCCTCAGGCAGACTCCCGCCGACCGTATTAATCAACGACGCGGCGGACGCCCGACTCCACATCGTCCTCCCGCCGAACTTCATCGCTGCCTGGCGCAAGGGCGCCGTCACGGTTGGCTTCGAAATCGCCCTCGGGGGGACTCAAAGGCTCTTACACAAAAACGTTGTTTCCAATCTTATACATTTATATCAAGAAGATTACGTCATTTGTGAATTCTGGTGGACTCGATTGAACGGGGCCGCGGGAATTGTCACTCTGGGCCCGGTCGATCTCGCGGAATTGCTCTCTATTCTGGTCGGTCACCCGCGGGTCACGCTTGCGCGCAAGGAGTTGATCCATGTGTTACCCCAGGGCGAGCGACCCAGATTGAGCGTTCAACGGGAGCCGAGCGGGAACGTGACGGTCGCCTTGCCGGCAAAGGAGGGCGTTGAATGGTTTCCCGGGCTCACCGGTGGCTGGAGTTGGGTAAATGACACTCGTACACTGACAGAAACAGCCAAAAATCTCCCTAATCAGTACAGTGTTCTTTTCCGAGATGAAGTGGTCACCGTCCCGGCGCAGATCGCCGCGGTGTTCCTGGCCAATGAATTGGCGGCCTTGGGGAATTGGTTCGCGGTTGAGCTGGAGTCCGGCGCGGAGGTGGGTGTGCCGCTTCACGTGGAACCAGCGGTGCCGCGCATCGCGTTTGAGTTCGAGGGTTCGCTCAACCATCTGGAGGGAACCTTGCAGGCCATCTACCCGTCGGGCCGCATGGTGACCATTGGTGTGACGGATCCACGGGAGCAATTTACGTTTTCGAACGTCGCCGAGCCCGGCCGGATGTCTTGCCGAAATCCGGCCTTCGAGCAGCGGGCGTTGGAGCGGCTGGCAGGTCAGGGGTTTCGTGGACCCTCGGCACGGGGCTCGTACGCCTTGGACGGGCAGGAGGCGATCCTGCGATTTTTTGCGATCGGTCTACCGGACCTGCAGCGCGACTGGGAGGTGCGCGTCGGTGCGCGATTCCAGCGCGTGACAGACCAGCAGGTCGACGTGGTGGAGCCAAAACTGGAAATTCAGAGCTCGGGCGAAAACTGGTTCGACCTGGGCGTTTCGCTGGTGGCATCCGGATCCGGCGAACGATTCGCGCCGGCGGAAATGGCCCACCTGCTCCAAATGGGGAGAGGATTTACCCGGATGGGAAATGGTCGCATCGCCGTCCTCCCGGCCAAGTCGCTGGAGGATTTGCAGCAGGTGCTGCTCGATTGCGAGACATCCCAGCCGCAGCCGGGCGTGTATCGCGTGTCGCGACAACACACCGCGTATCTCGATGCGACGCTGCAGGATCTCGGCATTCAATCGCGCTCCTGGGAGGAATTGCGCCGGGGGGATCGCCGGTTGCTGCCGCCGGCGCCGGTGGAGCTGCCGACGGGTCTCGACTCCCGTTTGCGGCCTTATCAGCGCGACGGCGTGGCCTGGCTGGATTTCCTAGCGCGCAATGAACTGGGAGGAATTCTGGCCGATGAAATGGGTCTGGGAAAAACTCTGCAAGCCCTGGCTTTCTTGACCGCAGAGCGGCGGCGCGGCGGGGCGGGGCGTCCGCCCGCGTTGGTGGTGTGCCCGACTTCGCTGATGGAGAACTGGCGCCGGGAAGCCGCCGAGTTCACGCCGGACCTGCGCGTGGGGACGCTCAGCGGTCCCGATCGTTTCGCCCGGTGGAAAGGATCGGCCAATCTTGATTTGGTGATCACGAGCTACGCGCTGCTGCGGCGCGACGCCGAGTATCATCGCGGGCAATCGTACGCGGTGGCGATTCTCGACGAGGCGCATTTCATCAAGAATCCCGATTCGCAAACCGCGCGCGCCGCCTTCGCGGTGCGGGCCCGGCACCGCTTCGTCCTGACGGGAACGCCGATGGAGAACTCCGTGCGCGACGTCTGGAGCGTGATGCATTTCGCGCTGCCGGGTTACCTCGGCAAGCGCGAAGATTTTCGCGAGCGCTACGAGCTGCCGATCGCGCGCGGCGCTGATCCGGATGCGCAGGCGCGACTCGCGCGTCGGCTTCGCCCCGTCTTGTTACGCCGGCGCAAGGACGAGGTGGCGCGGGAACTGCCGGAGAAGATGGAGCAGGTGGCATATTGCGAACTCACCCCGGCGCAGGCGGCGGCATACCGCGAGATTCTCGACCAGGGACGGCGGACGATCGAGGAAACCGGCGACGAGCGCGCCGGCAGAATGTTGATCCTGAGCACGCTGCTGCGCCTGCGCCAGGCGTGCTGCGATCTGCGGCTGCTCGGGGTGGATGTGGCGGCCGCGGAAACCGATGTGGACGACGAGGAAGCGGCGGGCGACTCGGCCACGCCGCTGGCTGGTTCCGCGAAGCTCGCGCTTTTGCTCGAGTTGCTCGAGCAGGCGCAGGAGGGTGGTCATCGCGTGCTGATTTTCTCGCAGTTTGTTGCGATGCTGAAATT
The DNA here is from genome assembly GCA_031370675.1 of Verrucomicrobiota bacterium. Taxonomy (GTDB): domain Bacteria; phylum Verrucomicrobiota; class Verrucomicrobiia; order Chthoniobacterales; family SZAS-18; genus SZAS-18. Next base: position 6,697 of record JANMQT010000088.1, read on the forward strand.
GATTGGCGGGCAACTCGACGGGCGCGGCGTGGGCTACGCGTATCTCGACGGTTCGACCAGGGACCGGCAGGTGGAGGTGGATCGCTTCCAACGCGACGACGGGCCACCGGTGTTCTTGATCAGCCTCAAGGCCGGCGGCACTGGCCTAAACCTGACGGCCGCGGACACCGTGATTCATTTTGATCCGTGGTGGAACCCGGCGGTGCAGGCGCAGGCCACGGATCGCGCGCATCGCATCGGGCAGGATCGCGTCGTTACGTCGTATCAGCTCATCACGCGCGACACCGTTGAGGAAAAGATCCTGAACCTGCAACGCCGCAAGCGCGAGGCGACCGAGGCGGTCATTGAGCGCGACGGATTCGGAGGAGCCCTTGGCAGTCTGACGATGGCGGAGATGACAGAACTCTTGAGTTAGGATTGGATTGGCGTCACGATTCGACTAGAGATGAAGGCCCCCTCCACCAGAATGCGTCGCTCCGGCCGATCGTGGCAGGGAAGCTGCGGCGGGATTTGGCACCGAAATTCTGCGAGGCCCCGCATAGACGATAAAGACGATCCCGCAAATTCTTGATCGCTCGCAGATTAGGTTGGGTCGGCCCGGGCTTCGGGGTAAGAGAGCATTGCCTCTCCAAGTGCTGCCCTGATCTGATTTGGATCGCGCCGTTGGCGCTAGGCGGAACGTGACTGCCGGTGGCGTGGCTCGTCCCGAGCCGATTCCTGGATGGTAGGGTCGGCTCGCCGAGCGGTCCCAAATTTTTCGGGAACACGGGTGCGCGCGAGCCGGATCAAGATTGCCGAAGAGGTTTGCGACCGTTCTTACGTCGTGTCCGTGATGCTTGGGACGTTTCGGCGAAACGTCCCTACCATTTGCCAACACACCCGGAGGTCGCGTTGCACGTTCCTGACCGCCAACGTCGCCGGGTGCGCCGCCATACCCCGTGCAAGGGGGTTCCACTGCTGCTATCGTCGCGGTCTTCCGCCTGCCCCCCATGAATCGATTTTCCCTCTGCTGTCTCGCCGTTCTTGTGTCGCTGACCCCGATGCTGAGGGCCGCCGAGCCCGCAGCCATTAGCCCGGCCGCCTTGGACGCCTATTACAAGATGGCCGACGCGCTGGCCTCGGATTCCGTCAGCGGCGTGGTGGAAAATGCCCGAATTGTTGCCTCCGCGGTAAAGGACCCGATGCTGCAACTGGCGGCCACGAATGTCGCTGCCGCGACGCAGGTGGATCTCAAGAAGACGCGCGAGATGTTTGCGTTGCTGAACACCATTCTTGCTGATGGCCTCAAGTTCGGCGACTACCGCCTCGAGCAGGGCACAACCTATCGGGCCTACTGTCCGATGGAACGCGCCGACTGGCTGCAGTCGAACAAGGAACCGATTCGCAATCCCTATCACGGATCCGAGATGCTCACGTGCGGCGAGGTGGTCGAAACGTACGCCGCGAACAAGTAACCGTCTCGTTTCCCGCCTCATCGGTTCGTCCACCGCAGGTCATGCGTTTTGTGTTCCTACGTTGAAATCCCCATGAAAACCCTTCTCCTCACCAACGAATTTCCACCGCACGTTTATGGCGGCGCCGGCGTGCACGTGGAATATCTCAGCCGCGAACTCGCGAGGCTGATGGACGTCGAGGTGCGCGCGTTTGGGGATCAGGATCTGACGCACGGCCGCCTCCGGGCCCGCGGGTTTCCGGTCGACACCAGCGCCTTTCAATGTCCCGCGCCGCTCAAGTCCGTCTTTGGTGCGGCCCAGCGCGCGGTCTCATGGGGCGCGGCTGGGATCGACGCCGACGTCGTCCACTGCCACACCTGGTACTCGCACCTCGGCGGCATCCTGGCCAAGCTGAACTACGGCATCCCGCTCGTCATTTCGGTGCATTCGCTCGAACCACTCCGGCCGTGGAAGCGCGAGCAACTCGGCGGCGGCTACGATTTCTCGTGCTGGGTGGAGAAGACCGCGCTTGAGATGGCCGACGCCGTCATCTGCGTCTCCCGCGAGACCAAACAGGACGTCGAGCGCCTGTTCAACGTCGATCCCAAGCGACTCCACATCATCTACAACGGCATTGACCCGGAGGAATATCGTCCCGCTCAACCCACCGACCGGATCACTGCGCTGGGCATCGATCCCGCGAAACCGTACTTGCTGTTTGTCGGCCGCATCACGCGGCAGAAAGGCATCATCCATCTCGTCAATGCGATCAAATATCTCGCCCCGGGATTTCCTGTCGTGCTCGCGGCGGGTGCGCCGGACACGCCCGAGATCGCGGCGGAAATGAAGCTCGCCGTCGCCGAGGCGCAGTGCACGCGCCCGGATCTGCGGTGGGTCGAGAACATGCTCGACAAGCCCACGGTGATTCAACTTTACGCCCATGCGGCCGTGTTCTGCTGTCCCTCGATTTACGAGCCGTTCGGCATCATCAACCTCGAGGCCATGGCCTGCGAAACTCCCGTGGTCGCGAGTGCGGTCGGCGGAATCAAGGAAGTGGTAGTCAATGGCGAGACCGGATTTCTCGTTGCGATTGAGCAAATGGCGGAGAGTCCCTTCGAGGCCATTAAGCCGGATCAATTCTCCCGCGATCTCGCCGCGCGCATCAACCAGCTCATGGCCGATCCCGCGCTTCGCCGGCGCATGGCCGTGGCCGGTCGGAAACGCGCGATCGAAAAATTCAGCTGGTCCGCCATCGCCGCCGAAACGAAATCCCTCTACGATACCCTCGTCAGGCGCTAGCCCGTTCCGGCCCTCGACCCCCGTCTCCCGACCCACGACTCATGTTCGTAGATCACATCCGCATCCACGCCAAAGCCGGCGACGGTGGCAACGGCGCGCGCAGCTTCCGCCGCGAGACTTTCGTGCCCAAGGGTGGGCCGGACGGCGGCGACGGCGGCAAGGGTGGCGACGTTGTCTTCCGCGCCGATCCCAACGTCGACACGCTGGCCACGTTTTTTTATGAACCCCACGTTCGCGCGAAGGATGGCGAGCGGGGCGGCGCGAAGAAATGCTCGGGCAAGGCCGGACCGGACAAGATTGTGCCGGTCCCGATGGGCACGTTGATTTACCGACTGCCCTCAAATTCGCCGCTGGCGGCGGTCGTGGCGGGTGACGGCGACGAGGAAGTGTATTCAGCGGAACTGCACGGGCGCGCTGACGACCCTGTCCCAATGCCGCCGGCACCGCCGCCGCGCGAGGTTGCGCCGGAGGAACTTGAGCTCGTGGCCGATCTCACCGAGCCGGGCCAGACGACGATTCTATGCAAGGGTGGCACGGGCGGCCGTGGAAACGTCCATTTCAAAAGCGCGCGCAACCAGGCGCCGACCCGCGCGGACGACGGTATTCCGGGCGAGGAAGCGTACTACTATTTGGAGCTGCGCAAGATTGCCGACGTCGGCCTGGTGGGATATCCGAACGCGGGGAAGTCCACCCTGCTGGGCGCGATCTCCGCGGCGAAACCGAAGGTGGCGGCTTATCCCTTTACCACGTTGCATCCCAGCGTCGGGGTCGTGGAGCGACCCGGATTCCGCCGGTTCACGGTCGCGGATATTCCCGGCATCATCGAGGGCGCGCACGAGAATATCGGGCTCGGCCACGAGTTCCTGCGACACATTGTGCGTTGCAAACAGCTCCTTTTCGTCCTCGACATGGCCGGGAGCGAGGGCCGCAATCCGCTGCAGGACCTCGCGCATTTGCGCCGTGAACTCGATCTCTACGATCCGACCCTGAGCGGCCGGCCCTGGCTGATCGTCGCCAACAAAATGGATCTCTCCGAGGCGCAGGATCACGTCGCGGCGTTGCGGCGCGATTTTTCCAAGATCGAGGTGCATGCGATTTCCGCGCAGGGGCGGCTGGATCTCGAGCCACTGCTGCAGAGCCTCGAGCGGCGCATCTACGGCCAACCCGCGTGACGCCTTGAAATCGAAGCGCGAGAAGCCGCGGCTGGACGTCCTGCTGGTCGAGCGCGGTCTCTTCGAATCGCGCGAACTGGCGCAGCGGGCCATCCTCGCGGGCGAGGTGCGAACCACCCATCGTGTGCTCGACAAGGCCGGCACGCGCGTCGAACCCGATATCGTCCTCGAGGTGGCCGCGCGCCCGCGTTACGTTGGTCGCGGCGGCTTGAAACTCGAGGGAGCGCTGGCCGCGTTTGCGGTCGACCCGACGGGTCGGACCTGTCTCGACCTCGGCGCGTCGACCGGTGGATTCACCGATTGCCTGCTGCAGCATGGCGCCGCCAGGGTATATGCCTACGATGTGGGGCACAGCCAGCTTGACTGGAAAATTCGTTCAGACCCGCGCGTGGTGGTGGGCGAGGGGATCAACGCACGCCATTTGCGCCGCGTGGATTTCAACGAGGCCATGTCGCTTTGCGTGATCGACGTGTCGTTCATCTCGCTGACGAAGATCCTGCCCGCGGTGGTGGCTGTCATGGCGGGCGTCGCCGGCGCGGAAGTCATTGCGTTGGTCAAGCCGCAGTTCGAGTCGCGCCGCGAGGACGTGGGGAAGGGTGGGATCGTGAAGGATCCCGTTGTCCACGCGCGCGCGGTGGAAAGCGTGCGGCAGTTTGTGCTCAGCCACATGCCCGGCTGGCATTGGGCCGGCGAAATCGATTCCCCGATTCTTGGCACCGAGGGGAACAAGGAGTTCCTCTGCCATCTGGCCGTCAGCGGGCCGAAGGCCGCCCAACTCGACGAAAGCGTGTCGAAGGCTTGAGCTGAAGCGGGGAATCTGCTTCTTAGGCCGGACGGATGAGTGGCGCGTCGCTCGCGCATTCCCCGACTGCATGACTGCATCAAATTCTCCCGTCGCGCCGCGCCGTGCGGCCGTCA
>JANMQT010000099.1:0-3134 GCA_031370675.1 Verrucomicrobiota bacterium
GGACGGCCCGTTTTCGGATCCGGTCTGGAAACCGATGATGGGTGGCACGCCCGTCCCTGTTCCCGAGTCGTCCAAACCCGGCGCCAATTTGCCCAAGTCCGCGCCAGCGGGTACACCCCCGCCTCGCCCCGTGCCGACGCCGGTGCCCGTGCCGGCCAAATCACGGTGAAGTCATTGCAGCGCGCCCAGCGTGAGCATCACGGTACGAATGAATTTTTTCCCCGCGTCCGGCTCGACTTGGCCAGCCTCGAGCCACGTGCTTTGCACACTATCGATATCTTTCCAAAGCCGCTCCCGCTCGCCTGGGGAAAGCGTCGCGATGTCCCGTAGCAGTTCGAGGTTCATGCGCTGCTTCAAATGCTCGTGTCGATCCGTGAAATCGAACGAATGGCTCAAACCCAGGGCCACCAACATCTGGATGCGCGTCGCGGCGTCCGGCTCATCCCAGAGCGAGGTAATCTGCCGCGCCAGATGAATTCGGTGGCGGTGCACCTTGGGCTTGGAGCTCATGAAGGTTTCGTCTTCTCCATAGTCCTCGGGCTTCGACGTTGCCATGCCCGCAATCTGACTGCGCATTTCGCGGAGGTCGCACGCCCACGCAATCCAAAGCAACCTCTCCCAAGAATCGCGCGTGGCTTTCAGTCGAGGCTGGAGGAGAGCGACCATCTTCGGCCGGAAGACGGATGGTTGCGAGTCGACGGCTGGGATCAATGCATCCAAGAACGTGCCCGCGCCTGAATAACCCCGTTCTTCCAAGGCCGGAATCGCGTTCGCCATCGTTGACCAATGCTTGACCGGATCGCGCATCGCCAATGCACCAAAGACACGTGAGGCCAGCGATCCAGAAACGGAATCGTCCTCCTCGTCCTTTGACAGCGCCAATTCGCTCGCAAGAACTTCGACCAGTTGTTGATCGACAGACGGGTCCGAATGCAGGTTTGGGGATTTCCCCGGCACCAGTCGGCCAAGCGCATCGGTCCTTTCATCAAATTTGCGAGTCCGGTCGCGCACGATGCCAAGCAATTCGCTTACGCTTGCGGCCGCAACGGTGCCCGGTTCGGCGGTTCGTTCCTGCTCAAGGTCAAACCGCTGCTCGGTCGGGAGACTGGCAATGAACTTGCGGGCGCGTTCCGGCGCGTGTTCGCGGAGACGATCCACAAGCTGCGAAAACTGGTAGTCGGCTTTCGTCAGCTTTTTCAGAACTTTCTCGATCACGTCATTGGCCGCTTCGGCATCAAGCGCTCGCAGCCGGCGATACGCCCAGCCGGATCCCTCCACACGCCCGGCCGCCCAGACTTTCAGTTCGCCAACGTTGTCGCGCGCCGCAAACTGACGCGCGACCAGTCCGACGGTGCGGCGCAGCGCCTCCAGGTTCCGGCCGGGAACGTCTTCGGCAGACAATTCGAGATCGCTGGACCGTTCCCGACGCTCCCTGCTCAACTCACGCAATGCGGCAAGTTCCGCACGGGCATCGGGAGAAAACGACGCCTCAGTTTTCTCCTGCGACTCTGACCTGAAATCTAAATTCATTTGGTCGGCGATAAATTCAGCGAGGCCAGGCTCCAGGCGTGCAGCCAGTGCCTGGTTCTTCGCGCTGATTTCGGATTCCAGGTAGATGGTGCGCTGTTCCCAATCCGACAGTTCCGGGAGACGTGCAGCCACCTCGTCGATCTTCGTCCGCAATTCTTGAAACCCGAATTCGCCCGCAGCCCAGATCGCCACGTTGACGTGCTGGAGATGGATCAAATCCGGTGACGTGACGGCCAATTCGAGCGCGCGCTTAGCGCTCTGTCGGACGGTCGCCAGCAACTTCGGACTGAGCTCACCCACGTCACCAACTGCCGAGGTCCGATTGGGGTCGTTCTGCTCCCGCAGTTTGGCAAAGCGGGCCGTCGCATCCGAAAGCACTTCGACCGCGAGGTGGAGACCCAACTCATCGCACCAGCCGATGTTGTGGCGGTGGCTGTCGCGATCTCCCCAAATTTTTCCCTTCAGCTGCAAGATTGGTTTCCCGGTGTCAGCCACGACCGTCATGCTGCCCACAATGCTCGACATGAAGATGTATCGTTCCTCGTAATTCGGGTCCGTGCCGTCTGGCGTCCGACCGGGCTTCGCGGTGCGACAACGTGCAATCACCGCCATCAGCTCCGTCATTCTACGCGCGTCGGCATTATTGACGGGAAAGAAGCCCAAGTTGAAATCCTCCCGGGGGGAAAGCGGCCCGAAAAGTGGCTTGGACTGACGCTCCATGGACGATCCCACGACCCACGAATCACCCGGATTCCATCGAACGGCCCACACCTCCGTGAAACCCTGGCTGCAGGAGCTGTATACTGATCGAAGTGAATTCAAGCCCGACTCGGGCAGCTGCGATTCTGAAAGATCGATGATCAGTGGATTGCGCTTATTGGCAATGTCCGCGCGCTTTCGCACAACCAGCGCACGAATCACGGACTCCGGCGTGCCCGCCCAATTGTCCACCGCAGGTCCCAATCGTTTCTCCTTTTGATCGTCCACATACCGCCGCATTGATTTCCCCGGTCCCATCCACTTGACTAGCTGCTCCGGCGTCAGACCCTTGAGCGAGCGCGGCTGATACGGACGCGAAACGCGGTCCGGCGGAATCTGGTCCTCGCTGAGCGAATCCAAATCATCGCTCTCCGCGCCCCAAGCGATTGGGGTCACGCTGAAAAACGTCGCCGCCGCGAGGGTGGCCGCGGCCACTCCCGCCAGGCGACTTCGCAGCCAGGATATGCAGACAAACGGCTTCACGGTGCGGTAGGGAAAAAACGCAGCATGATGGCTGACGCCTGGAAACGCACGCGGAATGAAAGGAAACCGCGGCGGAATCGGGCTAGGAATGCTCCATGCCCAAGCGTCCGCCGCGACCCCCCCTGGCCAACGGCTTCGCCCCGCTCGGCCTGATCGAGCCGATCTTGCGGGCGGTCGAGGCGTGCAAATACCGCGTGCCAACGCCCATTCAAATCACCGCAATCCCGGCGCTGCTCGACGGGCGCGATGTCATTGGGTCGGCGCAAACGGGGACGGGGAAGACGGCCGCCTTTGCGTTGCCGGTGTTGCAGCGTGTCGCCAAGATGACGACGCCACGGGAGTCCAAATCGCCGCGGGTGCTG
>JANMQT010000121.1:0-28160 GCA_031370675.1 Verrucomicrobiota bacterium
AATTTTGGCACGATTGCCTCGAGCCTCGCCACCTACAGTTCTCCACTCCTCTCTTGCCGCCATTTGTCGAACTCCCGTCCGGCGCAAACGGTGACTACGGCGGGTATCATTCAATTGCCGGGCGGAATTTCCGCCACCGGCAACGTGACCAACGGTGGAATCATCGCGCTGGGCGTCAACCTCGACTGCGTCAACCTGGCGATGACGACCAATTACAGCACCCTGACCATGGCTACGCTGACGGCCAAGGGCGACGTGAGTAATGACGGTGCGATCGTGGGCGGCGGCTTCGTTACCGGCACCATCGGCACGCAGCATTTGTCGGGGCCCGGAACGTGGCAATTCGGTTCCTTCATTGTCCGTGACCTCGTCGTGCTCAACGGCAATGTGAAACTCGATGCCACCACCGTCGACAACATCGGCACGCTGGACATTGAGGGCGGCATCCTGACTTTCACCGGTTCGCAATTCAACAGCGGCGGCGGGATCGCCGGCACCGGCACCATCCGCCTGGCGCCGACGAGCGGCAATGCGGTATTCAATGGCAATGCGCCTGCGCTGACCATCGCGTCCGGAACCGTGCAGGATCAATCGGGCGGCACCATCACCGGACCGCTCACCGTGAGCGCGGGAGCGACCTTTCAGTTGACTGCTTCGCACATCATCGTCCGCGGCAATATCACGGTGGACGGCGCGATCACGAAAGAAAATGTCTTCGGCGGAAACATCATCGATTTCTTCGGCCAGACCGTCACCAACAACGGCAGCGTTACTGTCAATGCCATTCGCTTCAACCCGAGCGGCCCCGTGCCGCTCGCTCAGTCGATCGTCGGCACCGGCGCTTGGGGCGGCGACCAGCTGTCCCTGGGCAATGGATCTGCCGCGGCGCCGTCGACCGTGACGCTGCAGAATGATGTCACCATCGGCTGTGCCGAATTTGATATTGGTTACACTCTCGATCTCAACGGCCATGTTCTGACCTTCACCGGTGGCGGCAATCAATTCGGCGTGGCGGTGAGTGTATCCGGAGCGGTGGCGGGCGGTGGACCCTTCAAAATGCAACCCGCCGGCGGCACCACGAAAATTCGAAGCTTGAGTGCGCCCGCCTTCGCTCCCGAACTGGAGATTGTGTCCGGCACGGTCACCGCCGACGCGTCCTTTGGCACCCTGTTCCTGGGCGGGAAGCTCACGGTGGATTCGGGCGCGACCCTCACGCTCAACGGAGGATTGACGGCGCTGGCTGACGTGACCATCAACGGGTCCGTGAATCAGACTGGCAACAACGGCCCGTTCCTCAATTTCCAGGGAAACCTTTTCCAAAACAACGGAGCGGTCGCGACCAGCGTCGGATTCTTTGGCTCCAATGTGCAAAACGTGGCGGGCACGGGCACGTGGGGCGGCGCCGGCACCACGCTCTACGCCGGTAGCGCCGCCACTTCGATCACCGTTCTGCAAAACGACGTCACTTTTACCGGGGGAACGTTCGCCGTGTTTGGTCTACTGAATACGAGCGTGTTCACGCTCAGCATGCCGTGCAGCGTCATCATGTACCAGTTCAGCACCGGCGATGTCGTCGGCAACGTGCGCCGCACGAATCTCAGCGCCTGCCCGGGCGCGGCCCTCGGCTTCGGCAATCCATACACATCCATCGCGTTTTCGGCCGGGGTCGCGCCGACGGATATTACGGTCAACACCAGGCTCAGTTCGCCGCCCACCTTCCCGGGCGCCGTCCAACGCACCTACCTCATCACACCGAGCGGCGGCAGCGGCTACACGGCGACCCTGCGATTGCATTATTTAGATACGGAACTCAACGGCAACGACGAGGCCGCGCTGCAGTTGGTGCGACTGGACGGCACCGGCTGGAATCAACAAGGCGCCACCAATCGGAACACGACCAACAACTGGGTGGAATATTCCAACGTCACGCAGTTCTCGCCGTGGACCCTCTCGTCGCTGACACCGCCGACTAGCTTTGCGAAATGGCAGGCCGGTTTCTTCACGCCCGCCGAACTGGCCAACCCCGCGATTAGCGGCGACGCTGCGGACCCGGACGGCGACGGCTTGAGCAACCTGCTGGAATATGCCCTGCATCTTGATCCGCGACAGCCGTCCGCCGCCGGCGCGCCTTACTCCGTGATGGACGCGACCTACGTTTCGCTCATCTACACCAAGGTGATAGATGCGACCGACCTGACGTACGCGATCGAAAAATCGACGGACCTGATCAATTGGTCCCCGGTGATTCCGCTGAACGTGATTCTGGCCGACGACGGCATCACCCAATCGGTGAAAGCCCAGGTGCCGATCGTGGGGGCCGCGAAAATGTATCTTCGGCTGCGCGTCTCCCGCTGACTTGTTGAAAAGGGATGCCCAAGTCAGCTGCCTGCGGCGTTGCCCACGCGTTCGTACCAACCCTGATCGCACGAGGCGGTTGCGTCGGAATAAATGCTAGAAATTGGCCCAGGCGTTCGTGGCGCTGCTGGGCCCAGTCCATCGCGTCCTTGGCGGAGTCGTTCATGTACGACGCGGGATTGGCCACGGCGTCGTCGTGATTGCCGCGCAACACGACGGCTCCCGCCGCCTCGCGCCGGACGAGGTCAACCACGGCTGCCGGGTCCGCGCCGTAGCCGACTAGGTCGCCGAGGAACACCAAACGCTCCGCGCCGGCCTGGCGCGCATGCTTGAGGCAGGCGTTGAGCGCCTCAAGGTTTCCGTGGATATCGGACAACAGGGCGAGAATCACCAGCGGAGGTCGGGGGTGGGCTGATTCCGCGTTGGAAAAGGCAAATCATGGGGAGATCTTCGCGATCGCACGCGGGATTCGCAATTGTCCTGTCGGCGAATGTCAGCTTTCAGAAATGTAGATCCGAATTCCAAAATTGCCCGATCAAGACTTCCCGGCTGACTTCAGCGCTTGATGCAAAATATCAGCCACCATTTTCACCCGGTAGGGTTTCGTCAGGCATGCGACAAAGCCGAGTTTAGCGTGGTGGGCGAGGACACCGTCCGCAGCGTAACCGCTCGACACGATGGCGCGGAATCCCGGATCCAGCGCGACGATGCGCCTCAAGGCTTCCTCCCCTCCCATCCCGCCGGGGATCGTTAAATCCAGTATCGCCGTGGCAAACGGCCTCCCCTCCGCCGACGCTTTCTCGAATGCCGCAAGTGCTTCCGTGCCGTCCGCAACGGTCTCGACCTCGTAACCAAGCGACTCGACAATCCGACTCGCGAGCAAGCGGATCGGTTCCTCGTCGTCCATCACCAGCACCCGTCCGCCGCCGCGAAGGATCGCGTTGTCTTCCGGGGCCGCCTCGGTGGTTTGCGGGGCGGTGGGCTGCCGGGGAAGCGGCAAACGGATGCGGAACGTGACGCCGGCGCCGACGCTGGACTGGCACTCGATCCGTCCGCCGTGGTTGCGAATAATCGAATAGCTTGCGGTCAGGCCAAGCCCGGATCCGCGAGGCTTGGTCGTGAAAAATGGATCGAATATTTTGGACAAGTTTTCCGCCTCAATGCCAGGGCCATCGTCGCGCAGGAGAATCGAAAGACCAGGTCCACCATCCATCTCCTCAACAGACGCCGTCACGTCGAGATGTCCGCCGGACGGCATGGCCTGCGCGGCGTTAATCGCCAGATTGTGAAACACCTGACTGAGTTGACCTTCGTCGACCTCGGCCGCGGGTAGATCGTCCGGCAGATCGAAGTTTGCGGAGACGCGTGAGCCACGCAGCGCAAAGATGATGGATTCACGCAGGACTGCCGGCAGGTGCGTGAGTTTTTTCAGCGGCACCCCGCCCCGCGAAAACGTGAGCAGCTGGGTCGTCAGACCACACGCACGCCACGCGGCCTTGAGCGATTCCCGCACGGGCGACTCCGCGCGGCCGCTGATTCCAATGACATCGGTGACGAGAGAAAGATTGCCGATAATGGCGGTGAGGATGTTGTTGAAGTCATGGGCGATGCCTCCGGCAAGGAGACCGACGCTCTCGAGCTTGCTGGCTTTCAGCAACTCCGCGGCGAGCCGCTCATCGTGGGTAATGTCTCGGATGACACGGACCACGCCAACGATGAGGCCCCGCGTGTCGCGGAGTGGTGAATTGATTCCGGCAATGGAGATACGACGTCCATCCACCGTGAGCAACTTGACGCGACGAGCCGCCTGCACGATCTCGCCCGTCGCGATGGTGTGCTGCACCGCATCGAAGTTAAGTGGCCACGAGGATTCCGAGGGACCGCCGGGAACAAGCGGATCCAAAATGAAGAAGTCCGTCAACCGCTGACCGATAAGATCCGCGGCCGGCGCGCCGAAAAGTTTTTCAGCCACCGGGTTCATCATACTTATGCAACCTTCGAGATCCGCGACGACGACGCCGTCGCCAATCGAACGCAGGGTCACGTCAAGCCGCTCCTTCTCGGCTTGGAGCGCGAGCTTGGCGACATCGTTCGTGAGCGCCAGGCCGATGCCGGAAGCCATTGATTGAAGATGCAGGAATTCGGCCTCTGACCAGGCCGCGCCGCGTAGCGAATCGTGGAAGCTCAACGCGTACGACAGCCGGTCATGGACGTGCACCGCGGCGACGTGCATTTGCTGGATGCCGATTTGTTCGAACAGTGCCCGTTCCGCCGGATTCAATTCGGAAATGTGGACGGAAACGGTTTCGCCGCGGCGAAGGCACGGCAGCCACTCCTCGCGGCAGCGCTCATCGAGAGCCGTCGGCGGCGGTTCGGCCTCGGTGCGGGACGGCCGCACGCCCGGCGCGCACCATTGAGCTTCAAGTTCGCCCCAAGGGCTCCCGGCGGAACCCTCCGGGTGCATTCGGACCAAAGTGATGCGACTGGCCTGCGAAACTTCGCCAATCAGCTCAAGAACGCGCGGCATTTGCTCCCTGACGCTTGCCCCCACGCTGAGCTCGCGCTGCAGGTCCACGCGCGCCCGCAAATATCGGTCGCGGATGCGGCTCACCGATTCATCGGTTGTCCGCTCTCTCGGATTTGTCGCCGCCGCCCGGCGCGCGTTCAACAAATCCATCGTTAAGTCCGCCAGTCCGCGCAATAGAGCTAGATCGATGGTGCTGAATTCGCGCGGCGATACATCGGCAACCACCAAATATCCAAGGGCCGCATTGGTGCCTGTCCGAAGGGGGGCGCACGCCAACGCGCGAAAGGGACCACCCGCGCCAAAAATCGCGTCCCTAGCCGTCCGCTCATCGAGTAACGTATCGGCGATAACGGTGAGCTCGGGGTCCGAAAGGGCAAACGCCAGCTCCTCGGGTGCCCCGCTGCTCGGCAGCGATTGCCAGCTCCCGTGGGCCGCCTTAGTCCAGACGCGATCCGCCGCAACGAAACGGATAGCCGCGGCCGGCGAGTGAAGTCCGACTGCTGCAAGTTGGGTGAGCCGGCCAAACGCCGGGTCCGGGGACGTGTCAAGAACGTCGAACCTTTGCAGCGTCGCGAGGCGTGCCGGGTCGTGAATCACCGCCCGCGTCGCGGCGGCCAATGAAAACACAGATGCCATGAGGACGAAAGTTGGGATCCGCCATCGATCGTACGTGGACTAAACGGAGACCGCAAGGCTCGCGTCCGAGTGGGCCGGATGGAGTTGTCGTCATTCCACTCTCAGGCGAGTCGACAAATATTGATAGGGACTGCCCACGACCGGGCAGCAGTCCGACAGAACCGATCGCGGCGACCAGCCGACTTGGCTGCAATCGAGAGTCCTCATATTTTCCCACCGACGGGACAAACGCCCCGGAAGAATCCGACACGGGTCGTAGAAGTCGGCGAGCCCCTGTTTCGCAACCCTTTGGCGTGCTGCCCAAATAGTAAGGTTTTCGGCGAGACCTCTTGTCGGGAACGGGAACCCGCGATTTACGGAAGACGCGCCCATGGCTGGGCGAATTTCAGCCTGCCTCGGCTTCGGACACGAAGCCGCTCCTTTCCTCACTTGCCCGCGTAGTGAAATCATGCGTATTTCCCTGCTCCGATTTTCGGGGGTATAGCTCAGTTGGTAGAGCGTCTCGTTCGCAATGAGAAGGCCAGGGGTTCGAATCCCCTTACCTCCAGAATTTCGCTCCTGCGAAATTCACCTAAGGGGGTTGAGAACCTTGGTTCGACTGCTCTGCGCGTTGAGCGCATTCCCTTGGCGCAGCCATCCCGCAGGTCGGCGTCAGCCGACAATCCCCTTACCTCCATAACTTCGCCGCATGGCGAGGTCATTCTGCTTTTGAGGGGATAAGAACTTGTACGACGGCCCGGCGCGTTGAGCGCCTTCGATCTGGCGAAGCCATCCCGCAGGTCGGCGCAGCCGACACTGCGCGGCGCGTTGAGCGCCTTGCAATCGCAAAGCCATCCCGCAGGTGGGCGCAGCCGACAAACCCCCTACCTCCAGAAAATTTGGCCATGAAGACACGAAGAACATGAAGGGAAGAACGGGAATTGCCACAGAGCCAAAGGGCGCACTGGAGGAAGGTGAACTGATAGCTTCGGCATTAGGTCATTCGATCGGGCTTCGTCATCCTGGTTCGTCATTCGGGGCGTCGGCTCGCCACGCGACGCGGTTTCCGTTGGCGAAATCGACCGATTCGCGCTTACTTCCGGCTGACACACCGCGGGGGTATAGCTCAGTTGGTAGAGCGCCTGATTTGCATTCAGGAGGTCAGGGGTTCGACTCCCCTTGCCTCCAGTGGTTTGTCGATAATTCGGCCGGATTGGGAGCCACGCCCGTGGCGGAAAGAAACGTGAGTCGCCCGCCCTCCAGCCGGTAGGCACCATCCTGCGGCACCGGCTGAGTCAGCATCGATTCGACATCCAGGCCCGCGTACAGACCACGCAAGATTCGGCCCGTCAATCCATGCGCTACGGCGATGGTGGGCCGTCCGCCGCAGTCGCGAAGCCACGCACCGACCCGCGCCGACATCACCTCGAGGCTTTCGCCGCCGGGTGCCCGGAAAAACCAGTCATAGGGCGTCGTGCCCACCAGGAGGTGGGCGCACTCCGTCTGCACTTCCTGGTAGAAGCGCCCCTCCCATTCGCCGAGGGCGACCTCAGCGAGGCGGGGATCAAGTTCGATCGGCAGCCCCAGTTTCCCCGCCACAACCTCGGCGGTCTCTCGCGCCCGTTGCAGCGGACTGCTCACCAACCGGAATTTCTGCGGCTCGGGAATTTCGCGCGCCAACAAGTCGGCCATGAGTCCGGCCTGCTGCCAACCCAGTTCCGTCAGGTCGGAATTTCCCTGCCCCTGCAGCCGCCGGTCGCGATTCCATTCGGTCTGGCCGTGTCGGAGAAGGTAAAGCATCGGAGACGCGACTGAACACGACGTCACGCGCGGATGCAAAGCGGGAGTTTGTCGGCGACCGCCGGGTTTGCGCTTGAACCCCCGGGCCGGCGGATTCAACCTCAAGACGCTCAGGGATCCCAAGGAAACCATCATGCTTTGCCGCGTTGCCGATTCGTTATTTTGGATGAGCCGCTACATCGAGCGGGCGGAAAACAACGCCCGTCTCCTCGACGTGAATCTCCAGCTCTGGCGCGATTTCGATCCGGCCGCCGAAGAGAGCGAGCAACCCGGTGCGGAGTGGACCCCCATCATCTCGTCCCTCGAGGACCAGGAGCGCTTTCACCAGCTCCACGCCCACGCCACCGGCGACAGCGTCACGGATTTTCTGACCTTCGAGCGCAGCAACCCGAGTTCGATTTACTCGTGCATCGCCCGCGCCCGCGAAAACGCGCGCAGCGTCCGCGAACAAATCTCCAGCGAGATGTGGGAACAGCTCAACCAGGCGTACCTGTTCATCGGCTCGGACGACGCCCGCGCGATGTGCCAGTCGAGCACCTACCAGTTCTTCCGCCGCATCCAGGAGGCCTCGCATCTTTTCCTCGGCATCACCGACGCGACGATGACGCACGGCGAGGGCTGGGATTTCATCCAGATGGGCAAGTTCATCGAGCGCGCGGATCGGACCTCGCGCATTCTTGACGTGAAATACCATCTCCTCCTGCCCAGCGGCGAACGGGTCGGGGGCAACGTCGACACGATTCAATGGATGGCGGTGCTGCGCTCGTGCAGCGCGCTCGAGGCGTATCTCAAGCTCTACGTCGGCGAAGTGGCGCCGTGGAAGGTGGCAGAATTTCTCGTACTGAACGACGTCTTTCCGCGGTCCGTCTGCTTCTGCGCGCAGCGCCTCGACAACGCGCTCCACCGGATCACGGGGTGCCCGGAAACCCGGTATTCCAACGAGGCCGAGCGGCTCAGTGGCCGGCTGCGCAGTGAGCTGAACTACACATCGATCGGCGACATCTTTCAACGCGGGCTGCACCAGTACCTCGATCGGACGCAGCTTCGCTTCATCGAAATCAGCAGCGCGCTCTTCGACGAGTACTGCAGCGGTGAATATTCCCAGCGGCAGGCCGCGTAGACGAGAGGTGGTGCAGCTTCCTGATGGCGAAAACGTTGCGTAGGGCCGGCTGACCATTGCCGGCGGTGATGGCAGAATCCTTCCAGATGACCAAATATCGGACCGGCTTCATCTCCGATCTGCATCTCGGCACCAGGGGCAGCAACGCCGCGGCGGTCCTGCATTTTCTCCGGGAGAATGATTTCGACACGCTCTACCTCGTCGGCGACTTGATCGACATCTGGGCCCTGCGGCGCGGCATCTACTGGCCACAGGCGCACAACGACGTCATCCAGAAAATCCTGCGCAAGGGTCGCAAGGGAACCAAGCTCATCTACATCCCGGGCAACCACGATGAATTCGTCGGCGATTATCTCGGCGAGTACGGCGGCATCAGCATCGTGAAGGACGCGGTGCACGTGACGGCGGACGGACGCCGCATCTTCGTCATGCATGGCCATGAGACCGACACCGTGGTGCAGAATCACAAGTGGCTCGCGTACGTTGGCGACGTCGGCTACACGCTCCTGCTCCGTCTCAATCCGGTCGTGCACTTTTTCCGGCAGCGCCTCGGCCTGGGGTACTGGTCGCTGAGCGCGTACGTGAAGAAGAGCGTGAAAGACGCCGTGAATTTCATCGGCTCGTTCGAGACCGCCATCGTGCGCTATGCCGAGCACCACCAGGTGGACGGCGTCCTCTGCGGCCACATTCACACCCCGGCGGTCAAGCAGATGGAACGCGTCGTGTACTACAACTGCGGTGACTTCGTGGAGAGCTGCTCGGCGATCGTCGAGCACGAGGACGGACGTTTGGAATTGCTGACAGGGCTGGCCGAGGGGATCGAGGCACTGCCGGAGCGGGAACCCGCGGACGACGAGGCGCCGACGCCGATCGCTGCGTCGGGCTAGGCGGAACGCGACTCCACCGCCTGCCCTCTAGGCAAAAAACTCGCTCGGTGTGCGTTCGAGCGGCGGCGGCTGCGCGATCCGCTCGACGAGCTGCTCCCAACTTTCATGACCCGACAGGATTTCGATCTCCAGCCGCACATAGTAAATTGGAAGATCCAATTTCAAGTTTGCCGGAAAGCGCACGAAATCCTTTTCCGTGGTGACGATTAGCTCCGCGCCCGCCTCGCGACAGCGCCGGTCCGCCCCCAGCAATTCAGCGAGCCGAAAGCGGTGGTGGTCCGGAAAGATGCGCTCCTCCACGATTTGCGCACCGTGTTCGCGCAACAAACGGTGAAAACTCTCCGGCCGCGCGATGCCGCTGAGCGCGCCAACCTTGCGGCCGCGTAAAAACTCGAGCTCATGCCTCCGGCCCTCCATGTCCACCACGTGCGTCAGGCGATGCGCGCATTCGATGATCTCCGCCTTCTGGTTGTGCCGCCGGATCTCGGCGATCAACACCGCATTGTCGGTCCCGTCGGACTTGGTGATGAACACGTGGCTGGCGCGGCGCAGATTGCGCGGCGGCTCACGCAGCGTGCCGCGCGGCAGCAGGTGGCGGTTGCCGAAGGGGGCCTGGCGATCGACCAGCACGATTTCGACGCGGTGCTTGAGGTGCAGGTATTGCAGGCCGTCGTCGAGGAGCAGCGTGTCCGATTGAAAATGGTCGAGCGCATAACGGCCGCTGCGCACGCGATCCTTGTCGGTTAGAACGACCACGCCGGGAAGATTCTTGGCGAGCATGTACGGCTCGTCGCCGGCCTCGCGCGAATCGAGAAGCACCCCGAGCCCGTCGGAGACCACGCGCGTGCCGCCGCGATAGGGCCGGCCCTCGAGCCAGAGCCGCAGTTGTTTCCAGAACGATGGCTTTTCGCTGCGATAGCCGCGGCTGAGGATGGCGACCTTGCGTCCCGCGGCGTTGAGCGCCCGGGCAAATTTCTCCACCACGGGCGTCTTGCCGGTGCCGCCGGCGGTGAGATTGCCCACGCTGATGACGAGGCAGCCGAGGCTGGTTTCCCGCTTGAAGCGCTTGCGATAGAGCCAGAGCCGGAACTGCACGATCGCCTTGAACGGCAGCGAGAGCACGTAGAGAAACCCCTTCAGCACGAAGGCACGCGCGCCCGCTCGGCGGCCTTCGATGACGTCGATGACGAACTGCTCCAGGTTCTCCACCAACTGGCTCACGGCGTAAATACTAGCAGACGCCCGCGATTGGGGAAGCGGCGGCGAGCGGCGGGGTCAACGCGCCACGTAGCCTCGATTGTCCGCCGCCGTGACGATGACCCGCGCGGTCCCCGGCCCGAAGGCGCGCAACATGGCGGCCGCCACGCGCGGCGCGGACTTCAAGGTGACGCAGCAGAACGTCGAACCGGAGCCGCTGAGGAAGCCGCCCAGCGCGCCCGCCTGCTCGCCCGCCGCCACGACGCGGGCCAGCATCGGCACAAGCGACTTGCGATGGGGTTGATGAAACGCGTCATCGGCGAACATCCCGCGCAACAACGCGTAGCGTCGGGTGGCAAAGGCCGCCGCGATTCGGCACGCCCGCCCGGCGCTTGCCGCGGCGGCCACCCGCGAGACCCGCGGCGGGAGAATCGCGCGCGCCTCGGCGGTGCGCACTTCAAAGTCCGGCACGAGCAGCACAAATTTCAGCCGCGAGTCGACGGAAACCCGAATGGGCGGCGCGCCGGCAGGGTCGCACGCGGTGAACCCACCAAAAGCCGCGGGCGCGGCATTGTCGGGATGACCCTCCAGCCGCGCGCAAAGGTCAAATATCTCCCGCCGATCCAGCGGCGAGCCAGCCAGCCGGTTCAAGCCGGCGATGATGCCCAGGCGCAGCGTCACGCTGCTGCCGAGTCCGCGCGAAACCGGCACGTCACCCGCGATGCTCCATTCGAAGTGGAACGGACGGAGACGGGCGGCCGCGAAGAAAACTTTCGCCGCTTTCGCCGCTATCGGATGCGGTGCAGAGCGCTTCCGACCCACGGTGCGCCGGACCGCGACTTCGTTGTAGACTTGCAGCGCCACGCCGAGACAGTCGTACCCCGGGCCGAGGTTCGAAGTCGTTGCGGGAACGCGAATCGTGCTGCGTGCCGGCGTCACCATTGTTCGATTATGTAACCGCGCGAGCGCAACAACGCGAGGACGCCGTCCGGGCCGCCGAGATGCGCCGCTCCCGGCATGACAAAATAGGTCCGGCCGCTTTTGATCCAGCCTTCGATGCGCGGCATCCAAGCGCGGTTTCGCGCCGGAACCAGCCGTTCGAACATCGAGGGAAAGTCCCGATAGTTTTCACGGGTGAAGCGATACAGCGCGTCGATATCGCCCGCATGCCACGCCTGCATCGTCTTCCGCGCATACTCGTCTTCCTTGTTCAACCCAATGAAGGAGACCAGCAACTGCGCTTCGCTTTCCCGGTCGTTCAGCCCGGAAAAGACGAGGACGTGTTCGTTGAGTGATTCCAAGCCGTAAACGGGTCTGGCCGTCGCCCGGGCGCGCCCGGAAAAATAAGACTCCAGGCCCAGTCGATGGCTGAAGCCCTGCCCACCGGAGCCCTCCAGCTGGATCGAAATATACCAAGGCCGCAGGCGGAGGAGTTTTTCCATTCCTCCCGGGTACTTTCCGGCCGCCCGCTGCAGGTAGGCATAGGTGCGCGGATCAATGTGTCTGGCGAGGCTGTCCCCCGCCGGGTAGCGCCCAGCCTGCTCGATTTTTGCGTTTACGGTTTGACCGGCGTTGAGGTCGATTTCCATCGCGACACATTGCGAGCTCTCGAACGCACGATTGAAGGCGGGCGGCAGGGGATAGTCCGTGCTGCGCAAAGCGTGCGCGGAACCGGCCAGAAAAAGCGTCTGCCCGCCGGGGGAGGTCACTTTCCAGACGCATGACTTTCCGGTCGCGACCGATGGCCCCACCACCGCACCGCTCAACACGGCAACGAACATGGTCACCAGGCTCCTCCGGCCTTTGGCAAAGAACATTCCCCGGTCTAACGCGGGCGGGGCGGCCTGACAAGATTGCTCGGGATTGCACTTGGTTTTACCCCGGGCGTGCGTTACGCAGCGGGCATGATGCGTCGACTCGTCATTGCGGTCCCGATCGCCGCGATGTTGCTGACGCCGCTCGCCGCGCGCGCGCAGGATGCCGGAATCGAAAAGCTCCTGGCCAAGCTTCCCCCGCCCGAGAAATTTCAGAAGTCGCCGCTGGAGGGCGTACTTTCCGGCCCGGATCCCGTCCTGAACGACGCGATTGCCCAGCATCTGATCGACGAGGTTCGCATGCGCAACCTTGCGAGGGCGCTCGAATTAGCGCGCCAATTGACCGAGCGCTATCCGAACAAAGCCATTGCCCATGCGATTCGGGGGGCAGTCTACCGTCGCGTGAGGAATTATCCGGAGGCCGAAGCGGCGTTGAAACGCGCCATTGTGCTGGATTCCCGACTGCCTGACGCGCACCTCATTCTGGGCTTTGTTTACGTGGACCAGCAATGCTGGTCCGCCGCCACCGCCTCGTTCCAGCGGGTCGTGGATCTCTCGCCGAAATCCGGGGCGGGATGGCTGGCGTTGTCGGATTGCGCATATCGCCAGGGCCGCTGGGAGGACGCGGTCGTGAAGGCGCGGCGCGCGGCGGAGGTCGCCCCGTCGAGCCTGTCCGCGTGGCTGGTCCTCGCCCGGGCCGAAAACCGGCGGAAGAATTACGAGGCGGCGATTCGCGCCGTCTCGCGCGCCGCGGAACTTCTGCCCGACAACGCCGAGGTGCAGGCGACGCTTGGCTTCGGCTACATCAATCTCAAACGCGATGCCGATGCGATTGGGCCCCTGCAGCGGGCAGCCCAGCGAGCGCCGAACAGTTTTCTGATCCACGCGCAGCTGGGTTATTGCTACCTGACCCAGGGACAGACAGACGCGGCAATCCGCTCGCTGCGGCGGGCGGTCGATCTCATGCCGACGTATGGTCCCGCCTGGAATCATCTCGGGGTGGCTTATCGCAAGCAGGGCAAAAGGGACGATGCCTTGAAAGCCTTCCGGCGGGCCACCGAGGCGTCGCTCTCCTCGCGTTCCGCCTGGGAGAATTATGCAGCGGAACTGCGCGCTCTGGGCAAGGTTGAGGAAGCGAACAAAGCCTCCGCGCGCGCGACCTCCTTCAAGCCATCGGAAGGCGCCCGTGGTTCCCCACGCTGACGTTTCGCGACCCACGCCATTCCCAAGAACATGTCCACTTTTGCCATTCCCGCGTCACTCATCCCCGAAGCGGAGCTGCGCCACGATCGCCGGAAGCCCGACGAAATGCGCACCCTGACGCTGGTGCCGCACATCGCCCCCCAGGCCACCGGGTCCGTGCTGGTGGGCTTCGGCAACACGCGCGTCATCTGCTCGTGCATGGTCGACGAGGGCGTGCCGCGCTGGATGAAGGATCAAAACGTTTCCGGCGGCTGGCTCACGGCGGAATACTCGATGCTGCCGTATTCGACCATCGAGCGAAAGCAGCGCGACAGCTCGCGCGGCCGGCCGGACGGACGGGGGGTCGAAATCCAGCGGCTGATTGGCCGCTCGATGCGCGCCGTGGTGGATCTGGCCGCGCTGGGCCAGCGCACGATGTGGATCGATTGTGACGTGCTGCAGGCAGACGGCGGGACGCGCACCGCCTCGATCACCGGGGCCTGCCTCGCGGTCGCGCTCGCGGGACGGAAACTGCTCGCGGAGAAGAAGGTGAAGAAGCTCCCGCTGAAGGGATTCGTCGGCGCGGTCAGCGTGGGCGTGGTCGGCGGCCGGCCGGTGCTCGATCTCGATTACGTCGAGGACAAGGGCGCGTCGGTCGATTTCAATTTCGTCCTGACCGAAGCCGGCGAATTCGTCGAGGTGCAGGGCGCCGGCGAAGGCGCCACCTTCTCCCACGAGCAGTTCGACGGGTTGGTGGCGCTGGGCAAGAAGGGCGTGGCCGACCTGATCGCCTGGCAGAAGGAGCAGTTCGCCGCGCTCGGGTGAGCGTCCCCCGGACCATCGCGCACCCCCGGACCGCGCGCTTCCGTTTCGCGGGAAGGGCTTTCCGGCGCGGTAAGATTTATTTATAACTGTTCTTGATAGTCTTTGGCAGATGGGCGAAAATATGGGCTCATGAGGACCTCCCCCGTCTCCCGCTCCAGTGCTGGTGGCACCCGTGGCCGCCCGGCGCACCATCACGCTGACGCCATCGAATACGGCGCCTCGCTCGCGCAGAGCGGGTTCCGCTTCACCCAGCAGCGCCGCGTCGTCTATGACGCGCTGGCGAAGACCGAGGACCACCCCACCGCCGTGCAGGTGTTCCTGCGGGTGAAGGACGTGATGCCGAGCATCTCGCTCGCCACGGTTTATAATTGTCTGGAGACGCTCTCGAAATGCGGTCTCATCCGGCAGGTGAACGTCGAGCGCGAGGCGTCGCGCTTCTGCGCCAACCAGGTCGACCACGGTCATTTTTGCTGCACCGAATGCGGGCGGGTGGAGGACGTGATGATGCCCGCGCGCACCGGCATGACCAAGCTCTGGCAGCTGCCGGCGAATTACGAGGTCACCCACAGCGAGGTTTCGCTGCGGGGCGTGTGTTCCGCCTGCGCCAAAAAAACGGGCCGCAAGGCCGCGCGCTGATTCCCTTTCCCAAAAAAATTTATGAGCAGCCTCCAAATCAAAGACCTCCACGTCAGCATCGGCGACAAAGAAATCGTCCGTGGCCTGAACCTCGAAATCAAAAAGGGCGAAGTGCACGCCGTCATGGGCCTGAACGGCTCGGGCAAGAGCACGCTTGCCAAGGCCATCGCGGGCCATCCCGACTACACCGTCACGGGCAGCGTGCTGCTCGACGGCGAGGAGATGATGGGCGTTGAGCCCGACGAGCGCTCGCGCAAGGGCCTCTTCCTGGCGTTCCAATATCCGAACGAGATTCCCGGCGTGAGCAACGCGAACTTCATCCGCGCCGCGCTGCAGGCCCGGCTCGGCGAGGGCGAGGAACTCGATGCGGTCGAATTCTACGAGCACCTCTACGAGAAGATGGATCTGCTCGGGATCAAGCGCGAGATGACCTCGCGCTCGGTCAACGAGGGGTTCTCCGGCGGCGAAAAGAAGCGGAACGAAATCCTGCAGATGATGATGCTGGCGCCGACGTACGCGATCATGGACGAGACCGACTCGGGCCTGGACATCGACGCGCTCAAGGTCGTGGCCGAGGGCGTCAACGCGCAGCGCGGGCCGAATCTCGGCATCCTGCTGATCACGCACTACCAGCGCCTGCTCGATTACATTGTGCCGGACATCGTGCACGTGATGATGGACGGCCAGATTGTGAAGACCGGCGGCAAGGAGCTCGCCTATGAACTCGAAGCGAAGGGCTACGACTGGCTCAAGCCCGAAGCCGAACTCGCCGTGGCATGATTCGCGTGCTCCAAATCCAAAATCGGAAATCTAAAATCTAAAATTCTTCATGAGCTCTCCCAAAGCCAACATCGATATCGATCGCAGCGTCGGCGACTTCCATTACAAGATGGATTACGAATTCGACGCGGGCACGGGCCTGACGGAAAAGACGATCGACTACATCGTCGACGTGAAGGGCGAGCCCGACTGGGTGCGCGAGTTCCGCAAGCACGCGCTGCGGGTTTTCCACAAGAAGCCGATGCCGACGCATTGGGCCAGCAAGGATCTCAACAACATCGTCTTCGACAACATCCGCTACTACCTCAGCTCCGGCACCACGCCGAAGCGGAACTGGGAGGATGTGCCCGAGGAGATGAAGCAGACCTTCGAGCGCCTGGGCATTCCCGAGCAGGAGCGCCGCTTCCTCGCGGGGGTCGAGGCGCAGTTCGATTCCGAGGCTGCCTACTCCAACATCAAGAAGGCCGTCGGCGATCAAGGCGTCATCTTCGTCGGGCCGCTCGAGGGTCTGCGGGACCACCCGGAAATTTTCAAGAAGTGGTTCGGCAAGGTCATCCCGACCTCCGACAACAAGTTCGCCGCGCTCAACAGCGCCGTGTTTAGCGGCGGCTCGTTCATCTACGTGCCGCCCGGTGTGAAGGTAAAGCATCCGCTCCAGGCCTACTTCCGGATCAACGCGGAAAACTTCGGCCAGTTCGAGCGCACGCTCATCATCGCCGACGAGGGCGCGGAGGTCATGTACATGGAAGGCTGCACCGCGCCGAAGTTCGAGACCGCCACGCTGCACAGCGCCGTCGTCGAACTCGTCGCGCTCAAGGGCGCGAAGATCCAGTACATCACCGTCCAGAACTGGAGCAACAACGTCTTCAACCTCGTGACCAAGCGCGGCCTCGCGATGGAAGACGCGGAGATCAAGTGGATCGACTGCAACATCGGCAGCCGTCTCACGATGAAATATCCCGGTGTGGTGATGAAGGGTCGCGGCGCCCGCGGCGAGGTCATCAGCATCGCCCTCGCCGGGGAAGGCCAGCACCAGGACACCGGCGCGAAAATGGTCCACATGGCGGACAACACCACCAGCAACGTCGTGAGCAAGAGCATCAGCGTCGGCACCGGCCGCGCGACGTATCGCGGCCTCGTCCACGTCCCCAAGCATCTCAAGGGCTGCAAGAACAACACCGAATGCGACGCGCTGCTGATCAACCCGAACAGCCGCACGGACACCTATCCCGCCATCACCGTGCGCGGTGAAAAGAACTCGCTGCAACACGAGGCCAGCGTCAGCCAGGTAAGCGCCGAACAAATCTTTTACATGCAGTCACGCGGTCTCACCGAGGGCCAGGCCATGAGCCTGAGCGTGAATGGATTCGTCAACGATCTCGTCCGCCAGTTCCCCATGGAATACAGCGTCGAGCTGAAGCGCCTGATTGACCTGCAGATGGAGGGTTCGGTCGGTTAGTCCGGCCTTGGGAACATGATGACCGATTCGACCATCGAAGGCACCACCGTCGTCATCGACGACGCCGACACTCCCCCGGCCGCGACCCCCGCCCCGGCTGAAACCGCGGGCTTGTTCGTTCGCCCGTCGATCCAGACGCAGCAGCCGGCGTGGTTTCAGGAACGCCAGTTCCGCGCCTGGGAAACGTTTGAATCGCTCCCGCTGCCACACCGCAAGGATCAGGCCTGGCGCTTCACCACGCTCGGCAAGCTCGACTTGGCAAAATACACGCCCGCCCAACCCCTGGCGACGGTTGGCGCCGAAGCGCTCGTGGCCCGTTCCGAGGGCAATCCGAAGGTCGCCGGCACCATGATTTTCGCCAACGACAAGCTGGTTCATCGCCAGCTTCTGAACGCGGAACTCGAGGCCAAGGGCGTGGTCTTCGCCCCGCTGGAGCAGGATCTCTCCGCCTACCGGGAGATCATGCACCGCTACTTCATGGTGAATGACGCCTCGCTGGGCTCGCGTAAATTTCACGCCCTGCACCAGGCGCACATTCGCAGCGGCTGCTTCATCTACGTGCCCAAGAACGTGAAGGTCGATTTGCCCGTCGAGGTCTTCCATTGGATCTCCGGTGACGGCGCGGCGATCTTTCCGCACACGCTGCTGATCGCCGAGGAAGGATCCAGCATCACCCTCGTCGATTACCTTGAGTCGGCCGACCGCCGCCAGCCCGGATTCACCTGCGGCGTCAGCGATCTGCACATCGGGCCGGGCGCCAAGGTCACCTATCTCGCCTCGCAAAATTGGGGCGAGGAGGTCGCCTCGATCAAGATCAACACGGCGTCGGTCGAGCGCGACGGTCATCTCACCAGCCTGCACCTCAACCTCGGCGGCCGGTATTCGCGCCTCGAAAGCTTGAACAAGCTGAACGGCTCCGCCGCCCGCAGCGACATGCTCAGCGCCACCGTCGCCACCGGCACCCAGGAATTCGATCAGCGCACGCTGCAGGATCATCTCGCGCCGCACACGTTCAGCGACCTGCTCTACAAAAATTCGCTCTCTGACAAGTCGAAGACGATTTTCTCCGGGCTCATTCGCGTGGCGCCGGCGGCGCAGTTCACGGACGCCTACCAGAAGGTGCGCAATTTAATGCTCAGCGACGACGCCGAGGCGGACTCGATGCCCGGCCTGGAGATTCTGGCCGACGAGGTCCGCTGCACCCACGGCGCGACCAGCGGGCACGTCGATGACGCGGAGTTATTCTACCTGGAATCACGCGGCATCCCGCGCTTGAAGGCGCAGCAGCTCATCACGCAGGGCTTCCTCACGGAAATCCTCCAGCGCCTCGGCAACGAGCACGTCACGCACAAGCTGGCCAAGCTCCTCGCCGAAAAATTCGCCCGGATGTGAGACGGACGGATGCGGCCACAGAGGAGTAGAGAGCACAGGGTCAGAAAAGTCATTGGAAGATTTTTCTCTGTGTCCTCGGTGGCTCTGTGGCTAAATTTCAGCCATGCCCACATTTGATATTGTTTCCGAAGTGGATCAGCAGGAGGTCGACAACGCCCTCAACCAGGCGCGCAAGGAACTGGTGAATCGTTTCGACTTCAAAGGCGCCGATCCGAAAATCGAGTGGACCCCCAAGGAGAACAAGATTCTCCTCACCGCCATCGACGGTTCGCGGCTCAAGGCGTTGAATGAAATGGTGATCCAGAAGCTCGCGAAGCGGAATGTCGACCTGCGCAACGTGGATCGCGGCACGCCGGAGATTTCATCGGTGGGACACGCGCGGCAGGAAATCAAAATCAAGCAGGGCATCGAAGGCGCCAAGGCGAAAGAGGTCGTGGCCGCCATCAAGGCCCAGGGCCTGAAGGTGCAGGCCGCCATCCAGGGCACCGAGATTCGCGTGACGGGCAAGAAACGCGACGACCTGCAGGAAGTGATTGCCTTCTGCCGCAGCAAGGACTTCGGCGTCGCCCTCGATTACCAGAATTTCCGGGAGTGACTTCGAGGCGAAACCACCAAGGCGAATGAAAGTCGCTGGGCAGGTCGGCGAAGGCAGGAACTAAATTTCTATTTTCTAAATTAACAGAATTGGGAGATCTGAATGACGCCCTTCCCGAATCTATTAATTTACAAAATCTATAAATCTAGTCCCTCTTCCACCCGCGTCGCAGTCTACCCGAGCAGCGCCGTCAGTTCCAACTGCACGGCTTCGATCCGGTCGAGCGAAGGCGGTGCATCGGGCACGAGAAATATCTCGCCGGTCTTCGCGTGCTCATATGGCGTGACGCGCCCGCGCGCGGTTGCCTCGTCCCCCACCGGCGCGGCCATCGGTTTCAGGATGCGCTTCCGCTCGAGCAGCGCGGCCAGCAGGTAGGCGACATTCGCCTGCTCGGGCGGAGGACCTTCCGAAAGCAGGCGGCGCAGGTGCGATTCCGCGTCGGCACGATTCATCGCCTCCGGCGTGACGGCAGGCGGCGGCTCATACTTGCTGCGCCAAAAGGTGACCCCATCAGCGGCCCGTTGCTGCGGCTCCATCGCCTGCCAGGCCTCCGCGGAAATGTCCTCGCGGCGCAGTCCCTCCCCTTCGCTGTGCAGCAGCGTGTAGAAGATCTCACCGTCGCGAAATTCCCGATCCGTGCGCGCGCAGTGATCGGCGCGGCTCTGGATGTTCCATTCCTGAATCATGCGTCGACGGAACTACGAGGCGCCCACCCGGAAGTCAACCGCGCGTTGCGCGCCGCTCAATTTGGCACGACGCGTTCCAGATCGCTCGAGGCGACCCATCCGCGCAACCCGCCGGCCAGCTCGGCGTAGGTCCAGCTTCCACGATCCTGCAACACGCGGATCTCCGTGCCAACCGCCAGGGCCTGCACGTCGCGGGAATTATCCGCCGGCGCATAGTGTGCGCGGGTGCCGGATTCACTCACGACAATGGCCCGCGCCGCATCACGCGCACCGCCGTGAAGGCCGGTCAACGCGGTGAGACCCGCGCCGAACACCAACATGCCGGGGACGATGAGCGACCAACCCAGCGTCACACGATTCCACGGCCCGAGAACCGCGACGAGACCGGCGACCAACGCCCACACTCCGAAAGCGGCCACGACGGACCAGGTGTCAACCCCCAGCCAGCCAAAGGTCTGCGACCATCCATCCGGTGCGGGCGTGGGAAGACTCAGCGTGCGCCGGACGAAGGCCAGATTCGCCGCTGCCTCCGGATGCGCGGGTCGCAAGGCGAGAGCGCGCTGAAAATTCAGCACCGCGCGGCCCTGATCGCCGGCGCGCAGATACGCGTTACCCAGATTGAAAAACAAATTGGGACCCGCTGCACCACCCGGCACGGACCGCTCATAAGCTTTTGCGGCATCGGCAAATTGTCCTGACTCGTAGAGCGCATTGCCCCGTGCGAAATCCGTTTCGGCGAGTGCGGCCAGCGGAAAAATCAGCGTCGCGGCGAGCATCAAAATGAAACGCGGGACATTCATGCTTTTACGGCCATGGCGGGCGCGCGCTCGAGTTTCGCGAGGGCGGCCAGCGCTGCCGAGCGTTCGGTGTCTGACACCTGGGCGGAATCGTCGACCCCAGCAAAGGTAATCTCATCCCGCACCCGAAAAATTTCCCGCACGGTTCCCGCCGAAGTCGGATCTAGTCCGCAAATCGCGATGACCGCGTCGCTGTCCAGCGTCGCCGGCTCGCGGCCGCTGCGGTCCGCCGCGCGCATCTGCGCCATCTCCGCGGCGGCGAGATAGAAGTCGTGGCGTCTAGTCCCGCGATCACGCAGCCGCGCCGAAATCGCGTCGCGTCGCTGCCGTTCGGTCAACGCGCGTTCCGCCAGCGCGCGTCCCGGCCGGTGGCGCCAGCGATAAACGCCGAGCGCGCCCAGGACCATTGCGATCACAATGGCCTGCGGCAGCCAGAACATCGTCCGGCGATACAGCGGGACAAAACTCCCGGTGCCTGGTCCGTCAGTTCGAATGTGGAGGATGTCCTTCGCCGGCGCCGGGGTCGCGACTGGCTTGGGCGTGGCGTCGGCGGCCGGCGCCTCGCTCAGCTTTGGCGCAGCCGGGGTCGGTGCGGCCACGGCACCACCCGTCACGGTGATCGGCAGCGCCGGCACGCTCAGCGTCTTGTACTGCCCGCTGCCGGGATCGAGGTACGCCAGCTCATAGGCCGGCAGCACGTTTCGCTTTTCCATCGGGACAAAGACCTGCTCGAAGATCTTCACCCCGCTGAGCTTCACATCGTCGTCGGGACGATATTTTCCGCTCGCCGGGTACGCGCGCCAGCCGGTCGTGTCGAGCGGCGCGGGCGGATTGATGCGATCGAAATTCCCCCGTCCACGCAGCGTCAGGCGCACGGTCAGAGGGTCGCCGATATTCACCTGCCTGGGCTCCGCCTCGGCATCGAGCGTGAACTGGCCGATCGCGCCGGTGAACGACGCGGGCGCGCCAGGAGGCAGCGCCTTCACGTCGAGCACGACGGGCTCGCTCTTGAGTTCCACGCTTTTTTGCATGCCGAATCCGCCGAACGGATCGTTGAAAAACGGATCGTTGAACGGGCTGTTGCCGAACGAGCGCGGCCGGGGACGGGGCAGCAACACGCGGGTCTCCCCCACCATCGGACCGACACTCAAGGTTCCCGTTTTCAGCGGCGTGATGGAGGTCTTATAGATCACGACCTGATAATTCTGGCCGTCAACGATTACGCTGTCCTGTTGCGGCTCCGTGACCTTCTGCACGGTGAATCCCTCACCCTTGATCACCGGGTTCATCGGCGGATCAAACCGGATGCGAGGGCTGAAATAGCAGCGGATTTCCGCGGGGATCGCTTCGCCGACAAAGGGCGTCTTCTTCGGGATGACCAGCTCCGCGAAGAAGTTGCGTTCGGCCTGACTGTCGCGGCCGTCCGCCGTCGCCACCACCGTGAGCGTGACGGCATTCGTCCGGACGTTTACGCCGCCAGCAGCGAATTCCTGTGCCGGAATCGTGAAGGTCCCGGGCCTCGTCGCTTCGATCTGGTAAATGTAGATCACACTGGCGACGAGGCCGGTCGACGGATTGTAGTTGAACGTACTGGACTGGCCCACCGGCGTGATGCTCAGACCCTCCACGGGAATGGAGGATGGCCGACTCGCGGTGCGCGCGCCCGTCACCTCGATGCGGTATTCGACCGGGTCGCCGACCGCCGCGCGATTCTCGGAGAGCGACGCCGTGGCGCGGACGCTGTTCTGCGCCTGCGCCGCCACGGCCATGAACAACGCGCACAGCCAAGCGACCGGAGCGCCCGCCATGGCACGCCGCAAAAAAACGGATTTGGAGACTGCCGCGCGCATGACGATCACCAATCCTTGTAGGTCGGCTCCTGCCGGCGGAAGCGATCGCTGAGCATGACCTTGTCGTCCTCGCCTTTGAGCGCATCGAGCAACTGGCGCGCTTGCGCCGCGCTGAGCTTACCTCCCGCCTGAACTTCCGCGCCGGCCGGCGGCTGCTCACCCGGCTTTTCGTCGACGGTAGCCTCCCGCGCCTGGAAGTCGCCCCCCGGGCGGTTCTCCTGGCTCGGAGCCGGCGGCGGTGTTCCCGAATCGTTTGGCGAGCGACTCGCGCCCTGCTGTTCCATCGGTTCCTCCGATTCCTCCGGACGATTTTGTTCCGAATCCTCCTGGCCCTTGGGCGGACGATTCTCGTCGCTCTGCGGATCGTTCTTGTTCGGAATCGACGACGAATCGTCGGCCTCGGTCTTGGGCTGCTTGCCCTGTCCGGACTCGTCGCGCTTGTCCTGTCCGTCCTGCGGCTGGTCGGGCTTGGACCCGTCCTTCGACTTGTCTTTCGATTTGTCCTTGTCCTTGGATTTCTTCTGGTCGGATTTCTTGTCCTTGTCAGACTTTGATGGGTCCTTCTTGTCTTTGCCGTCTCCCTTTTCGGAAGGCGGCGGCTGGCGCTGGCGTTCCGCCTCGACCGCTTTTTTGACGAATTCCCGATTGGCCAGCGCGGCGTCATCCTTCGGGTTCAAGCGCAACGCGTTGTCGTAATGCGCGATGGCGTTTTCCCAATCGCGGATCTTTGCCGCCGGATCCTTTTGGGCCTGGCCCTGTTGATAGAGCGTGTTTCCAAGATTGTAGAAAGTCGATTCATGCAGCGCGGAATCCGGTGAAGCCAGCGCGCGTCCAAACGCTTCCGCGGCCCGCCCGTAGTCCCCCTTCTTGTAGGCCGAAGCGCCGAGGTTGAATTGGTAGCGCGGTGAATTCGGATGTTCGCGGCTGAGCGAATCGAATGATGACTCCGCTTCCCCGAATTTCCCGTCCCGATATTGGCGCAACGCCTCGCTCGGAGTCGGCGCGCCGGCAGCCGCGAACGCGCGCGGTCCAGCAGTTCCGCCCAGCAGCGCGATGAGCGCCAGCGCTGCGGCCGTCTCCTTTCGTCGCGAGACCGGACGCGGCGCGGGGCGCGGCGAACTCCGGCGCTCGCGCACCAGCGCGGCGAGCGCGATGCACGCCAGGGCCAGCGACAGCGGCCAGGCGTAGCGCTCAACCGGGCGCATGGTCGTCTTCGTGTCGAGGTCGCCGCGCTTCAACGGCGCGATCCCGTCGCGATGAAGTTGGGCCACCATCTCCGGACCGCCGGTCAGGCGCAGATACGTGCCGCCGGTGGTCTCGGCAATCTCGCGCAGGCGCGATTCATCCAGCTTGGAGCGAACCATCTGACCCGCGCGATCGCGCACAAATCCACCGCCGGGAAGCGGCAGGAGGGATCCTTCGGTCGAGCCGATCCCCAGGCCAAAGATCTTCACGCCTGCCGCGGCCGCCTTCCGGGCCATCGCCACCGCGTCGGCCTCCAGTTCCTCACCATCGGTCATCAGGACGAGGGCGCGGTCGGTCCCCTCGCCCTTCCCGAATGCCTCGAGCGCGAGCTGGATGGCCTCCGCGATGTTCGTGCCGCCGCGCGGCACCGCCTCGGTGTCGAGGTCCTGCACCGCGGCCAGCACCGCGCCATAATCGATCGTCAACGGCGCCTGCAAAAAGGCGCGACCCGCAAACGCGATCAGGCCGAGCCGATCACCCTGCGAAAGTGCGATCAGGTCCTGCGCGGCAAGCTTCGCGCGCGTCAACCGGTTGGGCTCGACGTCGGTCGCTAGCATGCTCTTGGAGGTGTCGATGCCGATGATCAGATCGAGGCCGCGCCGTTTCACCTGCAGCGAATCAAACCCGAGCTGCGGTCGCGCGGCTGCCGCGACGAAAAGCATCAGCGCGAAGAGGAGCAGGGCAAAGCGCGCTCGGCGGCGCACCGGGTGCAGGCCCTCGGTGAGTTGCGACCGGAGGCGCGGGGAAACGATGCGGGCCAGTTTCCGGGCGGCGGTGCGTTCGGCGCGGACGAACAGCAAACCCAGCGCCGGCACGAGCACGAGCGCCCAAAACCAGCTGGGCTCGCCAAAAACCAGCCCGGCGGCGAGAGAAGTGTCGGCGGCGGAAAACATGACGGTCAATCTGACAGAAAAAGCAGGTCAGCGTTGGAAGATACGCATCCCTCCGCGAGCGCAAACGCCGGGGCGCCTTCCCGCCGGTAAATCGCAAGATTGGCCCCGGCCTCGGAGACCCGTCTCCTAGAGGGAATTAAGCAACCGCGCGGTCTCAAATTCCGCCCCGGAACCGTTTAACTGCAGGTTACGAATGCGTTGGATGTAAAAATCGACCGGTCCGTCGTGCCCCGGGCTCGCCGCGCGCACCTGCTGGAAAATCTCAAGGGCCTCCGCCAGGCGCTTCTCGCGGAAGTAGATCACTCCGGTCCAATACAGATCGCGGCGCTCGCGATCCTCGGTGCCGATTTCCTCCGGGAGACCGAGCAGTTCATAGACTTCCAGCCAGCTTTCATCCTGCCGGCGGCGGAGCAATTCCATCGGCCGCACCTCCACCGCGCCCTCGGCCATCTCGTAGGTCCGGGCACCGGCCAGAACCGATGAGCCGTAGATCAAATTGGCCGCACACAAGCGCCGGGCAAATTCCACTTCCTCGCCGGCCACGCCGAATCCGGCCAGGCGATCGCCCCCGAAGCTGCCCATGATCATCAACCCGGAGTTCACGCCGATCCGCCAGTCGCAGACCTGCCCGTGCTCTGCGGCAACCTGCTGGTTGAAAACGTCGAGCTTGCGCGCCAGCGCCAGCGCCGCCCGGCAGGCGTCCGAGGCGTGGTCCGTGGCCGGCAGCGGCGTACCGAAAATGACCCGGACGCCCTCGCCGTCACATTCCGCGAGGCAGCCGCCGGATTCGACCAGCGACTCCGAGGCCAGCGCGAGAAATTCGTTGTTCAAGGCGATGTAAGCGGCCGGGGCCAGCTCGGCCATGAGGGATGGATGATTGAAAATTTCGCAAACCACAATCGTCAGCTCATGCATCTGGCCCTCGTTGTCGATCGGCGCGCGGCCATCCACGAGCGTGGAAGCGGTTTGGTCCGAAATCCGGCGGCCATAGAGCGACTCCACCTGACGCTGACGCTGGCCCGCTTCCGTCCGCGCGTAGACGAAGGCGGCGGCGAACGACAGGAGCACCGCGAGGCCGGGAATGAGCGGGGAAAAATACCAGCCAAAGAGCGCCACGAGCGCGGCCCCGGTGAAGACCTGCACCAGCGCCGAACCCGCCACGAGCGCCTTCAAGTCAAAGCGATTGATGTCGATCGTGGTCCACGCGAGGCCGAAGGCCAGCACCAGCAGAGCCAGATATTGCACCGCCGGATGCTGCAAGGGGGCGTCGGGCGAGAGGCCGAACGCGGTGGCGAGCTGGCGATCCACCGGGCCCAGCCACGCGGATTGATCCAGCAGATAGAGAACCAGCGCGACGACCGACCCGATGATCAGCGTAGACCGGAGAGCGCGGGACATGGGAACGAAACCAACCAGACGATGAGAACGAAATAACACGTTTCCGCCGGATTTCCCCGCGGAATTTGGCGCGGCCGTCTCCGCCGGGGCGAAGGCGGCGACGCCCGCCTCAGTTCGTCGCCCGCGAAATAGCACGTTCCACAAGCGCTTCGATGCGCGGCGCGGCACGGAGTTGCATCGTCCACGAGCTGGGAATCGCCGCATAGCCATGCAGGGCTCCCAGCCACGCGCCGATCAACGCCCCGCGGCCGGCGTTGTCGCCCCCGGCCCGCAGATTGGCCAGCAGCGCCTTGGAGAACGAGTGCCCGTGCTTGGCGGCGCAGATCGTCGCCGAGGGAAAACTCTGGGGCACCGGGCAGGCCTGGCCGAATTTCTGAATCGCCAGCGTCGTCTCGTCGACCGTGGAACTGATCCCCGCCTCCAGTTTTCGCCGCACCTCGAGGCCGAGCACGGGATCGAGACCCGGTGCAATCTCGCGCGCATGATGAAACGCACCGTTCAAATCCAGCCCGTCCAGCAAATCCTTCAGGATGACGGCACACACCTTGGCATAGGCGACGGCGCGATCGTTGTTCTGGCACACGCGGGTACAGCGCTCGACGACCTCGAGCAACGCTGGATCCGTCCGATGCGCGACCACGACGGGGGCCAGGCGCGAGATCGTGCAAAGCTGGTCGTCATCCGCCC
This sequence comes from Verrucomicrobiota bacterium, assembly GCA_031370675.1. Classification (GTDB taxonomy): domain Bacteria; phylum Verrucomicrobiota; class Verrucomicrobiia; order Chthoniobacterales; family SZAS-18; genus SZAS-18. The sequence goes on from JANMQT010000121.1 coordinate 26,741, forward strand.
CGCCCTGGAAATGATAGGTGGCGTTCGGATTCTGCTCCTCAAAAAGCGCGAAGTTTTCCAGCGTGCCCCGCGTCGCCTGATCGATGTACCCGACGTATTCCGGCGAGCCGAAGTGCTCGAAAAACCGCAGCCAGTAGTCCGCGAGATCGAGTTCGCCCTGCGTCGCGATGGACTCGAGCATGACCAGCGCGCCCTCGCCATAGTGCGTCAGGTCACCGGGATCCTTCGGATAATGATAATGCCCCTCGGCTGGCGCCTCGAAACCCTTGGGGCCGCCGGGAAAGCGCTGCTCCATCTCGCCGAGGTTATAAATCCAATGGCTGCCCAGGCACATCGCATCGCCGGCAAACTGCCCCCAAAGGCAACCGCGAATGCGGTCGGCAAGCGTAAGCGCGGATGAAGCCATGACCTTCAAGCATAACGCCTGCGTCGGACGCGGCAATCTTGAAGCGCGGACTCAGCTCAGCGCGTCAGAAAATGCAGCAGGAAGAGCGCGGCCAGGACGTACGCCAGCACCGACACCTGCTTGAACCGGCCCAGCCCCAGGTGGAGCAGGACGTACGCGACAAATCCCACCGCGATGCCCTCGCTGATGCTGAACGCCAGCGGCATCACCAGCATGGTGAGCACGGCAGGCGCCGCGGTCGCGAAATCCGCCAGATCGATCTCCCGCACGCCCTGCATCATGAAAATGCCGACGATCACGAGGGCCGGCGCCGTGGCCGCCGCGGGGATGGCGAGGATGAGTGGCGTGAAAAAGAGCGCCGCCAGAAAAAACGCGGCCACCGTGATTCCCGTCAGCCCCGTGCGCCCGCCCTCCTCCACGCCGGCGGCGGATTCGATGTAGCTCGTGGTGGTGGAGGTCCCCAGCACGGCGCCCAGCATGGCCGCGCCGGCGTCCGCGGCGAGCGCGCGGCCGAGGCCGGGGAGATTGCCCTGCTCGTCGAGCAAGCCCGCGCGCTTGCACACCGCAATCAAGGTTCCGAGGTTGTCGAACAGATCCACAAACAGCAGCGTCAGCACGAGCGGCAGCGCCGTGTTGAAATTTGTGAAGAGGTAATTCAGATCAAGCTGCAGGAAGGTCGTCAGCGGAGCCGGGGCGCCCACCGGCGAGCCCGGGAGTGCGGTCAACGGCTTGCCGCCACTCTGCACAAAAAGTCCCGCGAGGGTGAGGCCCAGGACCACCAGAATGATGGCTCCGCGCACCTTTCGGACGATGAGTACGGCCGTGACGATGATGCCCGCTAGCACCATGAGCACGGCGGGTTCGCGCAGGTTTCCCAGCTTCACAAACGTGTTGGGATCCGCGACGATCAAGCCGCCGTTCTTCAAGCCGATGAACGCGATGAAAAGCCCGATGCCGCAACTGATCGCGATCTTCAACGAGTGCGGAATCGCGTCGACGATTTTCCGTCGGATG
>JANMQT010000126.1:0-24948 GCA_031370675.1 Verrucomicrobiota bacterium
GAATACGTCGAGGCAATGAGCGATCTGGGTTACAATCTCACGAACGCGAAGCAGTACGGCCGCGCGATCGACATCCTGACCCGCGCGACGAAATTCAATCCGGACTACCCCATCGTCTGGAACAACCTGGGCAGCGCTTACGTGGCCAGCAAACAATACCCGGAGGCGATCAATGCCTACAAGCGCGCCGTTGCGATCTCGCCGGATTTCGTGTTCGCGCTCGATGGTCTCGGCGAAGCCCATCTGCGAAATCTGCAACCGCGCCTGGCGCTCGAGCCATTGCAGCGCGCCACGCGGGTCCTGCCCGGTTTTTCCGGCGCCTGGAAGAATCTAAGCGATGCGCAGCGGCGCTTGGGCGAGTACCCCAAGGCGGTTGAGTCGGCCTTGAAGGCCGTTGAGCTGAGTCCGTATTACGCGGACGCCCACGAGATCCTCGGCGCGGCGTACACGGCCTCCAACCAGCCGGAAAAGGGCATTGTCTCCTACCAGAAAGCTGTCGAGCTGAATCCCGAGTCGGGCAGCGGCTGGAATCGACTCGGCGTGGCGTTCACGCGCACGCGCCAGCCGGACAAGGCGCTCGAGATGTATCGCAAGGCGGTCAAGGTCGACCCCGAAAACTTTGAGGCGTGGGACAACATCGGCGATTCCTACAAGGCCAAGGGCCAAGCGCAGCTCGCGATCGAGTCGTACGAAAAAGCGGTGAAGATCAATCCGAAATACGCCGTGGGCTGGAATGACCTGGGCTTCGTGCTCAACGACGTGAACCAGGACACCGCGGCGCTCGAGGCGTACCAGAAAGCCGTTACGCTCGATCCGGATTTCGCCACCGCCTGGAACAACATCGGGTACACCTACAACAAGGTCGGACCCAACGAAAAGGCGATCGAGCCGCTGCAGCGCGCGTTGAAGATCGATCCGAAGTACGCGACCGCGTGGAACAACATCGGTTTCGCCTATAACAAGATTGGCCGAACGGATGACGCGATTTCCGCTTACAAGGAGGCGGTGCGCCTCAAGTCCGATTTCGCGGGCGCCTGGCGGGATCTCGCCAACATCTACGACAAACAGGGACAGACCCAGCTCGCCCGCGAAGCCCGCCAGAATGCCGAGGCCGCGGCGCCGCGACCCGCTGGTTCGCCCGGTCAGTCCCCGGCGAAAAAACCGCAGGGCAACAAGGAATTCGAAGACCTGCTCAAGAACCTCGAGCAGATGGGCAACAAGGTGAAGTGAGACGGCGTGGGCGGGATTTGTGATCGCAATGAGCCAGTGACCTCTTGAGGGGCAACGCCCCGTAGACAAACCAGCCTGGGCCACCGGCCCAGGGTTACGTGCAGACAATAATCGAGGGCTGAAAGCCCGATACATCGTCATGCGGGCGCAGGTTGACGATTCAATCGCATGCGTCGGGCTTACAGCCCTTGGTCATTCTTTGAAATCGGTTTCCTGGGGCGATGCCCCCAGGCTGGTTTGTCGCCGCGCCGTCGGCCCTTCACGTGTGAGAATTGCGACGAATTGAATTCGGTTCGCGCCCACATGACTGGTCCGACCAATGTTGATGACTCCGTCGTTGGCGTTGATAACTAGGGCGTTGAATCATCGACAAATAAAGTCGCGCTTCCGTCGCGCCAGACCACGATGATCGCGTTGTATGCACCCGCGCTGTCACTGCCACTTAAGGTGATCACCACGCTCCGACCGTCGGCCGATGCTAATGCCAGGACGGATCCGGAATCGTCCCAAAGTCCCGCACGGGGTTGGAGCCAGGGATTGAACAACATTGAATACGCGCGCAGGGGAATCTTCACCTCCTTGTCGGCAAAGCGGACCGAAAACCGAACAATCTCGAAGCGGGGCAGCGAACGTGGATCCGATTTGCCAGTCGCATCAATTCCATATGGTCGCTGACCATCGATCATGAGATGGCCGTTTTTGACCGCAAGCCGAGACGGTGCATTCCAGAAGGGTGCCTTCTCGATCGTGACGTGGACAACCTTTCGGCCAACGCCGACTAAAATTGTTTTGTCGTATGTAAGCGGGTCCTCCCGCTCGGATCCAAACAGCGCGGCCGAAGCGAGGATGAATACGACAGCCCTAGGTATCATATCAACGTGTGGTGGAGGATGGGACGTGACGTCACGGTTGACCGCTCCACAGGTTCCGCAACCGTTGTAGCATCATTTCATCCGGGTTGGAACGATTCACGCGTCACCCGATAGCGGACTGTGCCAGGATCCTTGCCGGGGCCCTCGAAGACCATGTTGCATTTTCTCATCACGGCGATCGATGGGGCCAGATCCGGATAGGTGTGGGCAAATACCTCGCGGACATCGTCGCTCGCGAACGCGCGCTGCAACAGGGCGCGCACGGCCTCGCTGGCGTAGCCGTGGCCCTGTTGGTCCGGCATCACGGAGTATCCGATTTCGCAGCGCCCTTCGACCGGTGGACCCGTGAACCCGACCACGCCAATCGCGTGCGCCCGACCGTCGATCTCCCGAAGCAGATACCAAAGCAGCCAGCCGATGGCCCCCGCGTTCTCCTCCAACTTCCGCAGGCACCACGTCATCGAATCGTGGTCGTTCAACGGTGGCGGCCAATCCGCCGGCATTTCCGCATCGAGCAGGCCCGGCAGCGCGTCCCGATCCTCCAGCTCCGCGCGGGCGAGCGCGGGCGTCTGCGCGACGAGGCAGAGGCGCGGAGTTTCGATCTGAAGCCGCATCAATTGGAGGTGCCAATCAGCTTCTCGAGCCCGGGGTCGGGGGACGCACCGAGGGAGGTGGCCTTTTGGTAATGCTGGTTGGCGAGGGGCTTCGAGGGCGGCGAATTGGTCGCGTAAATCACGGCGAGGTTGAAATGCGCGTCGGCGTAATTCGGATTGAGCGCGATGGCTTTTTTGAATTCCTGCTCGGCCGCCTCCGGCCACCCTTTCTGCCCGGCCACGATGCCGAGGTGATTATGCGCGGAGGCACTCTTCGGATCGAGCGAGATGGCCTTGGTGAGCTGGTCGATGGCGTCGTCATACCGGCGCATGCGTGAGTACACGATGCCCAGTGACGAGCGGCTGAAGGCGTCGTTCGGGTCGGTGGACAAGGCACGTTTGAGCGCCATCTCCGACTGCTTGAGCTTGCCCTGGCGCAGGAGCGACACGCCGAGATTGGAACGCGCGAAAAGATTTTGCGGATCGCGCGCGAGAATTTTTTCGCAGGCCTTCTCGGCCTCGATGAAACGGCCGCCGTCGAGCGCTTCCTTCATCTCGCGGGCGACGGGGAGCAGTTCATCGGGCACTTTTGGCGTGAGGTTGGTCTCGACGATCGGTCCGGCGCCGGGCGTGGAACCCGGAACATTTCCACCGGCCGGGGGCGCGGCTGCCGAACCCGGCTGTTTCACGGCCGCGATCGACACGGCCATGGTGTCGCTGCCGCCGTCCACGACGGAGACAGCGGCGTCGCGGAAGAGCGCGCGCACCTCGTCATTCAATTGAACACTCGGCGTGCCGAGCAGGGCGACTTGATCAGAAATCGTCTTGGACTGGATCTCGAGCCGCGCGAGTTCCTGGGTCAGGAGCTTCTTGGCCTGCTCGCGTTTCGCCTGTTCCTTGAGCTGCTGCAGCACGATGCCGCGCAGGAGATCGTTTTCCCGGGTCATGCGCTGGACCTCGTCGCTCGTGGCGCCCTGCTTGCGCATGTCGGCGAGGTCCTTGCTGGTCTGATCGAGCTGCGCGCGCAGCTCGGTGATCGTGGTCTCGGAACGATCGTTGCGGTCCTTGGCCGCGGTGAGCTGTTCGCGAATCGAGTTGAGTTCGGTGCGCAGCGTTTCGGATTCCTGCTGCTTAAGTGAAGCGTCGGTGTTGAGCTGCCGGATGTCGTTTTCCGCCGATTCAAGCTTGCGCTGCAAATCCGCGTTGGAGGCCATCAGCGTCTCGATGCGCTCGGTCGCGTCCTTGGCCGCATCGGCCCGCTCGGTGGCCTTGTCCCGCTCGGACGTGACGAACTCAACCCGCTGCGTCGCTTCCGCCAGCCGCGCGGCGAGGTCCTCGCGTTCCCGCGTGGTGGCCTGCGTCTGCTGCTCCGCATCGGCGACCTGCTTCTTCAAATCGTTGACTTGGTCCCGCAACTGGCGGCGCGTGTCGGTCGCGTCCGGGTTCTTCGCCAGGGCCTCCTTCAGCGTCTCGCGGGCCTTGGCCAGCTGGGTCTCAAGGTCCGTCACGCCCGCTCCCGCGCGTTCCGCCTTGCGTTGCGCGGTCTTGAGGTCCGCGCGGGTGGACTGCAGCATGCTGTCCAGCTTGTCGCGCTCGTCCTTGGCCGCCGCGAGCGCCTTGCGATTGTCGTCGAACTCCTGCTGCAGCCGGTCGAGCTTGATTCGCGCGTCCCGGGTGGCGCGGGTCGCCGAATCTGGGGGCGGCAACGGCGCTGAGGCTGGCACGGCCCGGCGGATCGCCGGCCATTCCGTCTCGTTGGTCGGGAGCGGATCCACTCCGTCGCGCGAGGGTGGCATCGGCTGCCGCGGCAGGGCGGTCGGCGTGGCCGCGGGCGGCTCGGTGGCGCCCGCGGGGGTTTTGTCGAGCGTCAGGCGACCCTCGGCCCGGGCAATGGCCTCGGCGGTCTTGCGGGTGCGGTATTGGACAATGAGCGGCTGCCAGTTCGGATTGCGCTGCTGGATTTGCTCCAGCAGGGACGCGGCGAAACGATACTTGGACACGGCAAATTTGTAACTGCCGTCCTTCTCAAGCCGTTCGCCTTGCTGCACGGACGTGAAGGCCTTGAGGAAGGTTTCGGACGGATCCTCCGTCTCCTGCGCATCCAGCGGGCGCGCACCGGCCAGGCACGTGAAAACGGCGAGCGTCGAAACGACGAGGCGAACGATGGATGGGAAAAGCATGACGACGGAAAAACTCGCCGGACTGCGAAGAGATAACATCGCGGGCCCTTTTGACAACTCAGAGCGACCGGCGTGCCACGAGTGTCGCGGCAAGAGCGCCGGCTAGCGGTTTGCCGTCACGGCGGTGGGGCGCGCGGCGGACTTGAAGAAAGTCAGGGCTGGCTGGGGGTAAATGCCCAGGAGCAGGATGAGACCTGCGAGCACCGCGAGCATCACGCCGGCCGGCCGGGAGACCGCGACGCGCTCCGCGGCGCCCGGCGCGGAGGGCTGGAAGTACATCGCCCGGACCACCTTGAGATAGTAGTAGAAACCGCAGGCGACGGACAGCACGCCAATGGCGACGAGCAGCCACTGCCCATCGGCAACGGCGGTGGCAAAGATGAAAAACTTCGCGAAGAAGCCCACCGTGAACGGAATCCCGGCGAGCGAAAGCATGGCAACCAACATCGCGAACGCGAGTTTGGGCGCGCGCTTGGCCAAGCCGTTGAAGTGCGCGATGTCGTCGCCACCGGTCTGGTTGGCCACGAGCACCATGACCGCAAACGAAAGCAGGGTCATCAGCAGATAACCCGCGAGATAGAACGCGATCGACTCGCCGGCCCCGACCGGCGGATTGGTCGAGCCCGCCTTCGGCAGGACACTGACCACGGCGATGAGCAGGTACCCCGCGTGCGCAATGCTTGAATAAGCGAGCAGGCGCTTGAGGTTGGTCTGCGGCAGAGCGGCCAGATTTCCATAGAGCAGCGTGGCTGCGGTCATGCCGACGAGGACAAACCCGATGCGCGGCACCAGCGTGGGCACGCCGAGGAACACGTCGAGCACGCGCAGCAGGACAATGAACCCGGCCGCCTTGGAGCCGACCGAAAGGAACGCCGTGATCGGCGTGGGCGCGCCCTGGTACACATCCGGCACCCACAACTGGAACGGCGCCGCCGCGATCTTGAACCCGAGCGAGACGATGAGCAGAACGAACGCAAAAAACATCGCCGAGTCCGAATCCTTCAGCGTCGGCAGCACCCGCGCCACCTCGGACAGGTTGGTCTGGCCCGTCAGGCCAAACACCCAGGTGATGCCGTAGACGAGAAAACCGGTCGAGAGCGCGCCCAAGATGAGATACTTGATGCCCGCCTCCAGGGAGTCAGCCCGCCGTCGCGTGTAGGTGACCAGCACGTAGAAGGAAATCGTCACGAGCTCGAGCGAGACGAAAATCATGACGAAGTCGACCGCGGACGCCATCCACATCAGGCCCGCGCAGGTGAAAAGCGGCAGCGCGAGGAATTCGCCGAGGCCGGCACCGGGATGGGCCGCGGCGACGAAACGATTGACGACGCCGAGGTATTCGACCGAGATGACGAGCACGACGATGGTGGTGACCAGCGCAAACCGCTTGAAAAAGAGCGCGGCAGGATCGAGCGCATAGAACTTCTGCCAGGGCGCGGGCGCGGCGGGTATCGCGACAAAAAACGTGGCCACGAAAACGGCCGCGAGACCCGCCACGGCCACCCACGCGAAGATCCGGCGGTCGAGATTTCCCGCGAAGGATTCGACCAGCACGATGATCAAACCGAGGCAAACGACGGCCGTTTCGAGATAGAGCGGATGCAGCATGTTCAGGCGGAAATCAAAAAATGGAAGACGGTCACTTCTGCGCGACATTCGTCACCGACGGCACGCCCAGCGAAGGTTTAATGAGCTTCACCAGCGACGCGGGATAAAAGCCGACAAACATGAGGGACGCGAGGAGGAGGACCAGCGGCCAGCGCGTGGCGAGCCCCGCGTCCGTCTGCTCGCGCAAGTGTTCGGGGAGGGGGCCAAAAAAAATGTTTCGATACGCACGCAGCATGTAGACGCTGGAAATCACCACGCCCCAAAGTGCGCCGATGGTGGCCCACTGGATGTAAGTAAAGGAAAGGCCACCCTTGAGGCTGACCGCATCCTGGCCGAAGGCGCCGAAGAAGACGAGCACCTCGGCGGCGAAGTTGGCGAAGCCGGGCAGGCCGATCGACGCGAACATCGCCATGCCGAACGAGAGCGCGAGAAACGGCGAGGTCTTGGCGAGGCCACCGAGTTCATCGAAATTTGTCGTCCCGGTCCGGCTCCGAATTTCGCCCATGATGGCGAAAAGCGCGGCGACCGAGAGTCCGTGCGCGAAGAGCATCAGGGCCGCACCGGTCTGGCCGATGATGTTCAGGCTCGCCAAACCGAGAAAGATGTAGCCCATGTGCATCACGCTTGAATAACCGAGCGTGCGATCGAGCCGCTTCTGCGCGATCGTAACGAGGCCGACGTAGAGGATGTTCCCGAGCAGCAGCAGCAGGAGGAGGTTGTTGCACTCGGCCGCGCCGACCGGCAGCAGCGGGTAGGCGACGCGCAGCAGGCCGAAGAGACCGAATTTCTTGAGCACCCCGGCGTGAAGCATGGCGGCGGGCGTGGGCGCCGCGGCGTAGGCCTGCGGGGCCCAGGTGTGGAAGGGGAACAGCGAAATCAGCGTGCCGAATCCAACCAGCATCAGCAGGAAAATCGGCTTTTGCGCACCGACAGAAATCTTCCCTGCCGCCCCCAGCGCCTGCAGCTTGATGAGGTCGAAGGTCCGATCGGCCGCCGGCACCGCGAGGTAGAGCGCGATGAATCCGATCAGGAGGATAAAGCTGCCGAGCGCGAGATAGATCGTGATCTTCCACGCGGCGGCCACCCGCTCCCCGTGACCCCAGATGCCGATGATCAGGAAGGTGGGAATCAGCGCGAGCTCGTGGAACGCGTAGAAGAAAAAGAGGTCCAGCGAAACGAAGGCGCCGATGCAACCCGCGGAGATGAAGAGCAGACAGGCGTAGAAACCGCCTTCGCCGGACTCGACCCGCGGCGCGAGCTGGATGGCGCAGAGGGTGACGATGGTCGCGAGCAGAACCATCATCAACCCGAGACCGTCGAGGCCGACCAGCATCTTTAGGTCGAGCGCCGTGACCACGTCGAATGACGCGAGAAACTGGAAGCGTTCCGCCGAGCCCGTCTGGAACGAGAGCAGCAACCACAGCCCGATCGCGAGGTTGGCGGCGGACGCGATGAGACTGACGCGACGCGGCGCCACATTGAGCAGGCACGCCGCGGCGGCGAGCACCGGAATCAGGATGAGAAGGTAGAGGACCGGATTCATGGGGGTCACGGCCGGAGCACGAAGTAAACGAGGACGAGTACGCCGAGACCGAAAAAGATCGCGTAGGCCTGGGCGTTGCCGACCTGGAAGAAGCGCAGCGCGAACCCGGTGCTGAAGGTCAGCGCAGACGCGCCCTTCACGATCAGGCCGTCGATGATGTAGCGGTCGATGATTGCCGCGAGCCGCGAGAGCGCCTCTTGGGTCACCTTGATCAGGCCGGCGTAGAGCTCATCGAAGTAAAACTTGTGCGCGAAGAGCCCGATCTGAATCGGGTCCCGGGTACGGTTGCGGTAGATATAGAACGCGTTGCCGATGCCCAGGGTGACGGCGGCGACGGCGAGCAACTCAACCGGCAGGGTGCTCTTATGGGGCACGTGATTGAGGTCGAGGCTGAAGAAATTGGCAAACCAGGCATACCCGGCGAACACCGCGTTGAACGACAGAATCATCAGCGGCACGGTCATGACGAGCGGCGATTCGCCCGCGTGCGAGACCTTTTCCGACATCGGCTTGTTCAGAAACACGACCACCACGAGGCGGGTCATGTAGAAGGCCGTGAGCACGGCCGCGGCCCAGCCCATCCAGAACAGTGTCGTGTTGTAGTTCGCCGCGGCGTGAAGAATCTCGTCCTTCGAGAACGAGCCGCTCAGGAACGGAAATCCGCTGAGGGCCAGCATGCCGATCACGAAAGTGATGAACGTGACCGGCACGCGCTTCATCAACCCGCCCATTTTCCAGATGTCCTGCTCGTGGTGCATTGCGGTGATGACCGAGCCGGCGCCAAGGAAGAGCAGCGCCTTGAACGAGGCGTGCGTGAAAAGGTGGAACATGCCCGCGCCGCTCGCGCCGAAGCCGATGGCGCCGATCATGTAGCCAAGCTGTGAGAGGGTGGAGTAGGCAAGGATGCGCTTGATGTCGTTCTGCTGCGTCGCGCACAACGCGGCGAAGAGCGCGGTGGTCATGCCGATGCAGGCGATGACGTATTGCGCCGCAGGGGCGGCCGCGACGAGGAAGGAGACGCGCACGAGCAGGTAGACGCCGGCGGCGACCATGGTGGCCGCATGGATCAAGGCCGAGACCGGCGTGGGGCCTTCCATCGCGTCTGGCAGCCAGACATGGAGCGGCATTTGCGCCGACTTGCCCATCGGACCGCAGAAAATGAAGAGCACGGCGGCGGTGAGGAAGCCCGCAAACATCGGGTCCGACTTGAGCGGTGCAATCGCCGGCACCAAGTCCGCGAAGACAACGGTGCCGGTCAGGCCCCAGAGCATGAGAATGCCGATCATGAAGCCGAAGTCGCCGATGCGATTGACGAAGACGGCCTTCTTGGCGGCCTCGACGGCGCTGGGTTTCTCGTACCAATGACCGATGAGTAGATAGCTGCTCATGCCGACCAGCTCCCAGAAGATGAACATCATCACGAAGTTGTTCGCGAGGACGATGCCGAGCATCGAGAACATGAAAATCGAGAGGCCGGCGAAGTAACGCGAGAGGCCCGGCTCGCCGTGCATGTAGCCAAGCGAGTAGATGTGGATGAGCAGGCCGATGCCCGTCACGACGAGGAGCATCGTCTTGCTGAGGGCATCGATGGTGAGCCCGATCGGCACCTTGAGGCGGTCGAACTCGAGCCAGTTGAATTGCACCGTGAAATCAGGCCCGGCGAACAGAATCACGCTGCAGACAAACGAAACGGCCACCGCCGCCACGGAAAGATACGAGCTCAAAGCCTTCGCCGGCTTCGTGAACAGCACGATGAGTGCAGCCGAAACCAGCGGGGCGAGGAGGACGATCCAGGGAAGCATGGAGGAAAGGCGGGAAACTCGAAATTCGAAACTCGAAGAAAAAGGGTGAAAACTCGAAGGGCGGAAAGTTTAAGGGGTCGAGCGCGGTTCTACGTGGGTTCGTGATGGAGTTTCTTTTGCTTGAATCTTGGATCTTGAAATTTTCTTCGAGTTTCGAGTTTCGGATTTCGAGTTTCCGCAGCCGCGGCGCGGCTGCGGTCAGTATTGCATTTTATTGATCTCGTTGACCTGCAGCGTCTGGCGCGCGCGATAGAGGGCCACGATGATGGCCAGGCCGACCGCCACCTCGGCGGCCGCGACCGTGATGATGAAAAACACGAGGACCTGGCCGTTGTAGTTCGGCGAGGCGCCGCCGCCGGCGGCAGCCGCCACCGTGCCGAAGCGCGAGAAGGCCACCAGCGACAGGTTCGCCGCGTTCAGCATCAGCTCCAGGCACATGTAGATCACGATGATGTTCCGGCGCACGAGGACGCCCGTGAAGCCGATGGCAAACAGGATTCCGCTGACCAGCAGGTAGTCGTTAAGGGTGATCATGAAAACGGGCGCCCGCGGCGGGTCATTTTAATTCGCGCTTGCTCAGCACGATGACTCCGATGGTGGCGACGAGCAGCAGCACGCCGACAATTTGCAGGGGAAGATTATAGCTGGTGAAAAGGAGCGTGCCGACGGTCTTCACATCCTCCACCGGCAGGGCGATAGCGGGCGCGGTCAGTTTGCCGGGTCCGAAGCCCGCGAGCACCCTCATGATTGCGCCCACCAAGCCAAAGCTGACGATCAGGCCCGCGACCAGCGCGACGGGCGTGACGCGGCGCTTCACCTCCGCCTTGAGGTCGAGCAGCATGATGATGAAGACAAAGAGCACCATCACCGCACCCGCGTAGACCAGAACCTGGATTACGCCGATGAAAAACGCATCGAGCGAGACGAAGAGGGCCGCGAGCGCGATGAAGCAGACCACGAGGCTCAGCGCGCTGGAGACCGGATTCGACTGCACCACCACGGACACCGCGAAGAGCAGCATCAGCGCGGCGAAGATCCAGAACAGGCCGGGGGTCATCAGAAAAAAAGGAACCAGCGGGAGGGAGAAAGGAGGAAAGGAGAGGCGGGCGGGAGGCGGAAGGAGGCTACTTTTTTGTGTCCCACTTGTTGACCAGGCCGGTCTTGAGGCCGCCGATTTCGTAGAGCTTCTTCTTGTCGTGGACCATCTCGGCGCGCGTCGTGCCGGTGACGGCGTATTCCTTCATCAGGTAAATGGCCTGCTCCGGGCAGACTTCCTCACAAAGGCCGCAGTAGATGCAGCGAATCATGTCGATTTTGAATTCCTCCGGGAATTTCTCGACCTTGGCGAACCGGGTTCCGTCGCCCAATTCGCCCGGCGTGATGGTGATGGCGCGCGGCGGGCAGATGAATTCGCAGAGCTGGCAGGAGACGCAGCGCTCGCGGCCGTATTCGTCCTTCACCAGCGCCGGCACGCCGCGGTAATGCTCCGGCAGATGGCTGTCCCAAGTCTGCTCGGGATACTGCATCGTGATGTGCGTCTTGCCGCGCAGCATCCGCCACATGTGACCAAGCGTGATGCTCAGACCCGTGAAGATGGCCGGCAGGTAGCTGCGCTCGGCGAGCGAGAGCTTCGGGCGTTGGACGGTGATGGCCATGAAAAGGAGAGTCGAGGTTCGACGATTATGCGGGTACGAAGGCAAGGATGATGGCGGTCAGGACAATGTTGGCGAGCGCCAGTTCAAAGAAGACCACCCAGCCGAGCTTCATCAATTGATCGTACCGGAAACGCGGGACGGTCCAGCGGACGAACATGAAAAACAGGATGAGGGCGATGACCTTGCCGAAAAAGCAAACGATGTTGAACAGACCCCAAATGTTTCCGTCCGCGCCGGTCTTGGTGACGAGGGCAAAGGTCCAGTCGCGCAGCGAATGAAATTCAATCGTCGGAACCGGCACCTGCCAGCCGCCGAGGAAAAGGGTCGCGATCAAGGCGCAGCCGGTGATCATCGCGGCGTACTCGCCGAGGAAGAAGAGCGCGAACTTCATCGAGGAATACTCGGTGTGATAGCCGGCGACGAGTTCCTGCTCTGATTCCGGCAGGTCGAAGGGCGCGCGGTTGGTCTCCGCGAAAATCGAAACGGTGAAGATGACAAAACTGATCAGCATCGGGAGCCAGAGCATCATCTCGCGCGGGCGGAAACCGCTGATCCACGGCCATGGGCCGCTCTCATGCATGCCGAAGGCGAGATTGGAGAAGGGCAGTGCCATCCAGCCGTTCCGCGCCTGGTAGTCGATGATGCCGGAGAGGTTCAGGTTGCCGATGATGAGCAGCACCGGCACGAGCGAGAGGCCCATCGAGAGCTCGTACGAAATCATCTGGGCCGACGAGCGCACGCCGCCGAAGAACGGGTACTTCGAATTCGACGACCAGCCAGCGATGACGATGCCGTAGACGGAGATCGAGGTGATCGCGAATACATAAAGGAAGCCGATGTTCACGTCGGCGACGACCATCTTGTACGACGTGCCAAAGAGCGTGAGCGTGCTGCCGAACGGCACCACCGCAATACTCAGGAGCGCGGGCGCGACGGCGAGCGCGGGCGCGAGCCAGTAGTAGAACTTATTGACGTGCGCCGGCGTCAGATCCTCCTTCAGCAGGAACTTGACGCCGTCGACCATCGGTTGGGTGAGGCCCCCGAAGCTGAAGTCCTTTTTGAAGCCGAAGAGCGTCAGCGGCAGGCCCACGCGATTGGGCCCGATGCGATCCTGGATGAACGCGCTGACCTTGCGTTCGGCGAGGCTCGAGTACGCCACGATGATCAGGACGACCACGACGAGCAGGACCGTCTTCGAGAGCGGCACCATGATGAAACCCCACGTCGTGTAGAGGTCTACGACGATGCTCCAGAACCAGTGAATGGGGGCAGACATGGGAAAATTATCCGGGCGCCGTTACGACGAGAGCTGGTCCTTCAGATCGATTCCGAGATCGCCGATCTTGCTGAGGCTCAGGCCGGCGAGCGGCGGCGCGTCGACGGTGAGTTGCTTGAAGAGCTCCTCGATCGTGTAGATGCCGTTGCCACCGCCAAGCGCGGCGATCAGGTCGCGCAGGATTTCCCAGTCGTCGCCCGCGCCCTCGGGAATCTCGACCGCACGATTGAGGCGTTGCAGGCGGCCCTTCGCGTTGATCATCGAGCCGCGCTTCTCGGTGAAACCCGCGCCGGGCAACAGCACCGTGGCGGCGCGGGCGGTGGCGGTGGGCAGAATGGCGAGCGCGATGACGCAGGGCAGGGCGGCAAGCACGTCCAGATTTACGCCGCAGGCGGCGGCATCCTCGCCGAGACAGATCAGCGCCTTGATGCCACCATCGTTCACCTTGCGGGCGATGATGGGAATGTAGCGGCCTGGATCGTCGGACGAAACCTTCATCAGTCGCGCGCCGAGCGTATTTGGGTTGCCGTCGGCGGAAACGAGGATGCCGTCGGGCTGCTGCGGACGCGGAACCACGTCGAACATGGTCACGCCGAGCGTGCGGATCAGCTTGCCCGCCAGATAAAGTTCCTCATTCGTCATCCGCGCCGAGGCGATCACGGCGATTTCGTCTGGCTTGAACTGGCGCAGCTGCGCGGCGGCCTCCTCGACGGCACGCTTCATCGGCACGGGTTTGCGGGTGCCGTCGGCCTGGCGCGCGAGGGGTTGCGTGAGTCGCTTTTCGTCCTGCAGGAAATGGAAATTCAGCCGGCCGTAATCGCACATCCACTCGGAGTTCACCTCGTTGTTTTCGCGCGGGGTCTGGCGGTACACGGCGTTCTCCCGACTGCCGATTGTTGTGTTGCAGCCGGTGCCGCAACTCGTGCAGATGCTGCTGGTTTGCTTGAGGAACCAGACGCGCATCTTGAAGCGAAAATCCTTCGAGGTGAGCGCGCCTACCGGGCAGAGATCGACGGTGTTGAGCGAATAGTTATTGGCGAAGGGCCGCCCGGGATACGCTGTCAGGACGGTGTGACTGCCCCGCTGCGTGAAGCCGAGAGCGTCGTCATGAGCGATTTCCTGCGTGAAACGAATGCAGCGCGAGCACATGATGCAGCGCTCGTCATCGAGCACGATGCGCGGGCCGAGATCCACCTTCTTGGGCTTCTTGACCTTTTCCTCGAGGAAGCGCGAATCTGCCTGGCCGAACTCGACGGAATATTCCTGCAGGTGGCATTCGCCCGCCTGATCGCAGATGGTGCAATCGAGGGGATGATTGATCAGCAGAAACTCCATTACTCCCTTCCGGCACTCGTCGATCAGCGGCGAATGCGAACGGTACGCCATGCCTTCCGCCACATCGGTGGCGCAGGAAATCTGCGGGCGCGGAATCCAGGCGGTTTCCGGAAAGCCGTCCGGGCCGAGAATCGGCTTGCGGTCGGGCCCCATCTTGGGCGAGCCCATCTCGATCAGGCACATGCGGCAGTTGCCGGGCGACGAGAGCTTCGGGTGATAGCAATAGCGCGGAACGAAACTGCCGTGCTTGGACACCGCCTCGATCGCGCGGGTGCCCTTGGGGACCTGCACCCATGTGCCGTCGACCTGGATATTCACCATCCCGGGCGGGGCGGCGACGGGCTCTGCGGCGGGGGAGTTCATGCGGAAAGGAAGAAGGAGGAAGGAGGAGGGAAGAAATCAGGGATGCTGAATTTCTAGTGCGAGAGCGTGGCGGCGCGGTCGGGCGCCAGGACGTCCGCCGCGGTGCGCGCGTTGTGTGGCAGGTGCGACTTCGCGTGCGCGGCGAATTCCTCGGGGAACTTGTCGACGAAACTTTGCGTGGGCCAGGCGCAGGCCTCGCCCAGCGCGCAGATCGTCCGGCCGGCGATGTTATTCGCGACCGTCACGAGCGTCTTGGGATCCTGCTCCACCCCGATGCCGGCGACCATGCGGTCGGTGATCTTCTGCATCCAGAGCGAGCCCTCGCGGCAGGGTGTGCACTGGCCGCAGCTTTCATGCGCGTAAAAGGCATTGATGTTATTCAACGCCCAGACCATGTCGCGCGTGTCATCCATCACGATCACGCCGCCCGAGCCGGCCATCGTACCGACCGCGGCGAGGCTGTCGAAGTCGATGATGACGTCGTTGAACGGGATCTGCGTATCCGCCATGGAGCCATCCGGCTGCTTGACCTTGAGCTTGTAGACCTCGTCGGCACGCATGACCTTGGCCGAGCTGCCGCCGGGAATGATCGCCTTGAACTTCCGGCCCTCCTTTGGTCCGCCGCAAATGTCGTAGAGCAATTCGCCCATCGTGATGCTGCCGCAGTCGAATTCAAAATAACCCGGGCGCTTGACGTCGCCGCTGACGCAGAGCAGGCGCGTGCCGGTGTTGTTCGGCCGGCCGATCTTCGCAAACTCGGCGCCGCCCATCCGGATGATGTGCTTCACGTTGCAAAGCGTCTCGACGTTGTTGACGATGGTCGGGCACTGGTAAAGGCCCAGCACGGCGGGAAAATAGGGCGGCTTGATTCGCGGGTAGGCGCGCTTGCCCTCCAGCGATTCGATCAGCCCCGTTTCCTCGCCGCAGATGTAGGCGCCGGCGCCGCGATGCACGTAGATTTCGAGATCGAAGCCGGAACCAAGAATGTTCTTGCCGAGGAAGCCGTGCTGGCGCGCTTCGGCGAGCGCCCGCTCGACAATCTTCGCGCCCTGGGGGAACTCGCCGCGAATGTAGATGTACGCGAGGCGCGCGTTCACCGCGAAGCACGAGAGGATCATCCCCTCAAGGAGCTGGTGGGGGTCCTGATGGAGGATGTAGCGATCCTTGAACGTGCCGGGCTCCGATTCGTCGGCGTTGCAAATGAGATAGATGGGCTTCTTCTCGTCGGCCCGGATGAAGCCCCACTTCATCCCGCAGCCGAAACCTGCCCCGCCGCGGCCGCGCAATTGCGAGGTCTTCACCTCGTTGATGATGTCCGCCCGGTTCATCGCCAGGCCCTTCTTCAACTCCGCATACCCGCCATCGGCGAGATACGCGCCGATGTCATTCGTCCAGCCGGGCCGGTCGATGTTCTTGAAGATGACCCGCCGCTCGCGCGGGTGGGGTGGTTGGGGAGTGGACATGGAAGGCAGGTGCGAATTCCGAAATGCGAAGGACGAATCGAAAACTCGAAATTCGAAACTCGAAGAAAGTCGGGAAACTCGAAATAAGGAAAGTCTAAAGCCTGGAATTCAGTAGGGCATTGAACTGGGTGGACAGTGAATTTTGTCTCTTCTTTCTTGGGGTTTACTTCGAGTTTCGAGTTTCACATTTCGAGTTTAGAGAGACGCGGGTTCTACGTGTATTTTCCGAGCAGCAATTTCGCCGCGTCTTTGCTTGAGACATTTTCGAAGAAATCGTCGTTGATCATGCAGACCGGCGCGGTGCCGCAGGCGGCGAGGCACTCGACAAACTCGATGCTGAACTTGCCGCCTTTGCCGATCGCGATCGGTTCGTGATGGCTGACTTGGCTGCGATCAATGCTGGCCAGGTCGCAAAATTGCTCCATGAGTTGGAAGCCTCCGCCGAGCGCGCACGAAAGCGTCCGGCAGACCCGGATGTGGTGCTTCCCGGCGGGCTGGCGGCGGAACATGGGATAAAAGGTAATGACCTCGTAAACGTGGATTGGCTGGAGCTCCAGTTTCTGGGCGACCCAGTCCTCGGTACCGGCGCCGAGAAATCCGAAATGTTCCTGGATCAAATGCAGGAGCGGCAGGACCGCGCTTCGCTTTGACACCGGGTAGTGCGTGATCGCCTCGTCGATCTTCGCTTCCAATTCCGGCGGAATCGGGGGCAGGGGTGGAACGGAGTGGTCACTCATGAGTGGAAGGCGGGGGAAAAACTCGGGAATCCAAAATTCGAACTCGAAGGAAACGAAGAAAGCCCGAAAGGAAGAAAGGAGAAGGGGTGCTGGTTCGCGAGGGATCGAGTTGGGAGGAGAATAATTTTGAAACTTTGATTTTGGAGTTTCCTTCGAGTTTTGTTCTTCGAGTTTCGAGTTTCCCGGCCCGGCCCCTGGGCCGGGCTACCGGTCACACTCGCCCATCACGAAATCGAGCGAGCCGAGGACAGCCACAACGTCGCTCATCATGTGGCCGGGCAGAAGCTCGTGGAGAATGCTGATGTTCACGAAACTTGGACTGCGAATCTTCAACCGGTGCGGCACGCCGCCGCCCTTGCTGTGAATGTAAAAACCGAGCTCTCCCTTGGGATTCTCCGCGCCGAAATACACCTCGCCTGGTGGCGCCTTGATGCCCTCGGTCACGAGCATGAACTGGTGGATCAACTCCTCCATTTTCTTCAGCACCATTTCCTTCGGTGGCAAAAAACCCTTGCCGTCCTCGACGTTCATCGGGCCGTCCGGGAGGGTATCCAACACCTGGTTCAGGATCTTGACGCTCTCCCGCATTTCGATCATCCGCACGAGGTAACGGTCGAAACAGTCGCCCACCGTCCCGATCGGGATGTCGAAATCGTATTTGTCGTAATCGAGATACGGGTGCGCCTTGCGGACATCATGCTCGACGCCGGAGCCGCGCAGGTTCGGGCCGGACAGGCCGTACGCGATAGCCTTCTCCTTTGAAATCACTGCGATGTCCTTCGTCCGGTTGATGAAAATCGGATTGCGGGTCAGCAGGCGATCCACTTCGTCGATCTGAGCCGGCAGCTCGCGGCAAAACTTGCGCAGTTGCTCAATGAAGCCGGGCGTCAGATCATGCGTCTGGCCGCCGATGCGGGTGTAGCTCGTCGTAAAGCGCGCGCCCGTCAGCAGTTCAATCAGGTTATACAGCTTCTCCCGCTCGGTGAACGTGTAGAGGAAGACGGTCATCGCGCCGGTGTCCATCGCGAAACTACCCACTCCGAGCAGGTGCGCCGAGATGCGCGCCATCTCGCAACAGAGCACGCGGATGGCCTTGCCGCGCGGCGGCAGTTCCCAGCCCATCAGCTTCTCCACCGCGAGCGCGTACGCGACGTTGTTCGAAAGCGGCGCGAGGTAATCCAACCGGTCCGTGTACGGGATGAACTGGTTGTACTGCATGTTCTCGGCGATCTTCTCGTCGCCGCGATGCAGGTAGCCGATGTCGGGCGTGGCCTTCGTGATGATCTCGCCGTCAAGCTCGAGCACCAGCCGCAGCACCCCGTGCGTCGCCGGATGCGACGGTCCCATGTTCAGAATGAGCTTCTCACCCAGCAGATCCGTGGTCGGTTCAGGGTGTCCCTCGACGCCGGCCTTCGCGCGAGCGGCGGAGTCTCCGATTTCCACGATTTGCGTCGCCATAGAGCCGGTGGACGCGAGGCACCAACCACCGCGCCGTCGCACCGTCCTTTATTAGAGTTTGCGCGGCCTGAGGGCGCAAGATGGTTTTGTGAAAATTTTCACAAGCTGCGTCAGCGCGATGGCGTCGGGGGGCGCTTGATGGAACCGTCTGGCATGGCATCCCTACCTCGATTGGAGCAAGTGGACCGCGCGGGTGGCGACGCCCGGCCGCGCGTGGTCATCATCGGAGGCGGTTTCGCGGGGCTGGAGGCAGCGAAGGCGCTGCGGGACGCGCCGGTGCGCTTGACCCTGCTCGACCGGCGCAATCACCATCTTTTTCAACCGCTGCTTTACCAGGTGGCGACCGCCGCGTTGAGCCCGGCACAAATCGCATCGCCACTCCGGCAGATCCTGCGCGGCCAGCAAAACGTTGAGGTACTGCTGGCCGAGGCGAAGGAGATCGATCTCGTGGCGCGACAGATCATTACCGACGACCTGACGTTTCCGTACGACTATTTGATTATCGCGACGGGGGCGCACCATTCGTATTTCGGGCACCCGGAATGGGAGCAGTTTGCGCCCGGGCTCAAGGCGATGGAGGACGCGCTGGAGATCCGCCAGCGTTTCCTGGCGGCCTTCGAGCTCGCAGAAAAAGCGACTGATGACGAGGAGCGCCGCGCGGCATTGACCTTTGTCGTGGTCGGCGGCGGGCCGACCGGGGTCGAGATGGCGGGCGCGATCATGGAGATTGCGCGCTTCAGCATGACCGAGAATTTTCGTCGCATTGATCCCTCCAAGGCGCGGGTAATTTTGGTCGAGGGCGGGGACCGGCTGCTCGGCGCATTTCCGGAGGATTTGTCCGCCAGCGCAAGAACCCAGCTCGAGGGGATGGGCGTGGAGGTCCGTACGGGAGCAGCGGTCACGAGCGTCGATGCGAACGGCGTGGTGGTTGGCAAAGAACGGATCAACGCGCTCACCGTGATTTGGGCCGCCGGCAACATGGCCTCGCGTTTGCTCAAGGCCATCGTCCCCGCCATCGCACTCGATCGTGCCGGGCGCGCGATGATCAACGAGGATCTCTCGATTCCGGGTCATCCGGAGGTCATGATCCTCGGCGACGCGGCGAATTTCTCGCACCAGGGCGGTCAGCCGTTACCCGGGCTTTCACCCGTGGCGATGCAGCAGGGCCGCCTTGCCGCCGCGAACATCGAGGCGTTATTGAACGGCAGCCCCGCGAAACCATTTCGCTACTTCGACAAAGGCAGCATGGCGACCATCGGCAAGGCCCGCGCGGTGGCGCAGGTCTTTCCGACCATCTTCAAACATCTGCACCTCACCGGCTTGATGGCGTGGTTTGCCTGGCTTTTCGTGCATCTCACTTTTCTGATCGGCTTCCGCAACAAAGTGGGAGTACTCTTCGAGTGGTCGCTGGCGTACCTTTTCAACTATCGCGGGTCGCGCCTGATCACGCGGGACGTGACGGCGCTGCATCATTTCGGAGCGCGGGCTTCGGGGGAGCTCGCCTCCAAGGACAAATCGGCGTAGCGGTTCCCCGTCCGCCTCACGGAGATCGCGTCCCACCCACACGTTTCGCTCACCTTCCCGGCGGCGGTTCGCGGTGTTCGCGCATCATGGCGCGGCGGCGCTCGTTCATGGCGGCGAGCTTCGTGGTCTGTTCCGGCGTGAGATCGCCCGCCATCTTGGCGTGCATATCATCGATCACCCGCACGACGCGCTCATCGCTTTCGCGGCGGATCCGATCCAGCTCCTGTGCGGACTGCGCGATCAGCGGGTCAATCTTCGCCGATTGCTGAGGCGTCAGGGCAAGCTCGCGGGTAAATCGCGCGCGCATCTGCGTCGCCAGGTCGTCACGCCGCGGCGGCCGGAAAAAGGGATGTCGCCGCGACAGGCCGACGAGCCATCCCGTCATGGCGCCGGCGAGAAAAATCACGACGAGCGCAACGGCGGTCAACCAGCGGGAGCGGGAGTTCATGGCAGGAGGGCGAGCTGCGTCGAGGAATCGGCGATCATGCGTTCCAATTCGACGGTCTGTGAGGAATCGCGCAGTTCGGACAATGCCTGGTAGTTCAGCGCGACGGCCATGGCCACGGCCGCGCCGGCCAGGGCGACGCTGGGCCCGAGCAGCCCGTCAAACCAGCTGGGCGCCGGCGCGGCGGCCGCCTCGCGCCAGGCGCGGATGACGGCGTTTTCCAGCTGTGGCGACGGGTGGCCCGCGGGAGCAGCGTTGGTTTGGATTTGTTCGGCGGCTGATTTCAGCAGGCGAGACAGTTGATCATCGAGCGGGTGCATGCGTTCTCCTCCAGATTGAGTTGCTTCAAAAGTTTGCGAAGTTTTTGCCGGGCGCGAAAGGCGCGGACCTTGATCACGGCGAGGTTCCAGCCGGTCAGATCCTGGATTTCCCGCACGCTGCGGCCCTCGAGGTGGAGCAGCGTGATGACCAGGCGCTCGCTCGGATTCAGGCCCTGCAAAAGACGGGCGACCAGTTCGGCTGCACCCAGCTTCTCGGCGGGGCCCGGCCCAGGCTCGGGTTCCGCAGCGGAGTCCAGCGCGAGACGCTCGGATTCACCGAGGTCGCTCCAGCGCAACTCGGGGCGGGATTTTTCCGACCGGATCTGCTTGAGGCAGGTGTTCACGGCGATGCGCGAGACCCAGTGGTCGAGCGGCACTTTGCCTTGGTATTGATCGAGATGCTGAAACACTTTAATGAGCACGGCTTGGGTCAAATCTTCCTCGCTCGTGCGGCGGGGCAGATGGGAGCGCACAATCCGGGAGACCTTGGGCTGCAACCAGCGCACGAGTTCGCGCGCGGCATCCTCGTCGCCGCCCTGGCGGACGCGCGTCAAACATGCCTGCCAGTCGAACGATGCTTCGTCAGTCATTCCGGATGAACGTCTTCTACCTCCTCCTTGACTCCACGCAAGCCCCTCTGGTTACAGGAAATCGACCGCGTGGTGTTTCCGCTCGACAAACGAACCTGTAACCGGCTTCCCATCGGGTGGGTCTGGCTCAATGAAGGACGAAATTGCCCTTCACCCCAGAACAGCAATCAACCCAATTAAAATGACCCATCGATTCCGTAAGTTTCTCTTCGGCACCTTTGCCGCCGTCGCCGTGGCCGGCGCCATCACCGTCTATGCCCAGGGCCCCGGTGGCCACGGCATGCATCCTGGCCCGGGTGGCAAGCACGACCCCGCTGAGATGTTCTCCCACCGTCTCGGTTTGACCGACGCGCAGAAGGCGCAGGTGCAGCCGATTCTCGACGCCTCCAAGGTTCAACTGAAGGCGATTCATGACGAGGCGCGGACGAAGGCGCAGGCCGTCATGGCCGACGTCACGACCAAGATCACGCCCTTCCTGACGCCCACGCAGCTCGAAGACTTGCGCTCGATGAAGCGCCAGCACGAGCGCATGCAGGCGGAACGCGAGCAGAACTCCAAGTAAATAATCTGACAGGGGCGGGTGGATCGAAGTTTGATCCTCCGCGCCGCCGCACCGGTGGGGGCCGGGCGGCGGCGCAATCTTTTTCTAGAGGGCGGTCCACGCGGAGCTCCACGATTGCGCTCCGAAAAAGATCGTTCACGTTGCGGGTGTGAACGAAGCCACCGTCGATGCCATCCTGATTTCCGCGACGGCGAGCGGGGGGATCCAATCGGTGGAATCCGCCAGGGCCATCGCGGGGCGCGGACTCGAAGGCGATCGTTACGTGGTGAATGCGGGCACCTTTTCCGAAAAACCCGGCACGGGGCGCCAGCTCACGTTGATCGAGGCGGAGGCGATCGAGGCCTATGTGGCCGAATGTGGCGAGTCGCTGACCACGGCGGAGGCGCGGCGAAATCTCGTGACGCGCGGGGTGCGCTTGAATGATTTGGTGGGACGCGAGTTTCGCGTCGGCGACGTACGCATTCTCGGCTGTCGCCTTTGCGAACCGTGCAACCATCTCGTGAAGCTCACGGGCAAGCCTCGGACTCTCACCGGGCTCAAGGGCCGCGGCGGATTGCGCGCCGAGATTCTCAGCGACGGCGTGATTCGCGTCGGCGACCGAATCACCGTCTGACAGGTGCAAGGCGTTGCGCCGGCTCAATCGAACGCGCACCGGTGCCGCATCGCCTCGGCCAGACGTTCGAGATAGACGCGGCGCGGGATGTTTACGGCGCCAAACGTGCAAAGATGCGGTGTCGTCCATTGCAAATCGAGCAAGCGGTAGCCGCGCTCGCGCAGGCGCTGGACAAGGAAGGTCAGCGCGACCTTGGAGGCGTCGGTGACCGTATGAAACATCGATTCGCCGAAGAAAGCGCTGCCCAGAGCCACGCCGTAAAGTCCCCCGACGAGTTCACCGTTCTGCCAGGCCTCGACGCTGTGGGCGAGGCCGGCCTCATGCAGCGCGCAATAGCTGTCGAGGATGACTGGATTGATCCAGGTGTCGTCGCGGTCGGCGCAGCTTTCCATCACCGCGCGAAAAACGGTGTCAACGCGCAGTTCGAACGGGTTGCGCTTCAGGGTGCGGCGCAAGCCGTGCGGCACGCGGAAGCCGCCGTCTTCGAGCGGTAGCACGCCGCGCGGGTCCGGCGAGAACCACCCGATCTCGCCGTCCTCTAGCGCCATCGGGAAAAACCCCTCCTGGTAGCCCTCGAGCAGCAGCTTCAGCGGAATCACAGACGGAAGATAAGGAACAAGCAGCAAGGAGGAAGGAAGAAGATGAAGATAGGGAGCCACTGAAAAGTAGGAGGGACCAAGGCCCTGCATCGCGCGGGCACCGCATCCCGATCTGTCCCCATTCGTCCTACCGCATTGTTCCCTGTTCCTTCATTTTGGTTGCGGGCCCGGGCAAGTGCCTCTTCATTCGCGGATGAATCCTCTGCCTGACGACGCCAAGTACGCCGAGCGCTCCGGTCCCATCATTCGAGTCACCACGGAACGCGGAACTTTTTACGCGCAGCTTTTCCCGGACGCCGCGCCCAAACACTCCGAAAGAATCGTGCGACTCGTCGAGGAGGGGTTCTACGACGGGATTCGTTTTCATCGCATCGAGCCGAAGTTTGTCGTCCAGGTCGGCGACCCGAAAAGCCGCGAGGGCGTGGACCGGCCGGGCGTGGGTTCCGGGGGCTCGAGCTATCCAGATCTGCCGCTCGAGGTCAGCCGGGCCTACAAAAACACGCGTGGCACGCTGGCCGCGGCCCGCACCGACGATCCAAACTCGGCGAACAGCCAGTTCTACGTCGTGCTCGAGGATGCACCCCACCTCGACATGCAATACACCGTATTCGGCCGCGTGCTCGATGACGGCATGACCGTCGTCGATCAGATCCGCAAGGGCGACACCATGCAGGCGGTCGTGATCAAAAAATAGGGAACAAATAACCAGGAGGAAGGGAGATCCAGAACTTCCAACTTACGCATTCCGACTTCCACATTCTGCCCATGATTTTCATCCTCGATTTCGGTTCCCAATACACCCAGGTGATCGCGCGGCGAGTGCGCGAGTGTCAGGTGTTCTCGCAAATTGTCCGCTTTGACACCCCGGCGAAGGAACTGAAGGCGCGGGGCGCGAAAGGCATCATCCTCTCGGGCGGTCCGGCCAGCGTTTACGCGCCGAAGGCCCCGCACCCGGATCCCGCGATCTTCAAGCTTGGCATTCCGGTGCTGGGCATTTGTTACGGCATCCAGCTCTTCGCCTTTCACCTTGGAGGAAAGGTGGCGCCGGGCGTGCGGCGCGAATTCGGCAAGGGTACGCTTACGATTAAGAAATCCGACTGCCGGCTGTTTCGGGCGCTGCCCAAGCGGCTTGATATCTGGAACAGCCACGGCGACAAGATCACGAAGCTCCCGCCGGGCTTCCGCATCGTGGCCACGAGCGAGAACAGCAATTACGCAGTCCTCGAGGACCCCAAGCGCAAGCTCTACGGTCTGCAGTTTCATCCCGAGGTTGCGCACACACCGCGTGGGCGCGAAATCCTGGAGAATTTCGTGCACGACATTTGCGGCTGCGCCAAGGACTGGACCATGGGTTCGTTCATCGAGTCGGCCTGCGCGGAGATCCGCCATAAAGTCGGCCAGGAACGCGTCATTCTCGGGTTGAGCGGCGGGGTTGATTCCTCGGTCGCCGCCGTCCTCCTCCATCGCGCCATCGGCGACCAGCTCACCTGCATCTTCGTGAACAACGGACTGCTCCGTGCCGGCGAGGCCGAGGCCGTCCAGCATCTCTTTCGCGACAACTTCCATATTCGCCTGAAGACCGTCGACGCCGCCGCGCAATTCTTGAAGCGGCTCAAGGGCGTGACCGACCCCGAGCGCAAGCGCAAGATCATCGGGGTCGAGTTCGTCAAGGTCTTCGAGGCCGCGGCGAAGTCGCTTACGGGCAGCGCGAAGGCGGGAGCCCGCCACCGCTTCCTCGCGCAGGGCACGCTCTATCCCGACGTGATCGAGAGCGTCAGCATCGCCGGCAACCCGGCCTCGCTGATCAAGAGCCACCACAACGTGGGCGGACTGCCCAAGCGCATGCGCTTCGAGCTGATCGAGCCGCTTCGCCAGCTCTTCAAGGACGAGGTCCGCCTCGTCGGCGCCCAGCTCGGGCTCTCCAAGGAAATCGTCCACCGCCAGCCGTTCCCTGGGCCGGGTCTCGCGGTGCGCATCCTCGGGGAGGTCACGCCCGAGCGCCTGCGCATCCTGCGCGAGGCGGACAGCATCGTGATCGACGAGATGAAGGCGAGCGACTGGTATTATCGCGTATGGCAATCCTTCGCCGTGCTGCTGCCCGTGCGCAGCGTCGGCGTCATGGGCGATGAGCGCACCTACGAGAACACCTGCGCGCTGCGCGTGGTCGAGAGCCAGGACGG
>JANMQT010000141.1:0-21841 GCA_031370675.1 Verrucomicrobiota bacterium
GCCTTCGATGTCGCCAACATGGACCTGAAGACCAAGCCCTCGGAAAACTTTTTTCGCTACGCCAACGGCACATGGATCGATAAGAATCCGATCCCGCCGGAATTCACGCGCTGGGGATCGTTCACAGAACTGCAGGAGCGAAACCTCACCACGCTGAAGGAAATCGCCGAGGCGGCCTCGAAAAAAGACGACGCTCCCAAGGGCAGTGCGCTGCAAAAAATCGGCGACTTCTACGCCAGCGGCATGGACGAGGCGCAGATTGAGCAGGTGGGCACGAGTCCCCTCAACGACGAGTTGGCGCGGATCGCGGCGATCAAGGATCGGCCGGAACTCGCCGCAGCGCTGGGCCGGCTGCGCGCGGTCGGCGTGGAAGTGGGCTTCGATTTCTCGGCAAACCAGGACGCCAAGGACAGTACCAAAGTCATCGCGCAGATCGAGCAGGGCGGCCTCGGACTGCCGGATCGTGACTACTACGTGAAGGACGACGCGGATTCGAAGAAAGTGCGCGACGGCTATCTGGCGCACATGACAAAAATGTTCACGCTCCAGGGCGACACGCCCGAGGCGGCCGCCGCGAACGCCAAGGTCGTGATGGCATTGGAGACGGACCTCGCCAAGGCCTCCATGACGCGGGTGGAGCGGCGCGATCCGCAGGCGACCTACCACAAGCTGACGCTCGACGAGACGCAGGCGCTCCTGCCGGATTTCGCGATCAACAAATTCCTGCAGGCGGTGAATTGTCCGAATCCCGGCCCGATCAACGTGGCGCAACCGGAGTATCTCAAGGTGCTCGCGCGGCTCGTGAAAACGGTACCACTCGACGAATGGAAAACCTATCTGCGCTGGCATCTCCTGCATAACAGCGCGCCGCTCCTGAGCAGTGCATTCGTGAACGAGGATTTCGAATTCTACGGCAAGGCACTGACGGGAGCGAAGGAGTTGAAGCCGCGGTGGAAGCGCGTGATCGGGGTGATTAACGGCGGGATCAACGGCGGCGCCTTCGCCACCGGCGGGGTCGGTGAGCTGCTCGGCCAGCTTTATGTCGAGAAGACGTTTCCGCCTGAGGCGAAGAAGCGTGCATTGGAGCTGGTGGACAACCTGCGGGTTGCGCTGAAGGAGCGCATCAACCGCCTCGAGTGGATGACGCCGGAGACGAAAGTGCAGGCGCAGAAAAAGCTGGCGGCGTTTGCCGTGAAGATCGGTTACCCCGACAAGTGGCGCGACTACACGGCGCTGGACATCAGTCGGAAATCCTACGTCCAGAATGCCATGGTCGCCGAGGCCTTTGAGTTTCAGCGCACGCTGGGGAAAATCGGCAAGCCGGTCGATCGCACGGAGTGGGGGATGACGCCGCCCACGGTGAACGCGTATTACAGCGCGGCCATGAACGAAATCGTGTTCCCGGCCGGGATCCTGCAGCCGCCGTTTTTCTCCTTCACCGCGGATGACGCCATCAACTACGGCGGCATCGGCATGGTCATCGGCCACGAGATGACGCACGGCTTTGACGATTCGGGCCGTCAGTTCGACGCCGAGGGAAACCTGCGCGACTGGTGGACCAAGGAGGACGGCGAGAAGTTCAAGGAGCGCGCCAAGGTCATCATCGACCAGTTCAGCAACTACGTCGTGATCGACGACATGCATGTGAATGGCGAACTCACGCAGGGTGAGAACATCGCGGATCTTGGCGGCCTGAAGATTGCCTATGACGCGTTCCTCAAGGTGCTCGCGGCCCAGCCGGGTGCGGGGGACAAGAAGATTGACGGCTTCACGCCGATCCAGCGCTTCTACCTTGGGTACGCGCAGGTGTGGCGGAGTAATACGCGGCCGGAGGCGATTAAACTGCGACTGAAGACCGATTCGCATGCACCACCGGAGCTGCGCGTGAACGCGCCCCTTTCGAATCTCCCGGAATTCATGGCGGCTTTCAGCTGCCCTCCGGACTCGCCGATGGTGCGCCCGGCAAATCAGCAGGTGAAAATCTGGTAAGGTAGAGCGGTTCGCGCCGGGCGGGAGACGGTGCGAATAGTCCGGATGCACTCGCGCTCTCTGCTTCTGTTCGCGTTACTCGCGCTGCCGCTGCGCGCCGATGAGCGGGACGGCGGGTATCAGGAGGCGCTGCGCACGGAGCTGGCGGGAATCGATGCGCCCCTCGTGGGCGTACCGATGGCGAGCCGGCTCATCGAGAACGGTGCAATCGTCCTCGACACGCGGACCAAGGCGGAATTTGAGGTCAGTCATCTGCCCGGCGCGCGGCTGGTCACGTTCGGCGCATGGCAACTCATCGCGGGCCCCACGGTGCCTCGCGACCTTCCGCGGGATCGGCCCATTGTCGTGTATTGCACGATTGGCTGGCGCAGCGGGAAGACCGTGGAAGCCTTGCGTGCGCGGGGGTATGCGGGCGCCGTCAATCTCTACGGCGGCATCATTCAATGGCACAACGAGGGCGGCGCGCTGGTCGATGCGGACGGTCGGGTTACGAAACGGGTGCATCCGTACGCACCGCGATACGCGCGGTTTATCCTCAACTGATCTTCATGGCCGCGCGGGCACGGTCAGCATTCGGGTCTGAATCTGGTCCGCGTGGGCGGCAAGACCCTCGCGAAAGACGCGCGCCAGCTCCGGCAGATCCTGCACGCGCATCGTCGTGTCGTGTTTGGAATTGTCATCGTTCGGCCAGCGCTCGTTCCACCACGAGAAGCCAATGATCGACGGATGCTTGCGGGCGAAGAGGGTGGCGAGCGCATCCGCAGCCCACGGGGCGGGGGACGCCGTGGAGTTGCCAGCCGTGCAGCCGAACTCCGCGACGATCACGGGCTTGCCGGGGGCCAGCCCGGTCAGACGCGGCACGGAGTATTCCAGCATATCGCCCAGCGTTTCGCTCGCGGGTTCGTCCGGCGTGATCGGCCCGTAGGTGCTCAGCGCCAGGAAATCGACGACGTCATCGCCGGGGTAATAATTCTCCATCCGGTTCCAGTCCTCGCGCGGATCGTCGTGCACGTCGGGATGCCAGACCCACGCGATGTTCACCGCGCCTTCCGCGCGCATCAGCTCGACGATGTGCCGGAACGCGGCGGCGAAGCGCTCTGGCCCGTCGTATTTTTTTGGATCACCGAATCCCTTTTTCTTGTCGCGGCCATGCCACGCGCCGTTCCACGGAAACCAGATACCGTTGAATTCGGTGCCCCATTCGACGAGAAGCGGGCCGCCAAAGTCCCGCGCGCCGCGGGCCCAGGCGCGGAGATCCTGGTCGAAGGTGCCGTCGATGATCCGTTGGTGGGTGAAGGTGTGGTCGCGCCGATCCTGTTCGGGTTTCTCGCGCAGCATCAGGCGGATGTACGGCGTGGACCCCGCCGTGCGAATCCAGTCGGCGATCGCCCGTGGAAACGCGCGGCTCTGACCGGTGAACCAGTTGTGCGAGAAATAGACCCACGCCGCTGGTTGCCCGACGGACGATTCATACTCCCGCAGGTCCTTGACGGTCAGATCGTCCTCATCGCCGGTGATGCCTCCGGGGTACACGCCGTGATAAATCCGGCCCGGCGGAGGGGGAGCGGGCTTGGTCAGCGGCGATGATTCCGCGGATGGTTCAGCGCCGGGCGCGAGGATTACCGCGGTGAACCAAACAAGAGAGGAAAGGATGGAGAGCCGGAACACAAGGTCGGACCCTAGCCAGATTGCCGAGACTTGCAGGTGCGTTCCATTGCACGTTGCAAGCGCGGAGACGTCGGCCATCCTTCGAGGTTCATGCCGCCGTCCCCCGCCGCCAGGGCGAAACCCGCCGCCCGATCCGCCACAGCACCGCGCTGGGCGCGGTGGCTGCGCATGGGCCTCGTCGCCGGCGCGGGTCTGTTGCTGATTCCCATTGTCGAAGTCGGGTGCGTGAAGGTGGTCCGTCCGCCGGTGACGTCCTTGATGCTGGTGCGCTGGGTGGAGGGAAAGTTCTCGAGCGAGTTCAAGGGCGGGATTCGCTACGAATGGCGCGCGTGGGAACAACTGCCCGAGCCCTTCCTGCGTTGCGTGTGGGTGAGCGAGGACGCGCGGTTTTTCCGGCACGGCGGTTTCGATTGGATTGAGATGCAGGCGGCGCTGGCGCGCGCCCAGCGCACCGGCGGGGATCCACGCGGCAGCTCCACCATCACGATGCAATGCGCGCGTTCGACCTTTCTATGGACCGGCCGATCCTACGTACGCAAGGCGCTTGAGGCCTACTACACGTTCTGGATGGAGCGCCTGCTGAGCAAGCGCCGTATCTTCGAAATCTACGCCAACGTCATCGAGATGGGCGACGGCATCTACGGCATCGAGGCGGCGAGCCGCGCGCATTTCGGGGCGCCTTCGGCCAGACTCAACCTCGCGCAATCCGCGATGCTTGCCGCGATGCTGCCCAATCCGCGGCGCTGGAATCCGCGTGAGCCGACACGGCGCCTGCGCTGGCGCCAGCAACGCATCCTGCAGGAACTCGAGCGTGCTCCAATCGTTTGGCCGAGGGGCCTGCGCGGGTCCTCGTGGCACGGGCATCTTGCCCGTGGGGTCCTGGCCAGGGCTGCGCAGACCGCGAGGGATCATCAGGCACTGAGTGGCCCGCGCCCGCGACAAAACTGACTTCGGCTGGATGGCCGGGAATGACTCGCATCGACTGAAGTGTC
Organism: Verrucomicrobiota bacterium; assembly: GCA_031370675.1. Taxonomy (GTDB): domain Bacteria; phylum Verrucomicrobiota; class Verrucomicrobiia; order Chthoniobacterales; family SZAS-18; genus SZAS-18. The sequence goes on from JANMQT010000141.1 coordinate 4,650, forward strand.
GCAACCACCATGGGCCGGATGCCCATGCTACAAAATCAACGCCCCTTGGCAGACACAGGCACGCGGCGTTTCCGGATCGCACGGGGCTTCCGGGCGGGCTTCGGCGGGACCACGAACGCCTCGAACTTCGGCCGGATGCGCGGCGGAATCACCGCGTGCACGCGCATGCCGCCCAGCTCCACCTTCGACGTCACCACCTGGCCATGACGGTGCAAGAGCGAAAGCAATGCCCCGCGGTCGTGCGGCACGAGCAACTCGACCACCGCCGGATGATCGGACAACAACTCGGCCGCGCGATGCAGCAGCTCGTCCAGTCCCTCACCGGTTTTCGCGGAGATGCACAGCGCGTCCGGAAAATGCCGCTTCAACGGCCCGAGCACTTCGTTTCCGGCAAGCCGATCCACCTTGTTCAGCACCGTCAAAATCGGTTTGTCGTCGGCACCCAGTTCGTGCAGCACGCTCATCGTGGTGGCGTGGAACGCATACACTTCCGGATCACTCGCATCGAGCACGTGAATCAGGAACTCGGCGAGCACCGCTTCCTCGAGTGTCGCCTTGAAGGCCTCCACCAGGCGCGTCGGCAGGCGGCGCACGAAGCCGACCGTATCGGTCAGGAGCAGCGTCATACCGTTGGGCAGATCGACCCGGCGCGTCGTGGGGTCGAGCGTCGCGAAGAGCTTGTCCTCGATGAAAACATCGGCGCCGGTGAGTTTCTTCAGCAAGGATGACTTGCCCGCGTTGGTGTAGCCGACAATCGAGGCGCGCGGCAGGGGGATGCGCTGGCGGCGCTTGCGCTGGGTGGCGCGCTGGGAGCGCACACCGGCGAGTTCTTCCTTTAGCTTCTCGATGTTGCGGCGGACGAGTCGGCGATCGATCTCGAGCTGGCTCTCGCCTTCGCCCCGGCCTCCGACCCCGCCGCCTTGCCGGTCCAAGTGACCCCAGGCCCGCGTGAGCCGCGGCAGTGAATATTGGGCGCGGGCCAGCGCCACCTGCAAGCGCGCCTCCATCGTCCGCGCGCGCCCGGCAAAAATGTCGAGGATGACTTCCTCGCGGTCGATCACCGCCAGCCCGGACAGCTTCTCCCAATTGCGCTGCTGGCCAGGCGTGATCTGATTGTCGATAATGATGACGCCCGCGCCGGCCGCCTTGGCCAACTGGACGATTTCCGCCGCCTTGCCGGTGCCCGTGAAGTACGCGGCTTGGAGTGCGTTCACCTTCACCAGCATCGTTCCGACGACTGGCAGGCCGAGGGTCCAGACCAATTCGCCCAGTTCCTCGAGCAAGCTTCGGCCTTCCAGTGCCGTGTCCGCACCCACATGGACGCCGACAAGAAACGCCTTTGTACCCGCGGAGTTTGGTCGATCAACGATTTGAGACATGCGCGGTTTCTCTCGCAGAAAATCCCACCCGCGCAATCTCCGCCGGTGTCACCTCGGGCCGGGAGACCGGCCTATTTCTTCGGGGGGCCGGCCTTCGTCACGAGAATCACGCGATCGCCGGTGATGCGAATGGACTTGAAGCGCTCGAGTTGGCCGCGGAACTCCCGATTCGTGGTCTTCTTGAGTTCCTGGTTGATCTGGCGCTGGCTGTCGGCGGTGGCGAGTTGGGAAAGCGCCCATTCCGGCATGGCCTTCCCATTCGCCTCGATCACCTTGGGCTTGAAGGTGACTTCGTCGTTGTTCCACTCAAAGAAGGTGACGAATTTTCCGTTGAAAAAACGGCCCTTCAGCCGCGAGAGCGGAATCTTGTCGAGCGGCAGGCTGACTTCGGCGCCGAAGTTTCCGTCCGCGATCGTAATGAAAGACTTGCCGCGCATCTGCGCGAAATCCGGCCGGCGGGCAATCAACGCATTCAGGTCCGCGGCGGTCAATTCCACCGTTGTCTCCTGTCCGCTCTGGTACGCTTCGGAGAGCCGCTTGAGCTGCCCCGTGGCGTTGGTGAATTGGGCGTCGGTGGGCTGCTCAACCCGGATCGCGACCGACTGCGGTGCGGTGAGGTTGTCGACGAACTTGCCGAAATAGTAGTAGAGACTGCCGCCGATGATCGCGGCCATGGCAATGCCCACCACCACAAGGGTGAGGCAGCCCTTGGCAAAACAACCCATGCCCTGATTCTGTTGATCGCTCATAGACGGGAGAAGTAAGCGTACCGTTTCATTTTGCAAAGCGGATTCAACCGCGACGGATGAATTCGACGATGGTCTCGACCACAAAAGTGATTTGCTCTCGCGTCAGCTCGGGATAGACCGGCAGGGCCAGCACTTCCCGGGCGGCCCGCTCAGACTCCGGGAAATCGCCTGCCCCATAATCGAGCGAGGCAAAGCACTCCTGCAAGTGGAGCGGCAGCGGGTAGTACACTGCGCAGCCAATTCCACGGGATTTGAGATGAGCCAGCAATTCGTCGCGGCGTGGCGTGCGGATCACATACTGGTGATAAATGTGATGATGGCGCAGTCCGGCTTTGGCGTAGGGCTCGGCTGGAACCGTCACCTTCCCGGTCAGCGCGGCGGCTTCGAAAAGCTGGCGATAAAGCGCCGCATTGGCGCGGCGGGCGTCGGACCAGCCATCCAGATGGGGCAGTTTCACGGCGAGCACCGCGGCCTGCATTGCGTCGATCCGGAAATTTCCACCAACAAAGCGGTGGAAATATTGGGTGTCCATCCCGTGCATCCGCATGGCGCGCAGCGCCGCCTCGTCGGCGGGGTCGCGCCCGACCGCGAGCCCGGCATCACCGAACGCGCCGAGATTCTTCGACGGGAAAAATGAGTACCAGCCGAACTGGCCCATCGCACCCGCGCTGCCGGTGCGACCTTCCGGGAACGGGTATTCGGCCCCGATGGCCTGCGAGGCATCCTCCAAAACCGGAATCCCGTATGCTTCGCCGAGCGCGAGAAATTCCTGCATCGCCGCGCAAAGGCCAAAGAGATGCACCGGCGCAAGCGCCCGGATGCGCTCGCCGGTCGGCGCCCGAAGCACGCCGCCGGCATCCCGTCGCGCGACGTTGGCCAGGTACGACGCCACCGCCGCTGGTGAGAGATTGAAAGTGTCGCCCTCGATGTCGCAGAAAATCGGCCGCGCCCCGACGCGGGACACGCAACCGGCGGTGGCGAAGAAGGTGAACGGCGTGGTGATGACCGCATCGCCGGGCCCGATGCCGAGGTGCATCAGGATCGCGAGTTGAGCGTCGGTGCCGCTGGACATGCCGACGGCGAAAGCGCTTCGGCAGTAGGCGCGGACCTCGTTCTCGAACTGGTCGACGACTGGTCCGAGGATGAACTGTTGGGATTCCACCACCTCGCGCAGGCTCGCCTCAATCGATTCGCGGAGCGGGCCGTACTGGGCCTTGAGGTCGAGGAGGGGAACTTGCATCCGCCCAATCTGGCCGGACTTCGCGCAATGAAAAGTGCGCCGGGCGCAATTCCTCCGGCGTTCAGGCGTCAATCCCGACTAGTCGGGCAACGCCTGACCGCTGGTGGCCGGTGGGCGCGGGGGCGGGGTGGCGGGAGCGTTGGGTTCGGCGCGAATGATCTGGCGGGGGCGCGGCCGGGGAAAGTCTGTGCCCGCGGGATTGGCGGCCACGCCGGGGGCCGGTGCGACGGCTTTGGGCTGGCCGCCGGGATTCGGGAGGGAGGGGCCGCTGTTGGGTTGAAGCTGCGGCAACGGACGCACGGGATTCGCGCCCGGGACATTGATATTCGCGGGGGGAGGCGTTGGGCTGTTGACGCGCGGGGCGGGCGCCGCCGCACGGTTGGACGCGAGCGAGGCTTGATCGAATAGCAGGACGGCAAATTCGGTTCCCTTTTTCACCGTCACGCGCGTCTGTCCCAGTTGCTCGCTCCATTGCACGTTGATCACGCTGACGCCCTGCGGGCTCTCTTCGCCGCTGGCGAGCAGGAAGCGCTGCGAATCCCCGCGTTGCGAGATGGTGACCACATTTTTCTCGCCGATGGTCATCACGCCCGCGATGAAGAGATCGTCCGACCACCCGGGTTGCTTTTGCGTCTGCGCGGCGGTGGGGGCGTTGGACGTCGGCAGCGCGAAAGGCGAGCGCGAGAGCGTCTTCTCATAACGGGAAAGGGGATACGCGGCGGGAATCACCTCCGGATCCTCGGCGCGAAGCCGGCCAGGCCCGGCCAGCGCGAGCGCGCCAGCGCCCATCACGGCGTAGCTCGCGCGAACTCGGAGGCTTCGAAAAATCATGGCTTGTACCATTTCGCGATGCGGAATTTTCCGCGCAGCAGGTTGCTGTCGCTGGGATCCGTCTGCACCGTCGCGCTCTCGAAGACGATGAAGCGCTCCGGCTGCTGGACGGTGTGGAGAAAGCGGGCGACGGCGGCCCACGTTCCCTTGGTGTCGATGCTGACGGAGACGGATTGAAAGGCGGCGTCCGCGCCGATCTTCTCCGCGGGATTGATCACGGGCGGGGCGTCGAGCAGGAGACCATTGTTGCGCGTCAGCGTCTCGAGGTCATTCAACAGATCGATGCTGGCGCGATCGCGGCCCGCGCCGATCGCGGGCTGCTTCTCGTTGAGCCAGGTCGCGCGCTGGGACCAGAGCGCCGATTGGGAGAGCAGCGCCTTGGCCGAGGTGGCGGTCATGCTCCGCGCGCTCCACTGTGCCCGGAGCTCGTTGATCGACCGAAGCAACCCGCGAATCACCAGCAGATTGAGCACGATGAAAATCGCAGTGCTGACAATCAACACGAGTTTCCGCTCCCGGGCCGAAAGGCGCAGGTAGGCTTCAGGCGGGCGAAGCCTCGGCAGTGGAAAGGAAAGTTGAGGCAATTTCACGGGGAAAAACGAGGCGAAAGTCTCACGCTCCGCCAAATGAAATGCTGATGCGGAAACGCGCGCGGCCGTTGGCCAGAATTTGGGGTGGCTCCGCGCTGAAACGCAGGCCGGCCAGCTCGGGCCGCGCCTTCAGGCGCTCGTTCAAGTCGGTGGCCAGCGAGGCCGAGGGCGCCTCGCCCTGCACCAGGATCTCGCGCGGTGACTGGTCGTAGCTCGTGATGCGGAGATCCGTCGACGGGATGCTCTCGCAAATATTGTGCAGGACCTCGATCAAGTAGAGCCGGCGATCGAGCGCGGGCGCGAGCGCGTTCCAGCGCTTCATGCTGGCCTGGATTTCCGCTACGTGGGGGGCGCTGGTTGCGATGACACGATCGAGCGAGGAAACGCGCAATTTCAGGAAACCGACAAACAGCGCGCCGAGCGCGAGAAGCCCGACGTAGACCGCGGCGGCAAGCACGACGGAATGCTTCATTCGATCGACCCGTCCCGCGCGGTCGCGCTGGTTCTTCCACTGCGGCGGCTGTAGGTCCGCGGCTCCCGGGGTCGGCGTGGCCTGATCAAGATCGATCCATTCAACCGGGACGCCGAGTTCCGCGGCGAAGACCGGCTCCAGGTCCCGCCGGCGCGCATCGATCCGGACGGTCTGCACGTTGGTGGGGGCCGAGGCCAGTTCCGCTCCCATCAGAATCGGACCGATCTCGGAGCGAATCGCGTCGGCGGAGTTTCCGCCGAGCGGCTGCGCGAAGCAGACCACCCCGCGCTCGCAGATTCCCACCACCACGCGACCGTGCTCCTCGATGGCAAGCAGAGAGTTTCCGTCGCGCGGGGAGTCCGGGCAGGCGCGGGCGAGATTGAGAATGACCTTGGCGGGCCAGCGCGATCGGTCGGCCAGCGGGCGGGCCCCCTCGAGCAGGCGGTCGACCGGCGCCACGATCACGGCGATCTCGCTCGTGCCCTCGTTTTCGCGGATGACATCAAGTCCAGTGACGGCCGCGTCGATCGAATAAGGCAGCACCTTCTCGAGCTGAAGTTGCGCCATCTCGAGGCGTTCGCCGGGCGAGGCAGTGGGAAGCTTCATGCGCTGGAGCATGACCCACTCGAGCGGAACAAAGAGAACGATGTCCTCCGCCCGATCGGCGGCCGCAACGGCAGCTTCGTCGAGGCTCGAATACTCGGCGGTTGTCCGGGATCCGGCGGGACCCGCGGTGAGCGTCCACGCGCCCGCCGAGGCTCCGGGCGCGAGCGCGCAGGGGGGATCGGCCGGCGGGGGCGGTGATTTTAGTTTTCTCTCCACTTGATGATCTGGGGTTGGGCACCCCCTTTGGTCGCGACGACGTCGATGCGGCGTTTGATCACGCCGGCCCGACCCTCGCTAGTAATATGGATTGTCGGGTCGTTCAATGAAAGAAGGCCGCCAAGGGCGTCGAAGTCCGCCTTGGCCATACCAAGCAATCCCTGGACCTGCCGAAGGTCCGTCAGCTTCAAATCGTCGGCGGTGCCGTCCTCCTTGTCAGGTCCGCTGCGAAATTGCACGAGGCCCCGGGCACTGCGCTGGCCGACGCCGGGGATCGACGAAAGCAGGTCCTCGCTGGCCCATTGCACATCGATCGGACCCTGGCTCAACAAGGTAAAATCCTGTTCCCAGCCGTTCTGCGAGGTCAGCGGATCGCAGGCTGGAATCTGGTAAAGCTCCGCGAGATCACGCAGCGGCTGGTTGGCGATCGGCCCCCGCACCGGTGTCTCGTTGCCGTTCAAGCGGCGCACATCGTCGGCGTCGACCCAATCCAGCAGGGAATCGACCAACGCCTCGCGCTCGGCGAAGGCGAGCCCCTTGGTCGAGAGAAAATTCTTGAGCGTCTCAAGCTTCTTCGGCTCCTCACCGGCGAGAATCCAGTTAAGGTTCAAGCGCCCGCCTTCCCCCTTGATGCGCGCGGCAAAACCGCGCTGGTCGGGAAATTCCTGGACGAGCGCGGGCGTCTTGTAGCTCGAGGCGGGATGAAGCGCGACCTGGAGTCCCGAATAAGCCATAGCGTGGGCATCGAGCGCGAGGTTCTCCTCCGTTTGCCCATCGAGTTCGGTGGCCACTTTCCGCGCGAGCGCGAGCACCACGAAGGTCAGCAACATCAGCGCCCAGATGACGAGCAGCATGGCGGCACCCGACGCGCCGGGCCGGCGGCAGCGCCGCGGGACGAGGATCCACCGGTTCATGTGCGGGACGCCTTGGCCGGCAGGCGCACGATCGTTTCGTAGTCGGGAGCCCCCGTGGTGAAGCGCATGCGGAAACGGATCAAATCGGGCAACGCCGCGGGATCGTTCCAGTCGTCGACCCAGCTGTTGATGCGGGCGTCATAATACGCGACCTCAAACGAAGCCAGGTTGGAAAGCAGCGGCACGTCCGCGACCGGCTTCGGCGGGAGATTGGGATCGGACTGAATGAGCGCGCGCGACAGGACCAGTCGCGCGCCGTCGCTACTCGGGACCAATTCGAGCGTGGCGAAAAAATATCCCTCGCCGCGCCGCGCGAAGACCCCGTTTCCGGGCGGGCTGATCCACATGATCGTATCCGAGGCGGTGCCCGCGCCCCGCTTCGATTTGCCCGTCAACAATTGCGCGCCGCTGGGGACGCGCGCTGGCAGGTTTACGGCCTGCGCCTGAAACAAGCGGTTGAATCCCGCCAGGTCGGATTGCAGCGTGCCGGAGTTATACGCGACGCTCGCGGAGGTGAGCGTCGAGCCGACAAATTGGTAAAGCGCAATCGCGACCATCGACAGGATCGCCACCGAAAGAAGGATCTCGAGCAGCGTGAAGGCGTCTCGCTGATGATGGGGGCGGGGCGGGGGCATGGGGGCCGGTCAGTTGCCGCGCAGCAGGTAAAATGTGGAAGTCCGGCGGTGGCGTTCACCCTCGCTGTCCCATTCGGCCGTGAGGATCACCTGGTTGAGGCCGGACATGATGACGCCCTCCTCGTTTTTGAATTCCAGCACCTTGCGCGTCTCAAGCATCGTCAAGCCGGCAAACGCACCCTTCAATTCCCGGCGGGCGGAATTATCCGGCATGGCCGGGTTCGCCTGGATTTCCCCCATGCGGTTCTGCAGCGCGAGCCGCGCCCGTTCGGATTCGCCGCGCAATCGCTGAGCGATCAAGCATTGCGTAAGCGCCGCACCCAGCGTGACGACGCCCATCGCGAAGATCGCGACCGCGAGCATGATCTCCAGCAGCATGAAGCCGCGGCGGCGGCGATGGGCCCGAAAGTTCCGCGCGCTCATCGGGCGACAAACGATCGGATGGTGGGCCGGGCGGAGAGTGCGGAATAGCGCAACTCCCACGAACCGGACGGCCCCTTGTAGAGAACGGTGGCGGGTTCGCAGGTGCCGGTCGGCCAAAAGGTCCATTCCGGAGCGGGATCCTTCTCGATCGCCGCCGGCAGGAGGAGCGAATACGATTCCGCATCGCCAGGGGTAAAGACCTGCTCGATGGCGTCGAGGTCCTCGCGGGCCGGTCCGTCGGCTGACATCCGGATCTTCTGCTTGTCCCACGAGAGGACGTAGACGCGGCCGTCGGCCATGCTGCGTTCACGGGCCTGCGCCACGAAGGTGTCGAAGGTCTCCATCGACTTCTGCAGGCGCCCGGCCGCGAACATTCCGTCGAGGGCTGGCAGGGCGAGCGCGAGGATCAAAAGGACGAGCGCGATGGAGACCGCGATCTCGACCAAGGTGAACGCGCGTGGGCGAAACTTCCGCACAGTGGCAAGGTTAGAGGAGGAAGCCATCCAGCGCAATCCGGCCCGCATGGTTTGACCTCGGGGCCAAAAGACCGTTTACTGCCCTAGTGTTCCTTCTCCAGCCGTGCCGTCTGATGCGCGCTAGCGCCCTTTTGTTGTCCCTGGCGTGCTCGCTCCCGGCCGGGATGGCCCGTGCCCAGGCTCCCGCCGGACCCCTGCCGCTGCCCGTCACCCCGCCGCCTATTGTCGTTCCGCCGGTGGCCGGCGTGCCGGGCCCCGGGTCCAGCGCAGGCGAGGAAATGGTCCAGATGCAGCTGCCCAATGCCGATGTCCGCGACGTGCTCAGTTATTACGAGCGCCTCACCGGCAAGCGGCTGGTCCTTGACTCCACCATCCAGGGCCAGATCAACATCGTCGTCAACGGCAAGGTGACGAAGTCCGAGGCGATCAAGCTGATCGAAACCGCGCTCCTGCTGAATGGGTTTTCCATCGTCCCCGGCGACGGCGTCACCAAGGTGCTCGGCCTGAGCAAGAATGCGCGCGGCGCCGGCGTCTCGATCTATTCCGACTTCTCCCAACTGCCGGACGGCGAGCTGGTCGTGTCGTACCTCTTTCGCCTGCGCTATCTGGATCCGACCGAGCTGCAGCAGATCCTGCAGCAATACATCACGGCGAATCTCTACACTTCGTTCGTCGCGCTGCCGAAATCCGGGGCCCTCCTCGTCACCGAAAGCACGAGCGTGATCCGCAAGCTCGTGCAGCTGGTGCGCGATGTCGACATTCCGCCGGCCGAGGTCGTCGAGGAATTCATCCGGCTGGAGCGGGCGGACGTGACCAAGGCCGTCGAGTTTTTGAATTCCGTTTTTGAGCGCAAGGAAGCCGCCGCCGCGCCCACCGGCAATCGCGTGCGCCCGCGGCCCGCCGCCAACCAGGCCGGCAATCCCAATCCCGCGAATGTGGCCGTGCCCGGTGTGCTGGAAAATCCCGGTCTGTCGAGCGCGCTCGGCGGGATGACCGAGGACGCCATCGTGGTGGGCAAAATTCAGATTACAGCGGATGTGCGCACCAACCGCGTGCACGTCGTGACCCGCCCGATCAACATGCCGCTGGTGCGCCGGTTGATCGAGGAATTCGACGCGAACACGCCGTTTGCCGATCCGGTGAAGCGCCGGCTCAAGTTCGTTTCCGCGCGGGACATCCTTCCCATTCTTGTCCAATCACTGACCGAGCCCGGCAGCGATCAGTCCGGAGCCGGGGGAGCGGCCGGCGCGCAAGGCCGTCCGGCGGGCCAGACGGGTGCCCAGAATCCCCTCTTCGCCAACAACCAGAATCGCTCCGCCGGCGGCACCGGGGCCGGCGGGACGGGCGCAGGCGGGGGCGGCGGTCTGAATTTGACGCAGGGCCTCGAGACTCAGCAGGCCGACACCTCGCCAAGCGCGGTGATCGTCGGCAACACCAAGCTGATCGCGGATCCGCGCGACAACGCCATCATCGTGCAAGGCAGCGGCGAAGCGGTCGATCGCGTGAGCAAGATTATCGCGCAGCTCGATGTGCGCGCGCCGCAGGTGCTCATATCGGCGGTGATCGGCGAATTCTCACTGGGCGACGGCATCGACAGTGGGGTGGATTACCTGCTCCGGACCGGGAGCGTGAAGGGATTTACCAGGTTTACGGGAAATGGGCCGGTGGATCCATCGAACCCGAATCCGGGTACCACCCCTGCGTCGTCGGGCGCCTCGGTAATTCAGGCGCTGGCGGCGGCGTTCGGCGGCTTCAACGGAGCGGGCGCGCTCATCAACGCGACGAACGGTTTCGATATCCTGGTCAAGCTCCTCGAAAGCAGCAGCCGCTTCAAAACGATTTCACGGCCGGTAGTTTTCGCCAGCAACAACAAGAAAGCGGTGATTGCGAGCGGTCAGGAAATCGCCGTCCCGACGCAGACCCTTTCCAACGTCACAAGCCCCGGGACCATCTTCAACGGCAACACCTCGGCCGTCAGCGCCTCGATTTCCTTCAAGAGTGTCACGCTGCAATTGGAAGTCATTCCGCTGATCAATAGCGACAACGAGGTCACGCTCGACATTTACCAGAAGATTGATTCCGTCGTGGCGGGCGGTTCGGTCAGCATTGCCGGGAATAGCGTGCCGACGATTGCCACGCGCTACGTGCGTTCGACGGTCTCAGTGGCAAACAATAGCACCATCGTGCTGGGCGGCTTGATCAAGCAGGATGAGTCGAAGAGCCAAAACGGGCTGCCGTTTCTCAGCCGGATTCCCATCCTGGGTTATCTCTTCAAGTCGCAGAGCCGCAGCGACAATCGATCGGAACTGATCATCCTGCTGCACCCGGTGGTTATGAACACCGCCAAACAGATTGCGCGCGGCAAGTACGACGAGGAACAGCGCTATTACATGACAGGTGACCTCGCCGGGCAGCTCTACCCGCCGGGCCGCCCGCAGCCCGCGCCGAACTCGGTGCGCAAGGCGATTCGGGTGGAGCAGCCGCCGCCCAAGTCCAAAAAGGCCAAGCCCAGCCCCACGCCCGCTCCCAAGGAAGTCGTGCGCAAGGAAGACACCTCAATGGGTGGCTAGGCGCAGGGCACTGGTCGTTTCAGCAGGTCGTATTTGATTCGAATGTCACCCTTCCGCCAAAAGCTGGTCGAGGCGCTTGTGGCGGCCGGGGTGCCCAGTCTCGAGGAGGCGGGCCAGCTCGCCGATGCGCGCGAACCCGGCGTGACGTGGACGAACACGGCACTCAATTCGCCCAAGGTGAACGAGGGCCGCTTTCTCGCGCATCTCGCCGAGGCCTTCGACGTCCCGTATGAGCCACGGCTGGATCCCGCCAAGGTCGAGCGGGAGGCCGTAAAGGCACTCCCGAGCCGCTTCGTTTTCCAACACCACGTCCTGCCGCTCGAGAAGACTGACGACTCCCTCACGCTCGCGACCTACGACCTCTTCAATCCGGTCGCCCGCCAGCTGGCCGCGCAACTCACCCCGGGCAAGACGTTGCGCTGGCTGCTCGTGCCCCGCGCGCCGCTGATCCGCGCGATCAAGACGCTCTACGGGGTGGGCGCGGAAACTTTCGACCAGCTCATCCAAAATAATGCTTCCCTCGATCTGCCCGCGGATCGCGAGTCGATCGCGGCGGATCTCAACGCCGACGATCCCGAGGCCAGCGTCGTGAAATTCGTGAACTTGATCATCCGCGAGGCTATCGCGGAGCGGGCGACCGACATCCACGTCGAGCCGCTGGAGAACGATCTGCGCATCCGCTATCGGATCGATGGCATCCTGCACGAGACCGCGGTGCCGCCGCAGCTGCGGTTGTTGCAGAGCGCGATCATCAGCCGCCTGAAGGTGATGGCCCACATGGATATCGCCGAGCGCCGCCTGCCGCAGGACGGCCGCATCAACCTGAAGGACGGCACGCGCGACATCGACGTGCGGGTCTCCACGATTCCGACCGTGCACGGCGAAAGCATCTCGCTGCGGTTGCTGGCCCGCGACGAGCAGCGATTTGGACTGGATCGGCTCGACATGAGCGACGCGCATCTTGCGCTGGTGAAGACGCTGCTTGCCCAGCCGAACGGGATCATGCTGCTGACGGGGCCGACCGGTTCGGGTAAATCAACCAGCCTTTATTGCTTCCTGAGCAGCATCAATTCCGTGCAGCGCCGCATCATCACGATCGAGGACCCTGTCGAGTACCGGCTGCCCGGCGTGAGCCAGATCGAAGTTCGCCCCGAAATCAACCTCACCTTCGCCAACGGCCTGCGCTCCATCCTCCGCCAGGATCCAAACGTCGTCATGGTCGGCGAGATGCGCGACTTCGAGACCGCCGAAATCGGCATTCGCGCCGCCATGACCGGGCACCTCGTGTTTTCCACCCTGCACACGAACGACGCGGTAGGCGCCATCACCCGCTTGCTCGACATGGGCGTCGAGGCGTTCCTGGTCGCCAGCGTCGTGCGCGCGTTCATCGCGCAGCGGCTCGTGCGCACGGTGTGCTTGCAATGCGTCGAGGATCACGACTACGACCCCGCGTACCTTGAATCGATCGGCGTTCCGCGCGAATTTGGGCACCGTTTCAAGCGGGGCGTCGGCTGCGATGCGTGCCGTCACACAGGTTACCTCGGACGCGCGGCGATCTACGAGATTTGTCCGGTGACCGAGCGCCTGCGTGAGGAAATCGTGCACAAGGCCAGCGGCGGTGTGCTCAAGGCGGTCGCGGTGGCCGAGGGCATGGTGACCCTGCGACAGGACGGCTGGCGGCGGGTGCGACAGGGGATGACCACCGTGGAGGAAGTCATCCGCGTGACGCAGGAGGACGAGGCGATTGCGGAGACGGACTGATTGCCGTGCCGGACGGCGTGGGAAGGTCGAAGCTCGAATTTCGAAGCTCGAAGAAAGTTTGAAATATTTGGAAAGCGCGAAATTACGACCTGCGCGAATGATCGTCCATGCGGCAATGTCATCGCAATTTCATCCGTTCAGGTACGGAGACGTGACAGCATCGATTCGTGAATCGTGCGGGTGAACGATATCTCATCGGGATATTTGGGACGATTCGGCGAAACGTCCATCGACGACCTTCACCGCCGCCGCGGCACGAACACCGATTGCATGCCGGCCGCCGTCGCCGCTTCGATGCCGGTGCGCGTGTCCTCGAAAACCAGGCAATCGCTCGCCGGTACCCCAAGCCGCCGCGCAGCTTCGAGATAGCAATCCGGCGCCGGCTTGCCGCGCGCCACGTCCTCCGATGCCACCACGGTCGCGAAAAGATCGCGCGCACCAATCGCCTTAAGGATCCGGTCAACTACCCAACGCGCGCTGCCCGTCACGACCGCCACCTTGTCCCCGGCCGCGATGGCCCGACGCGCGAGGCTCATCACCTCTTCAATGGGACGCGCGTCCGCCAGCAAGGCGACGAATGTCTCCGACTTTTGTCGTGCCACGTCGTCGGCGGGCAGCGCGAGACCTTGGCTTTCGTTGAGGATCTCGACGATGCGCCGCGTTGGGGTCCCGCCCAGCTGGTAAAGCAGCTCCTCCGGGAAATTTGCGCCGAGCGGATCCAGGGTCGCCCGCCACGCGCGATAATGGAGCGGCATGGTGTCGGCCAGCGTCCCATCGCAATCAAAAAGGTATGCGCCAAAGGTTCCGGATGGAATCGTGAATAACATGAATCGCAGGGTCATAGGTCCAAAATCCGTTTGACGAAAGCCCCAATCGTCCGGAGTCTCCGCTCCCGGTAAATAGGGTTGCCCAGGAAACAAGGAAATATGCGCCACACGCTTTCGGTTCTGGTGGAAAATCGCTTCGGCGTCCTTGCGCGTATCGCCGGGATGTTCAGCGGACGCGGTTTCAACATCGACACGCTAAACACCGGCCCGACCGTCGATCCGACCATCGCTCACATGACCATCGTGGTGCGCGGCGATGACGCCGTGCTCGAACAGGTCATCAAGCAACTGCAGAAGCTCGTGGACGTGATCCAGATCGAGGATTTTCGCGATGGGGAATATGTCGACCGTGAGCTCGTGCTGATGCGCGTGACGGCCGAGGCGCCGTCGCGGCCGGAGATCATGCAGATTTGCGAAATCTTCCGCGCCAAGGTCGTCGACATGCAGCTGAACAGCCTCGTGATCGAGCTGACCGGCCACGAGGCGAAGATCAACAAGTTCCTCAAGATGATGAGCCCCTTTGGCATCACCGGTCTCGCCCGCACGGGCAAGCTCGCGATGATGCGCACCGAATAAAGAAATCGATCCCACCCACCACCGAAAATCCATGGCCGCCAAAATTTATACCGACAAGGACGCAAATCTCGCCGTACTCCAGAAGAAGACGGTGGCGGTGATCGGGTTCGGCTCCCAGGGGCACGCCCACGCATTGAACCTCAAGGACAGCGGCGTCAACGTGCTCATCGGCCTGTATCCCGGCAGCCCTTCGCGCGCGGTGGCCGCCGAAAAGGGGTTTGAGGTGCTCGACGTGCGCGCCGCGGCCGCGCAGGCCGACGTCATCATGTTCTGCGCCCCAGACCTCAAGATTGCGCCGATCTACCAGACTGAGGTCGCACCGGTGTTGAAGAAGGGGAAGGCACTCGTGTTTTGCCACGGTTTCGCCATTCACTACGGCACCGTCAAGCCGCCGAAGGACGTCGATGTGTTCATGGTGGCGCCCAAGGGGCCCGGCCATATCGTGAGGCGGCAGTTCCTCGAGGGCAAGGGCGTGCCCGCGTTGATCGCGATCTACCAGAATCCATCAAAGCAGGCGAAGAAGCTCGCGCTGGCCTGGGCCAAGGCGATCGGCGGCACGCGCGCTGGCGTGCTCGAAACAACTTTCCAGGAGGAGACCGAGACGGATCTCTTTGGCGAACAGGCCGTGCTTTGCGGTGGCGCGACCGCGCTGGTGCAAGCGGGCTACGAAACGCTGGTCGCCGCCGGGTACCAACCCGAGATGGCGTACTTCGAATGCCTGCACGAGCTGAAGCTCATTGTCGACCTGATGAACGAGGCGGGCATTGCGGGGATGCGGTTTTCGATTTCCGAGACGGCGAAGTTTGGCGATGTCATCACCGGACCCCGCATCATCAATCGTGCGGTTCGCGCCGAGATGAAGAAGGTGCTGAAGGAAATTCAGGATGGCACGTTCGCGCGACGTTGGATTCGCGAATACCAGACCGGCCGCAAGACGTACACCAAACTCTTGAAGGCCGGCGAGAAGCATCCGATCGAGAAGGTCGGCACGCGCCTGCGGGGGTTGATGCCGTGGATCGCGCGTCGCAATCTCAAAGGCGCCCAGGCGGCGTATTGAACCGCCACCGCATTTCCAGCCCGCCCGGCGCGGTTATTTCGCCGGAATCTTGTCGCTCGTGTCCGGCTTGCGCGGCGGTGGCTTGATGAAGTCGCGAACGGTCTTCAGATCCTTTTCGAGGTTTTTCACAAAGTCCACGGTTCCATGCTCGAACAGGACGGCAAACAGGAACGTGAACATGATGGTCACGAGCACCCAAAAAGCTTTCCGGACGAGATCCATGCCCTAGCTTTAGCCCACATCGGTCGATTCCACCAGCCAAAACGGCCGGTGGGACGGTCCGCTACTTGTCCCAGTTGCCCATGTCGTCCTCGGTTTCGGGCAGACGATCCGCGCCCTTCGAATAGAGGTCAAAGGTCTTCGGATTGTGTTTGCCGGGGCAAACGTAGACGTAGTCGTTCCCCCACGGATCCTGCGGGATCTTGGTCGAAAGCTGCACCCACTGCTTCGGCTTGGGCTCGGTCGTGGGAGGGACCACGAGGGCCTGCAGGCCCTGCTGCGCCGTCGGAAAAAAACCGTTCATCATCTGGTAGGTGCGCAGGTTTGTCGTGAGCCCCTGCAAGTCGGCCTGGACCCGCGCCCGCTGCCCAATCGTGAATTGGTCGCCGAGGAAGAAGACTCCTGCGCCCAGCAGCAGCATGATGATCGTGACCACCAGCATGATCTCCAGCAGGGTGAAGCCGCGCGGGCGACGCAGCGGGAGGCGGGCGGACTGAAGCGGTGAAGGGTTCATGGTCAACGAGTCGGAGCCGCTTCGTAATCAAACTTATCCCAAGCGTATTTCAATTGGATTTCGACTGTCCGCACGGCCGCGGGCCCTGCCGTGGCGGGTAGCCGCAGCTCGAGGCGATTCCCGCCTGTCCCGAGCAGCAGCGTGGGGATCAACTTCTGTGCGCGGAGCCAGCCCGAATAGCGAAACCCCATCGACGGATTGTTGTCCTTCAATTCCCCGCGGTAACCCGGGTCGGCGAGGTCGGGCAAAGCGATGTTGACGCTGCCCAGCGACCGGCCGTTAACGATCAATTCCGGGAGAACCTCCGCATCGAGTCCCAGGACCTCGAAGGTGACCAGGGCTACCAGCGGGGATTTCTCGAGCGGACAATCAAACGCCACGAATCCTCCCTGGGGCCGATTCAACCAATGCGTTTCGTTCGTTAACGACGCGCGGACCACGCCGTGCAGAAATAAATCCCCGTCCTGTGCTGATGGCCCGAGTGGCGCCGCGGGCCGGAAGGGCTCCGCCACTGCCCGGCGCGAGTGGTCGTCGATCGGTGCCAGCACCTGCTCGCGACCCAGCCAATTGAGATACGCGCTGCGCAGGAGGGAGCCATCACCCGGCACTTCGATTTCCACGTAGTCAAGTCCCTTGGCCGGGACGGAAATGGACTTGGCGTTCGAGAGCGCCAGCCCGTCGCCCAGACGCTGCGAAGTCCAGAGGCGGTGCCCCAACTCGTCCCAGGCCGTGACGATCGGTCCGGATTCCGGCAGGTCCTCGAAGTAAAGACGGATCAACAGGGCATCCGCGCCCGGGGGCGCATTCAGACGGATGCGGTGTATCGAACGCGGACCGTCATCCGCGCGCGGCCCCACGCCGAGATCCTCGGGCCCGGTAAATTCCATCGACTCGATCCAGCCAGGGACCGCCTGGGGTGCGACGTCCACGGTCGTCGGCCGGAGATCGATCCAGGCGGAAAAGGGTAGCGCGTGTTCGCGGAGATCCTGCGCCGAGACCACGCGCGGAAGGAGCAACGCGGCGATGCCGGCCACCGCGAAAAACAAGGAGAGCGAACAGCGCTTCAAAACGGGGAAAATACGGCTCTGATCGCCCGTCTTGTAGCAGAGCCTCGCCGGAGAGGCAACTGCGCAATCA
>JANMQT010000158.1:0-2462 GCA_031370675.1 Verrucomicrobiota bacterium
ATACCGCCGAACCGCCGAGCTGCTCGCCGCGCGCTACAATCTGGCCGCCGCGCCGGGCGAGACGCTGACCGATGAGGAGAAATACCAGCGCGCCCTCACGCAAATCGCCAGCGACCAGAAGGTCGCGGTCGACGACCTCAAGAAGGAGCTGACGATTTTCACCGCGATGGTGCGGGCGAATCCGGCGGCCACGAACTACGATCGCGCGCTGGCTGACTTTGCCGCGAAGGCGTTTGCGGCGTCGGAATCCAACGCGGCCCTGGCGGTGGCCGATTTTCGCGCGGCGCGCCTCGCCGCCGCACAGGCCAAGGCCAGCGCCGAGCAGAAAGAGAAATCCGCCGCGAAGGGCGAGCTCAAGGCCCTCGTGCTGCAGGGCGACGCGCAGAACGCGCAGCTGAAGTTTGCCGATGCGGAAGCGACCTACCGCGCGGCCTGTGCGCTGGTCGACGAGCAGGACGCGCAGGAGTGGATCGCGGCGCGCGAGAAGCTCGGCGCGGTGCTTTACGTCGAGGGCAAGTACGCGGAATCGCTGGAAGTGTGGGACCAGACCCAGGCCCGCGAGGAGGCGCTCTATGGCCCCGAGCATACGGCGATTCTGGAAGCGATGAGTTATCGCGGGACGCTCATGCAGGCGTTGGACAAGCTGGCCGAGGCGGAGGTGGTGTTCCGGCGCGCCATCGAGATCAGTCCGAAGATTTACGGCCCGGAACACGCGGAAGTGGCGACGGCGCTGAACAATCTGTCGGTGCTGCTGGACGTCCAGGGCAAGTTCGACGAGGCCGAGGCGCTCCAGCGTCGGGCTCTCGCCATCCGGACAAAAGCGCTGGGTGCCGAGCACATCGACGTGGCGCAATCGATGAGCAACCTGGCGGACGTGCTGCGCGAGCAGGGCAAGCTGGCGGAGGCGGAGCCGATCGCCCGGCAGGCGCTGGAGATTTACCGGAAGACGCTCGGGGAGGAGAGTCCCGATGTGGCGGTGCTCCGGAACAACCTCGCGGAATTGTTGCGGGCGCAGGGCAAGCTGGCGGAGGCGGAACCCGTGGCGCGCGAGGCTCTGGCGGGATTTCGGCACGCGTTGGGTGACGAACATCCCAACGTGGCCAACTCCATGAACAATCTCGGCGTGGTGCTTCAAGCCGAGGGCAAGCTGGCCGAAGCCGAACCGCTGATCCTCGGGGCGCTGCAGATCCGCCGGAAAGCCCTGGGCGAGGATCACAGCGACGTGGCCATCTCGTTGAGCAATGTGGCGGTGTTGCTGGCGGTTCAAGGAAAGGCGGGAGAAGCCGAACCCATGGCGCGACAGGCGCTCGCGATTTCCCTCAAGGTCTCCGGCGAAGAGAATCCGGCCTCGGCCAGGATGATGAGCAACCTTGCCGATGTGCTTCGCGACGCGGGAAAGCTGGAGGAAGCGGAGGCGATGGCCCGCCGCGCATTGGGAATCCGGGAAAAACTTCTCGGAGAGAGTCACGCGCAAGTGGCTGTTTCGCTCGTGAGCCTGGCGCGCATTGCCGAAAAGCGCGGCCGGCGGGACGAGGCGGAGCGCGACTACCGGCGGGCGCTCGCGATTCGAGCGAAGACGCTTGGGGCCGAGCACCCCGACACGCTCAAAACCCAGCAAGATCTGACGGCGTTGGGGACCAGATGACAGAAGACAGAGGACAGAGAACAGAGGTCGGGGGACAGAGGACGACGCGTGACTCGCGCGGCTTGGCAGGGGGCGGGCGGGTGGGTAGTCTCGCGGGCCTATGACGATCCAGGAATGCCAGACGGTGGAACTCCCGACCCCAACGGGCCCAATGCGGACACACATTTGGCGGCCGGCGGTGGAGGGCCGGTATCCCGGGATCGTCTTCTACTCGGAGATTTTCCAAATCACGGCACCGATTGGCCGGACTGCGGCGTTGATCGCGGGCCACGGATACATTGTCGCGGCCCCGGAGATTTATCATGAGTTCGAGCCGGCCGGACGCGTGCTCGCCTATGATCAGGCGGGCGCGGATCGCGGGAACGAACTCAAGAAGGAAAAGGCGCTGGCGGCGCTCGACGGTGATTCGCGGGCCGTGCTGGATTACCTGAAAGCGGATCCCGGCTGCAGCGGAAAGCTGGGGGCGCTCGGCATCTGCATCGGCGGTCACCTGAGCTTCCGCGCGGCCGTGACGAATCCGGAGGTGCGGGCCAGCGCCTGCTTTTACGCGACCGACCTGCACACCGCGACGCTCTGTAAAACGGGGGACGATACCCTCGCGCGGGCGGGTGAAATCAAGGGTGAGATGCTGATGTGCTGGGGCCGGCAGGACCCGCACGTGCCGCTCGAGGGTCGGAAAAAAATCTACCACGTGCTGAACGAAAAAGACATGAACTTCACGTGGCATGAATTCAACGGCCAGCACGCGTTTCTGCGCGACGAGGGCTTGCGCTACGATCCGGCGCTGGCCATGCAGGGTTATGCGATGACCCTGGAG
>JANMQT010000184.1:0-4044 GCA_031370675.1 Verrucomicrobiota bacterium
AACCGCTCTTCTCACCAACTCCCTCACCATCATGCACCGCCGAATCGTTGCCCTGCTCAGCTTGTTTCTCGTCGTTCTCGTTGCGCCCGACGCGAGCGCGAAGAGTCGAAATCCGTCTCCGCCGCCGCCGTACAGCATAGTGATGGCATCGTTCCCGGAGGAGCTGACGGCGATGAAGAAGGTCCTCGTGCTCGATCGCAAGGGCACGCTCAAGATGACGAAGGTCAACGGCGTGGCGTTCGAATCGGCTTGGGTCGGGAAGCGCCGCTGCCTGTTTTTCCTGTCTGGCATGAGCGTGGCGAACGCCGCGATGACGACGCAGCTAGCCCTCTCGAAATTTCCCGTGAAGGAGGTGTTTTTCACGGGCATCGCGGGCGGCATCAATCCGGCCTACACCCCGGGCGACGTGGTCATTCCCGAGCGGTGGGCTTATCACGGCGAAGGCGCACTGCTCAACGAGCGGGAGCCGGGGAAATTCCAGGTGCCGCCCTACATGAAGCCGCACTATCCTAACTTCCACATGTTCTTCCCGGACGACGTCACGGTGATCCGCGCGGGCCTGCCGAAATACGAGCAGGTGGCGACGTTTCCGGCCGACCCGGGCCTGATTGCGCTTGCCAAACGCGCCCTGGTGGATCTCAAGCCGCCGATGATGAAAGGGCGCGCCTGCAAGGTGAACTACGGCGGGACCGGCGTGAGCGGCACCGTCTTTTGCGATAACGCGGCTTACCGCGAGTTTGTGTTTTCCGTGTGGAAGGCGGAATGCCTAGACATGGAATCGGCCGCGATTGCGCACGTCTGTTGGGCGAACAAGATTCCGTGCCTGATCGTGCGAGGCCTGAGCGACCTCGCCGGCGGGCAGGCGGGTCCGAACGAGGAAGAGATATACCTCAAGACCGCCGCGGAACATTCGGCGCGTGTGCTGGAACAGATTCTCTCGACGCCGGAGTGAGGTCTGGTGGCACGCGATCTCCGAGCGCGTTGACAAAAACAAGTGCAGCCCGCACCCGCGGGCTGCCAAGCCTGACCCATCGCGCCCGGAGGTCGCGGTCCACCTCGGAAGGCGCGCCTTTGAGGACCGGAGGCTCGTCTGACATTAGCGGGCGGTGCCAACCGCAGGTAGAGCAAGACGGGTTCGTCCAGTCCCGGGAGGGACGTCCGATTTTTTGCCGGCGTCTTCGGTCACCCCGCCGGGGTTCCGGTATTTCATTCGCGGAGATCCGGTGGTTGGCACCACCGGCTAATTTCGAACCCGCCTGCGGCGCTTTGGACCCCGACCTTGGCCTAGCTCGATTCAAACATCTTCGAACTTTCTTCGGACTTCGAATTTTGGACTTCGAGTTTCCCTCGGCGTCCGACTCGGCGCTCGGCGCGGAAAGCAGGTGCCGCCCGCGCCCGCGGACGGTCAGACCCGTTGGCATCGTGTTAGGGACAACCCGAACCACCTGCGTCGCACTCTGCGCTAAGGGGCAGATTTCGTCACGCTCGCGACCTCACCTACCTTGATCCCGAGTGCATCAGCGGCGTTGCCGTAGTTGATCGCGATGAGGAGCCGGTCCTCGGCGTCGAAAAACGCCACATACTTTCCACGCGGCACGTCGCCGTAGGTTTTGCCGAGTTTCACCGGAACTCTCTTGCCGCCGAACTCGAGCGTGAAATTGTCGCCGGCCGCGATGCCGAGCGCGGTAAAGTCGGACGCTTGGAAATCCAGCGTGATATTTCCGTAAAGGGGATTGCGCTGTGTCATGGCGGCGCGGCCGACCCCTGCGGTCCGCATCATCGCGGAGGCGCGGGGCTCGGGCGCTTGCGTGTTGTCCTGGTCCGCCGGCGCGATGGCGGTGTCGAGCCAGCGATTGAGCGCGGCCAGGGCTGTGCCGATCTCGCGTTGGTTGACGTTCACATGTCCATCCCGGTCCGCGAGCCACACCACGGGCGGCACCTTGGCGTCCTTGGCTCGTCCGGCGTATCGACGAGGGCCATCCACCTCGGTCCGGTTGCTGAGTAAGAGCAGAGGTCCGCCCGGCTGGGATGTGAAGTCGACCAACCGACCGTTCTCTTCCAGCTGCAGCGCCGCGCCCACCACCAGCGCACCTGAGAACTTGGCGGGTTCACGCTCCATCAGCAGGACGGCCATGGTTCCGCCCATGCTCTCGCCCTGCAGGATGACGCGGCCCGGCGCCCCGCAGCGCTTCGTGATTTCGTCGCGCAGCGCGAGGAGATCCAACAGTCCGTCGGCGACCACGAGTCCGTTCCGCCGGTAGCTGGTCGCGGCGATGACCCACCCGCGATCGAGCAGTTCACGGTGGGCGGATTTTAAGGGCAGCAATTCCACCACCAGCGGTCCGTCGTCCGGTCGCAGGCCGTGAGCGTAGATCAGGACGGAGCCATTCCATTTCTCCGGGGCGGCGATGACGAATTTCGCGCCGTCGATTTCGCCTTCGCTAATCCGCGGCTCGGCAGCGGGCAGGGTGACCGCAAGGGCGAAACCGAGGCCTAGTCTGGCGAGGAGATTCATGGCCGCAGTCAAAGCGCGATTCTCACCAGTCGCAACGATTCCGTGGCGGAAAATAACCAGAACCACAGCGGCACAAAATGTTACAGAGACGGCGCGACTCTGAATTGACGGATGATTTCATTTGGTGGCATATCGCGTGCTAACTGCGGCGCTGTTCAACTCCTTCACCTTGCCACACTTGAAAACCTTACTTCCCTTGGCTCTTCGAGCCCTTTTGGCCGGCTTTGCCGGTCTCGCCTGCACTACTCCACTCCTGCTTGCACAGGAGGCGCCTGCCACCGCTCCGGCGGGCTCGTCGAGCCCGGCGCGTGTTATCGTGACGGACACGCCGATTGAGGAAGCAGTCCTGCCCACCGTCCGCCCCTTCAGCTCGGCGTTCGGTCTCGACAGCAACATCCTGGATGTCCCGCGCAATGTGACGGTCATTTCGCGTGAACAACTCGACACCATTGCCATCTTCGACGTGCGCGATTTCGCCAAGCTCACCTCTTCGAGCTACACGCCGAGTAATTTCGGCGCGCCGTCGAATCCGAGCATCCGCGGCCAGACGGCCGATTTGTTCGTCAACGGCATGCGCCGCGGCCTGACTTCGAATGGCAACGGTCTGCCGGTCAATTTCAACTCCGTGGAATCCGTCGACATCATCAAGGGTCCGCCGACCGTCATTCTCGGCGTGTCGCAGTACACCGGCGGCTCAGTCAACCTGAACACCAAGCGCCCGTATTTCGACAAGTTTCAGGGCAACGTCGGCGCGACGTTCGGCTCGTATGGCCAATACCTTTACCAGGCCGACTTCGGCGGCCCGATTATCAAGGACAAGCTGGCCTTTCGCGTGAGTTTCGCCGGCGAGGAGTCCGGGAGTTTTTACGAAAATGGCCACCAATACACGCAGGCGCTTTACACCGCACTGACATGGACCCCGAGCGCGAATTACACCTTGGATTTCAATTTTGAAGGCTTCTGGGCCGACTACACCGAAAACTTCGGCATTAATCGTCCGACTCAGGACTTGATCGACCATGGGCGTTACATCACCGGCACCGTGGGCCTGTTGAATGGCGTGCAAAACAATCAGATCATCTTCGGCGGCTTTAACACCGTCACCCCGGGCCCGACGGTCAACCTAGCCCGCAGCGTGCGGCTGCTGGCCCCCGGAGATGGCTCGAGCGGCCGCAGCTTCAGCGCGCAGGTGGTCCAGACCCTGAAAATCAACGACGCTTTCAGTATCGTGAACAACACGTTCTTTTATTACGTGAATCGCGGAACGTTAAGCTCCTACTATTATTCGGAAATTCTCGACAATAACTTTGCCATCGCGAACCGCACGGAGTTTAAACTCAACTTCGACATCCCGATGGGCGGTGCCGTGGGGACCATCACGGACAAGGACGGGAAAACGGTCACCAAGGGCGCCGATGGCTGGCATTTGAAATTGGCGACCAACGCCGGGGTCGAACTGCGCTACCAGCAGGTGAACGCGTATAACGATTACTTCAATGAGCCCGCCAATGCGTGGGACCTGAGCCGGC